>NZ_PZPL01000001.1:644669-967004 GCF_003044275.1 Rathayibacter caricis DSM 15933 | reverse complement strand
TGTGCGGGCTCGATGCTAGGACGAAGAACGGCTTGACCGCTCTAGATCCGTACGACGTACGGGCGGACCCCTACAATCGCTCCCATGGACGGACTCGATGCGGCGATCCTCCGCGAACTCCAGTCGGATGCACGGAAGTCGAACCGCGAGGTCGCGGCGGCCGTCGGGGTCTCGCCGACCACGGCGCTCGACCGCACCAGGGCGCTCCGGGCCCGCGGAGTCATCCGCGGCGCCCTGCTCGACGTCGACCTCGCCGCGATCGGCCGCCCCGTGCAGGCGCTCATCGCCGTGCGCATCCGCCCGCCATCGCGCGTCGCCATCGAGGCGTTCCGCGACTGGGTCTCGGCGCTGCCCGAGACCATCGGCCTGTTCGTCACCGCCGGCACCGACGACTTCGTCATCCACGTCGCCGTGCCCGACAACGACGCGCTCTACGCCTTCGTCATCGACCGCCTCACCCAGCGGCGCGAGGTCGCCGACGTCCGCACCTCGGTCGTCTACGAGCACCTGCGGAGCACCCCGGCGATCCCGTGACGGAATTCCTCCCGGAGATGTCGATATCCGTCTTCGCCGTTCGACGCCACAGTAGGAGGACGCACCGGCGTCCCGGACGAAGGAGAGAACCGTGAAGTACATGCTCATCATGCGCGCGACCGACGAGGCCAAGAAGGCCTACGAGTCGATCCCGTTCGACGAGATCATCACCCGGATGGGCCAGTACAACGAGGCACTGATCACCGCGGGCGTCCTGCTCGCGGGCGACGGCCTCGCCGACGACGTCGACACGACCGGCTTCGTCGTCGACTTCTCGTCCGAGCCGCCCGCCGTCACCGACGGCCCCTACGGCGAGACCCACGAGCTGTTCAACGGCTTCTGGATGATCCAGGTCTCGTCGAAGGAGGAGGCGAAGGAGTGGGCGCTGCGCTGCCCGCTCGTCCCCGGCAACAAGCTCGAGGTGCGCCGGGTGACCGACGAGAGCGACTTCGCGGACTTCGCCGACAACGAGTACATCCAGAAGGAGGAGGGCTGGCGCGACGAGCTCGGGCAGGCCCGCTGACGATGGACGCGACCCGGGCGGCCGTCGACGCGGTCTGGCGCATCGAGAGCGCCCGGATCGTCGCGACGCTCGTGCGCACGACGGGCGACGTCGGGGCGGCGGAGGACCTGGCGCAGGAGGCGCTCGTCGAGGCGCTGAAGCAGTGGCCGGAGTCGGGAGTCCCGCGGAATCCGGGCGCCTGGCTGACCGCGGTCGCGAAGCGCCGGGCGATCGACGGCTGGCGGCGCCGCGAGCGGCTCGACGACCGCTACCGCACTCTGGCGAGGGATCTCGAGGAGGGGGCGGAGGACGCGTGGGAGCCGATCGCCGACGACGTCCTCCGCCTCGTCTTCGTCGCCTGCCATCCGGTGCTGTCGCGGGAGGCGAGCATCGCGCTCACCCTGCGCCTGGTCGGGGGCCTGGGCACGGAGGAGATCGCGCGGCTGTTCCTCGTGCCGGTCGCGACGGTGCAGCAGCGCATCGTGCGGGCGAAGAAGTCGCTCACGGCCGCGGGCGTGCCGTTCGAGACGCCGGAGCCGGCCGAGTGGAAGGAGCGCCTCGCCGCGGTGCTCGGGGTGGTCTACCTGATCTTCACCGAGGGGTACGCCGCCACCTCCGGCGACCGCTGGGTGCGGAGCGAGGTGGCGCAGGAGGCGCTGCGGCTGGGTCGCGTGCTCGCCTCCCTCCTGCCGCGCGAGCCGGAGGTGCTCGGGCTGCTCGCCCTGATGGAGCTGCAGGCGTCGCGGTTCGCCGCACGCACCGCCGCCGACGGCACTCCGGTGCTGCTCGAGGACCAGGACCGCACCCGCTGGGACCGCGCGCAGATCACCCGGGGCCGCGAGGCGCTGCTCCGCGCCGACCGGCTGGGCCGCGGACGCGGCGCGTACGCACTGCAGGCGGCGATCGCCGAGTGCCACGCGGTCGCTCCGAGCGTCGCCGCCACCGACTGGGAGCGGATCGTGCTGCTCTACGAGGTGCTGGGCCGGATCGCGCCGAGCCCGGTCGTCGAACTCAACCGCGCGGTGGCCGTGTCGATGGCGACCGGACCCGCGTCGGCCCTGCTGGTCGTCGACCGCCTGGCGTCTGAGGGGGCGTTGCGGGGCTCGCACCTGCTGCCGAGCGTGCGGGGCGAGCTGCTCGCGCGGCTCGACCGGAGGGAGGAGGCGCGCTCCGAGCTCGCGACGGCCGCCGCCCTGGCCGGCAACGACCGCACGCGCGCGCTGCTGGAGGCACGGGCGGCGTCGCTGTGAGCCTGGATCTCGAGGGTCTCGATACGCCCCTGCGGGGCTACTCGACCAGCAGAGGGGGGTGGGTCTCGATACGCCCCTGCGGGGCTACTCGACCAGCAGCAGGGTGGGGGCGTTCCTGCTGATCGAGTAGCCGGCGCAGCCGGCGTATCGAGATCCACCCCCACCCGCAGTCACGCCTCCGTCACCACGCCGCCCTCGACCCGCCACTGCCGGTTCAGCTGCACCGTCTCGAGCATGCGCCGGTCGTGGGTGACCAGCAGCAGCGTCCCCTCGTACGCCTCGAGCGCCTGCTCGAGCTGCTCGATCGCCGGCAGATCGAGGTGATTGGTCGGCTCGTCGAGCACCAGCAGGTTCGTGCCGCGGGCCTGAAGCAGCGCCAGCGCCGCGCGGGTGCGCTCGCCCGGCGACAGCTCGCCCACCGGGCGCCCCACGTGGTCGGCCTTCAGTCCGAACTTCGCGAGCAGCGTGCGCACCTCGGCGGTCGGCCACTCCGGCACCAGCGCCTCGAAGGCGTCGGCGAGCGGCACGTCGGAGGCGAGCATCGCCCTGGCCTGGTCGATCTCGCCGATCGCGACGCTGGCGCCGAGCGACGCCGAGCCCTCCTCCGGCTCCACGCGCCCGAGGAGCAGCGACAGCAGCGTCGACTTCCCGGCGCCGTTGGGCCCGGTGATGCCGATGCGGTCGCCGGCGTCGACCTGGAGCGACACCGGACCGAGGGTGAACGTGCCGCGGCGCGCGACGGCGCCGTTGAGCGTCGAGACGACCGAGCTCGAGCGCGGGGCGGTGCCGATCGTGAAGGCCAGCTGCCACTCCTTGCGAGGCTCCTCGACCGCCTCGAGGCGCGCGATCCGGCTCTCCATCTGGCGCACCTTCTGCGCCTGCTTCTCACTCGACTCCGCCGACGCCTTGCGCCGGATCTTGTCGTTGTCGGGCGCCTTCTTCATGGCGTTCCGGACGCCCTGGCTCGACCACTCGCGCTGGACGCGGGCACGTGAGACGAGGTCGGACTTCTTCTCCTCGAAGTCCTCGTACTTCTCGCGGCGCTGACGGCGCGCGGTCTCGCGCTCCTCCAGGTAGGCCTCGTACCCGCCTCCGTAGACCGTCGTGGTGCCCTGGGCGAGGTCGAGCTCGAGCACGCGGGTGACGCTGCGGCGCAGGAACTCGCGGTCGTGGCTGACGAGGACGACGCCTCCGCGCAGTCCCCGGACGAACGCCTCGAGCCGTTCGAGGCCGTCGAGGTCGAGGTCGTTGGTCGGCTCGTCGAGCAGCACGACGTCGAAGCGCGACAGCAGCAGCGCGGCGAGGCCGACGCGGGCCGCCTGTCCGCCCGACAGCGACGTCATGAGGGAGTCGGCGGCGACTCCGCCCGACACGCCCTGGGCGAGCGCCAGCCCCAGATCGGCGAGGACGACGGGGGTCCGCTCGTCCAGATCGGCGGCGCCGCTCGCGAGCCAGCGGTCGAGCGCGAGCGCGTAGCGGTCGGCGATGCTCCCGTCCGGGTCGGGCTCGGCGAGGGCGGAGGCGGCCGCGTCCAGTTCGGCCGAGGCCTCCGCGCAGCCGGTGCGCCGGGCGAGGTACGCCGAGACGGTCTCGCCCTCGCGCCGCTCGTGCTCCTGCGGCAGCCAGCCGACGAACGCGTCGCCGGGCGCGAGCACGACGGCGCCGTCCAGCGGAGCGGTCTCGCCGGCGAGGATGCGCAGCAGGGTGGACTTGCCGGCTCCGTTCGCCCCGACGACGCCGACCACGTCCCCGGGGGCGACCGTCAGGTCGAGTCCGTCGAACAGGGTGCGGTGCGCATAGCCTCCGGAGAGGCCCTTGGCGACGAGGGTGGCGGTCACCGGTCCAGCGTAGGCGGCGGCGTGGAGGAGCTCTGCGGCGAACGCTAGACCCTCTCGTAACACGCGCGTCTAGGATGGCCGGATGAGCGAGACGACGGTCAGGAGCGGCGCCGGGTACTGGTACCCGGACGAGTCCTCCACCAGGCGTGCCGTCGAGGTGCTGAGCGCGATGCGCACGTACCGCGTCTCGGAGGTCGCGATGCGCCGCCGCACGCGCGAGAAGATGGCGATGGGCGAGACCGACCTGATCGCCATCCAGTACCTCCTGCGGCGCCAGCGCAGCGGCGAGATCGTGAGCGCCAAGGATCTGGCCGGCCACCTCTCCATCTCCTCCGCCTCCACGACGGTGCTGATCGACCGCCTCGTGCGCAGCGGGCACCTCGTGCGCAAGCCCCATCCGACCGATCGGCGCGGCATCGTCGTCGAGGCGACCGTCGACAGCGACCGCGAGGTGCGCGAGACGCTGGAGCACATGCACCGGCGGATGCTCGAGATCGCCGAGGACCTCGATGCGCGCGAGGCCGAGGTCGTCGTGAACTTCCTCCGCCGGATGAGCTCGGCCGTCGACGAGATCGACGCCGAGGTCGACGCGGATGAGCCGCATTCCGAGAATTAGCTAGATTCTCTAGTAGAAAGTCTGTCTAGAGATAGGCTGAGGCCATGGGTCAATTTCTCTACGGCACACCACCGGCCGTCATCGAGATCGAGGACCGGACCCTGGCCCATCTCCAGATCGTCGTCTACGCGAAGTTCCGTCGCGATGAGCGCTTCCCGCTCACCCTCGACTCCATGCCCGAGGGGGCGCGCGGCCGCCACTCCTTCTGGATGAACCCGAACATCGCCCTGCAGTTCCACTTCGCGGGCAGTCGCCAGCCCACCATCAACCCGGCCTGGGTCGAGGTGCTGATGGACTCGGCGAACGGCGGCGGCGGCCTCCGCGTGCTGCCGGAGCCGCACGCCTGATCCCGACGCGCCGCGACCGCACCGCCCGCCTGTCTCCTAGGGTGGTCGGGAGTGCCCGGGGCGGGGGCTCGACGAGGGGCGGGGACGTGCGCGCAGGACGAGTCGGAGTTGCACTGGCGACGGGCGCGCTGCTCGCGCTCACGGGGTGCGCGGCTCCGAGCCCCACTCCCACCGTCACGGTCACCGTCTTCGCGGAGGCGACCCCGACGCCCGACCCCACCGTCACCGCCGCGCTGCCGCAGGCGACCGCGACCGTCTTCGTGCCGCAGCCCGAGGTCACCGTGACGATCACGCCGAATCCGGTGCCCGTGATCCCCGAGACCGCCTACGCCACCGACTTCGGCGCGGCTCCCGGAGCCACGGGCACGCCGACCACGAACGGCGCGGGCGGGATCGTGAGCTACACGGTCGTCGAGGGGGACACGTTCTTCGACATCGCGCAGCGGTTCGGGATCCCCGTGCAGCAGCTGCTCCGGATGAACGCCGACGTCGCAGGGGCCGGCGAGGCCGTGTACATCGGCCGGGTCATCAACCTCGACGCGAGCACCCTGGGCTGACGCGGCGCCCGCTCAGCGCGGGTCGGCTACTGCGATTTCGGCAGGATGTGGAACGCGACGCCGAGCGACAGCGAGATCGCGAGGATGCCGCCGAAGAAGATGAATCCGCCCAGCGCGGGGAACAGGAAGGCGTTCCCCAGGAGGAGGATCCCGCCGAGGAACAGCGCGAACGAGAGGATGACGCCCAGACCAGTCATGCCTTCATCGTACGGGGCTCAGGGGAGCAGGAGGGTCGCGAGCTCCTCGGCCCCGGACACCACGGCCACGGTCCCGGCCGCCTCGGCGGGCGATCCGTAGCCCCACTCGACCATGATCGTCGGGATCCCGTGGGCCGCGGCTCCGTGCACGTCGTGCTCGCGGTCGCCGACCATGACGGGCGTCGAGAGGTCGACGTCGAGCTCGCGGAGCCGGCGCAGCGCCTCCTCGACGACGTCGGCCTTGGCGCTGCGCACCTCGTCCTCGGAGGCGCCGCAGATCACGGTGAAGTAGTGCGAGAGGCCGTAGTGCTCGAGGATCCGTCGGGCGGCCGACTCGGGCTTCGAGGTCGCGAGCGACAGCGGCACCCCCGCCTCGGCGATCCGCGCGAGGACCTCGGGCACGCCCGGGTAGAGCGACGAGTCGAAGAGCCCGCCGGCGTTGTAGCGGCGGCGGTAGACCTCGAGGGCGGCCTGCGCCTCCTCGACGCTCATGCCGCCCAGGGCGCGGAAGGCGTCGAGCAGCGGCGGGCCGACGTAGGCCAGCAGCTCGACGGGCGTGGGGACGGGGCGGCCCAGCTCGACGAAGGTGTCCACGAGCGTGCCGGTGATGCCGGGCGCCGAGTCGGTGATGGTGCCGTCGAGGTCGAAGAGGATGCAGGTCCAGGTGCCGGCGCGTTCGTCGAGGCCGCTCGGGGCGAGTGTCGTGTCGGACATGGCGGGGCTCCTGACCTCGGGTGACGCGGGGACCGCCGACGCTGCCCCGTCGGGGGAGAACACTCTACGGGCGCTCGACGGCCTCGAGGGCGTTCTCGATGAACGAACGGGTGACGACCTGTGCGAGCGACCCGGGGTCGAGCTGCACGGCGACGAAGTCGGCGGTGCGGATCAGCGCGAAGGCCTCGGGTCCGGGCAGGACCAGCATCTGCACGCGGGGGTGCTGCTGGCGGGGGATCGCCGTGCGCACCTCGTCGGTGGAGGTGAACAGCGGCAGGACCTGCTCGCCGGTCGTCGTGGCGACCGTGCGCACGTGCGGCACGCCTCCTGGCTGCGATCCCGTGACGTCGACGACGAGCGAGCCGTCGAGGCACGCGGTCAGGAGCCGCTCCACGGCCTCCGCGGACGGGGCGGCGATCAGGGCCTCGAGGGCCTCGCGCGCCGGGACGTTGCGGTAGGGGCCGGGCTTCGCCGGGCGCGCGGGGGGACCGACTCTCCGTGCCATGCCTTCACGGTATCCGGGATCGCTCCGGCTCTCGAATCGGGGTCGAACGGCATCGCTGAGGGAATTCGCAGGGAATGCCCCGACGGGTGATGCGCAGAGCGCTGCCCGCCTTTATCCGCGGTCATCCGTGCAGAGAAGAATCGCCTATCCACCACTCGAGAAGCGCCACGCACTGCCGAATGCTCTTCTTCTGAGAAGAAAAGGGGTAATGTCTTCCACCGACATAGGTTCTACAGTGCGGTCGGTACGCGGCGCGGAAAGCATACGCAGTACTTCACGCGTCATCAGTACTACAGGAGGAAAAGTGGCTCAGAAGATCACTCTCGTCGACGACATCGACGGAACGCCCATCGATTCCGGAGAGGGCGGAACCGTCCGCTTCAGCATCGACGGCGCCAATTACGAGATCGATCTCGGGCCCGACAACATCGAGGCGCTGCACTCCGCTCTCGAGAAGTTCGTCTCGAGCGCCCGCCGCGTCGGCTCGCGCCCGGCCGCGGCCGCATCGGTCGCCTCGGCGTCCAAGAGCGACCCCAAGCAGCTGAAGGCGATCCGCGAGTGGGCGAACGCCAACGGGCACCAGGTGTCCGACCGCGGCCGCATCCCGGCCGAGGTCCAGGCGGCCTACGCGGCGGCCAACAAGTAGAGCGCCGCATCCGCTCGGAAAAGGCCCTCGCGGGATTCCGCGGGGGCCTTTCCCGTGTTCCGGAGCGTCACTCGGTAGTCGAGTGCTCCTGCCCGCATCGGCGGGCTAGAAGAGCCGGGTGTGCGAATCGTCCACGCCGCGCATCGTCTCGTAGTCGAGGACGACGCAGCGGATCCCGCGGTCCTGCGCGAGCGTCCGCGCCTGCGGCTTGATCTCCTGCGCGGCGAACACTCCGGTGACCGGTGCCAGATGCGGATCGCGATTCATCAGTTCGAGATATCGGGTCAGCTGCTCGACTCCGTCGATCTCTCCGCGGCGCTTGATCTCGACCGCCACTGCGGCCCCGTGGGAATCCCGCGCGAGGATGTCGACCGGTCCGATCGCCGTCATGTATTCGCGGCGCACGAGAGTGTGGCCGTCGCCGAGAAGATCGATCTGCTCGGCCAGGAGGCGCTGCAGGTGCGCCTCCACGCCGTCCTTCACGAGGCCCGGATCCACGCCGAGCTCGTGCGCGGAGTCGTGCAGCACCTCGTGGATCGAGACGACGAGGGCGTCCCCCGTCTTCTTGTGCGCGACCGTCCACTGCTCGACGACTCCCGACTCCCGCGCCGTCTCGTCGGGCTCGCCCGTGATCAGCGTGCAGGGCGGGCTCATCCAGTTCAGCGGCTTGTAGGAGCCGCCGTCGGAGTGCACGAGGACGCTGCCGTCGGCCTTGACCAGCAGCAGGCGGGTGGCGAGGGGGAGGTGGGCGCTGAGACGGCCGGAGTAGTCGACGGAGCAGCGCGCGATGACGAGACGCACCCGTCGAGGATAGACGCGGTCAGGCGCGGCTGCTCGGTCTCCGCCGACCCGTGGGGGGAGCGGAGGGCGCCTCCGAGACGAAGGCGCGGAGGGCGAGCGCGAACTCGGCGGGCGCCTCGATCCACGGGTAGTGGCCGGATCCCTCGATCACCGCGAGGCTGCACGAGGGGAAGAGAGCGCCGAGCTCGGCGAGCGGCTCGACGCCGACGAGGGCGTCGTCCTCGCCGCCGACGATCATCACGGGGCAGCGGAGGAGGGTCAGCGCCTGCCGCAGCGCCGTCGCGTCGACGGAGGTGAAGAACCCCGCGAAGGCGTCCGGGAACCAGGTCGCCGCCCGCTCGTGCGCCTGCGCCCGCTCGTCCCACGTCGACCAGCCCAGCGGAGCCGCGCGGCGGTAGAGCTCGATCCGCCGCCGCGCGTCCGTCTCCTCCTGCATCAGCACCGCGGCCTCGATCGCGTCGCCCAGCCAGCTCGCGCCGATCCGTCGCGCGGCGATCTCGTGGCGGTCGTCCCGCCCTAAGTCGAGCCACCCCGTCGCGGGCGAGATCAGGAGGAGCCGCGAGACGCGCTCGGGGTGCCGCGCGGCGTGCACGAGCGCGGTGCGGCAGCCGGTGGCGTGCGCGAGGACGTCGACGGACTCCACTCCGAGGTGCTGGCGCAGGTCCTCCACGTCGTCGGCCTGCTCGGCGAAGGACCGCACGGGCGCCGCCGCCGAGCCGCCCACTCCACGCGGATGGAGCACGAGGATCCGCCGGCACCCGGAGATCGGCTCGAGGGTGCCGAGATAGTCGGGGTGGCGGGCCGGCCCGCCGGGGAGGACCACGAGGGGCGGGCTGCCGGCCGTGCCGTGCTCGTCGGCGTGCAGCAGGGCGCCGTCACGCGCTCGGAACTCCGTCATGCGCGACCCCCTCCGCCGTGGTGGCGATCCTAGGGCGTGGGAGTCGTCAGGCCAGACGGACGACGTTCCCGGTCACGCGCCGGCCCGCGGGGGAGACGAGGTACGAGACCAGGTCGCCGACCTCCTCCGGCTCGGCGACGTCGAAGAAGGAGTCGTTCGCGGCGACCGCCTCGCGGACGTCGTCGGTCACCCAGCCCGTGTCGGTGACGGGCGGGTGCACGGCGTTGGCCGTGATGCCGAGCGGGCTGAGCTCGAGGGACGCCGAGATCGTGTAGTTCACGAGCGCGGCCTTCGCGGCGCCGTAGGAGACCTCGCCCGGGAAGCCGCGCTCGCCTCCCGAGGTGAGCGTGACGATGCGTCCGCCGTGGCCGCCGCGGGCCTCGAGGCGGGAGGCGAGCTCGGCGATCAGCAGCGCTCCGGCTCGGGCGTCGACCGAGAGGACGGCGTCGATGCTCGCGGCGTCGACGCGGCGCTGCGGGCGGCCCATCCAGTCGCTCTCGCGGGCGCGGAAGGTGTCGATGACCGAGCCGGTCGCGTTGTGGACGAGCACGTCGACCGGCCCGAGCGACCGCTCGGCGGCGTCGAAGAGGAGGGCGGGCGAGGAGGCGTCGCGGAGGTCGGCCGAGACGGCCAGCGCGCGGCCGCCCGCGGCGCGGATCCGCTCGGCCACCTGCTCGCCGTCGCTCGCGTGGGCGCGTCTCTGCCGTTCGGGCTCGTACTCGGGCAGATCCTCGGCGAGGAACGCGACCAGCACGGCGAGGCCGTCTGCCGCGAGGCGCTCGGCGATCGCGGCTCCGATGCCGTGGTTCGCGCCGGTCACCAGCGCGACCAGGCAGGGCTCGCTGCTCGGGGCCGTCATGCGTCCACCCGGGCGCGGACGGGGCGCGCGGCGGGCGAGGCGAGTCCCGCCACGACCACCAGGGCCAGCACGAGGAACAGTGCGTTCAGGATGCCGACGTGCTCGCCGAGGAACCCGATCGCCGGCGGTCCGACGAGGAACGCGACGTAGCCCAGCGTGGCGACGGCGCTGACCCGCGCGGCCGAGTGGGGTCCCTCCGCCGCCGCCGACATGCCCACCGGGAAGCCGAGCGAGCAGCCCAGCCCCCAGGCGACGGCGCCGGTGATCACCAGCGCGTCGACCGGGGCGAGGATGAAGAGCAGGATGCCGACGACGGCCAGCAGAGCGGATCCGCGCAGCACGGGGACGCGTCCGAAGCGGTCGAGCACGGGACCGCCGAGGACGCGGCCGACGGTCATCGCCGCGACGAAGACGCCGAACACGATCGCAGCGGTGGTCTTGTCGGCTCCGTGGCCGTCGACCATCGCGAGGGTCATCCAGTCGTTGGCGGACCCCTCGGCGAACGCCATGCCGAGCATGATCAGGCCGATGACCACGAGCCGCAGGTCGCGCCAGACGCCGAGCGAGGCGGCGACCCGCTCCCGGATCGGGGGCTTCGCGGTCGCGACGCCCTGGGTGTCGAGATCGGCGCGCACGGGCACGAAGCGGATCGCCACGGCGACGGTGGCCACCACCACGACCGCGACGCCCACGAGGTGCGCCGCCACGGGGATCGAGAGGGCGGAGGCGGCGGCGCCCAGGAGCGCGCCCGCGACGGTGCCGAGGCTGAAGAAGGCGTGGAAGAGGGGGAGCAGCGTCTTGCCGAAGGCCTTCTCGTTGGCGGCCCCCTCGACGTTCATCATCACGTCGACCGCGCCGTTGCCGAAGCCGAGCAGCGCCATGCCCGCGAAGGCGACGGGGAGCGCGCCGAGCGTGTCGGCCGCGACGCCGAGGATCGCGAGGCCGGACGCGCAGACGGAGAGCCCCGCGACCATGCCGCGACGGGCCCCGAGTGCCGACATGATCGCGGTCGAGAGCATCAGGCCGACGATGGCGCCGATCGACATGGCGAGGATCAGCAGGCCGACCCCGGAGGTCGAGAGCTGCAGCTCGTCGCGGATGGCCGGAGTGCGCGATACCCACGTCGCGATCGAGAGGCCGCTCAGCACGAAGATCGTGAAGACGGCGTTGCGCCACGCGACGAGTTCGCGGCGCGAGAGGGCGGAGGTGCTGGTCATGACCGGGTTTCCTGGGGTGGGCGCGCCCGTGCGCTCAGAGCGGCGCCGCCGGGCCCGCGGGGCGGGGTTCCACCCGGTCGAATCGATTCGAGGCGGGTCGGACTAAGCTATCCAGAACCTCCGGGGCGGTCAAGAAGCACCGCACCGGCCGGCTGAGTCGAGGAGGATCGTGGAGTCGCAGAAGTCGCGCGCCGAGCAGCGCCCCGGGCGACCGACCCTGGCCCGCGTGGCACGGCTCGCCGGAGTCTCGGCCTCCACCGCCTCGCTCGTCTTCAGCGGGTCCGGACCCGTCTCGGCCTCGACGCGCGAGCGAGTGCTGAAGGCCGCCGCCGAACTGGACTACGCCGGTCCCGACCCGCGCGCGCAGTCGCTCCGGCGCGGTCGCTCCGGCATCGTCGGCGTCGTGGTCGACGAGCGCGTGCTGCACGCCTTCCGCGACCCGATCAGGATCGCGATGCTCGACGGCATCGCCGACGTGCTGGGCGGCGCCGACGCGGGGATCCTGCTGCTGACCGAGACGGGCGACGGCTCCGGGCTCATGTCGACGGCGCCGGTCGACGCGATGATCCTGATCGGCTGCAGCCCGACCGTGGACGAGTCGGTCGCTCTGCTGCAGCGGCGGCGGGTGCCGGTCGTGGTGGTCGAGGGCGTGTCCGAGTTCGGATCGGCGATCGTCACCCTCGACAACCGCGAGGCGACCAGGACGCTGGCCGAGCATCTGCGGGGCCTCGGGCACTCGCGGGTGGCGGTGGTGGCCCTCCCGTTCTCGAAGGACCGCCGCCGGGGGCCCGTGCCCGCGGACTGGCGCACGAGCTCGAGCATCACGGCCGTGGAGCGGCTGCACGGGGCGCGCGACGTGTTCGGCGAGCTGGACGCCGTCGCGGTGACGGCGAGCACGGTCGAGGAGGGCGTCGCGGCCGGGCGGGCGCTGCTCGACGTGCCTGAACCGCCGACCGCGGTCCTCGCCCAGAGCGATCTGCTGGCCGCGGGCGTGATCCTGGCGGCCGAGCAGCTCGGACTGCGGGTGCCCGAGGACGTCTCGGTGGTCGGCTTCGACGGCGTGCAGGTGCCGGGACTCGCGGCGGGCTACGACTTGACGACGATGGTGCAGCCGGCGGTCGACAAGGGGCGCGCGGCGGGGCGGGCGGCGCTGGCGCTGCTCGCGGGCGAGGAGGCGGCCCCGGTGTGCTTCCACGCGGTGTTTCACCGCGGGAACACGAGCGCGGCGCCGCGCTGACCAGCGGGCCGCTCCGTGGCCTGAGACATGACGTCCCAGTTCGTTGACGGCGCGGGAATCGCGGCGCTATAAAAAGGCACACGGGCGATCCTGGGCCCGGTCGTCCCCCTCCTCTCGACCGTCTGGTGTGCCCGAATGCCGCGCTCGTCCTCTGCTTCGCCCGCCCTCACCCGCCTCCTCGCCGTCGTCCTGGCCGCGCTCGTGCTGGTCGGACTGACCGCCGGCCCTGCCGTCGCGGCACCGGTGGCGGCCTCGACGCCGACCATCTCGGGGACCGCTCAGGTCGGAGCCGTCCTCACGGCGAACCCCGGCACCTGGACCACCGGCACGACGCTGACCTACCGGTGGTACGCGAGCGGCGTCGCCGTCCGAGGGGCGACGGGGAGGACGTTCGTCCCGACCACCTCCCAGCTGGGCGCCACCGTGACGGTCGAGGCGACCGGGGCCAAGGCCGGGTACACGTCCGTGATCCGGAGGAGCGCCGCGACCGCCGCAGTGAAGGCCGGCAAGCCCACCGGTGCGACGGCGGTGGCCGCTGTCACGGACGGAGCGGCGCGCTCCGTCACCGTGTCCTGGCAGCCGCCCGCCTCGTCCGGCGGCTCGGCGATCACCGGATACCTCGTCGGCCGGTCCGGGAGCGATGCATCCGGTGCCGGCCCCTGGTCCCGCCTCGCGCCGGCCTCCGCTCGCTCGCAGACCTTCACGAACCTCGTGGCGGGTCGGACCTACACCTTCACCGTCCAGCCGAGGAACGCGGTCGGGTCGGGACCCACGTCATCGATCGTCGTCACCCTCGCTGCGAAGAGCCTGACCACCGCCGCGCCGGTCGTCTCGGGCACCCCGAGGGTCGGCACGACGCTGACCGCCCAGACCGGCACCTGGACCACCGGCACGGCTCTGACCTACCGGTGGTACGCATCCGGTTCCGCCATCGCGGGCGCGACGGCCAGGACGCTTCTGCTGCGCGATGCTCAGGCGGGGACCACCGTGTCGGTCGAGGTGACGGGCACGAAGGCGGGCTACACGACGGCCGCTCGGACGAGCGCGTCGACGAGCGCCGTCGCCGCGACCGTTCCCGGAGCGCCCGCCCGCGTCGATGTCGTCGGCGACCAGGATCGACTCACGGCGACCGTGACCTGGTCGCCTCCGAAGACCACGGGCGGAGCCGCTGTGACGAGCTACCGGGTCTCCCTCGATTCCTACTCGCTCCTCTTCCCCAAGTTGGCCATCGTGTCCTCGACCACCAGGTCGTACACGTTCACGGGCCTTCGCGAGGAGATGGAGTACTACTTCCACGTGGAGGCGGTGAACCCCGTCGGCCGGAGCGAGAAGCAGAGCGGATACCTGTACTTCTGGCACGACTACCAGTCGCCGGGTGCGCCGGTGGAGGTCTCGGCGAGGAAGGACGACGCCGCGCGCACAGCGACGCTGACCTGGAAGCCGCCTCTGGAGGACGACAGTGCGGAGACCGTCGGGTACAGGGTCGCGCGCGACGGGGTCGACGCGAGCGGACGCGGTCCATGGTCGGCCGTCGTCGGTTCCGGCACGCGCTCGCAGACGTTCACCGACCTCGTCCCCGGAGCGACCTACACGCTGTCCGTCGCATCGGTGTCGGACGAGGGCATCGAGACCACCGAGAGTCGTCGGATCACGATGGGGTCCGGACCGTCCTAGTCCCCGACCGCGCACCGTCCCCGGTCGCGTCACTCCGCTCTCCTGCGACGACACCCACCTGTGAGGTAACCCCATGCCAGCCCGACCCCCCGCACTCGAGCGCGTCGTCGCCTTCGTGCTCTCCCTGCTCGTCGTCTGCGGCATCGTGGCCGCTGCGCCCGCGGCCGCGGCCGCCTCTGTTCCGACGGCGGCGACCTCCGTCTCAGCCGTCGCCGACCCCGCCGCCCGGTCGGTGCTCCTCACCTGGAAGCCGCCCGCCTCGGACGGCGGATCGCCTGTCAGCGGATACACAGTCGGCCGCGACGGCACCGACGCGAGCGGCGCCGGAGCGTGGTCGAGGACGACCGCTGCGACGGCCAGATCCCAGACGTTCACGAACCTGCGGCCGGGGGCGACCTACCTGTTCACCGTGCGCCCGCAGAACGCTGCAGGCGCCGCCCCGGCGAGCTCGGTGACCGTCTCGATGCCGACGGGCACCCTGACCACCGCCGCTCCCGTGATCACCGGAGCCGCCGTCGTCGGGTCGACGCTGACGGCCGCCGTCGGGACCTGGACCGCGGGCACGACCTTCGCTTACCGGTGGAAGGCGTCGGGTGCGGTGATCACGGGCGCCGCGACGTCGACGCTCGTCCTCGGCAGCGCGCAGCTCGGCAGGACGATCACCGTCGAGGTGACCGGGACGAAGGCCGGCTACAGCACCGCGACGCGGGTGAGCGCCGCGACGTCGGCGGTCCGCTCCGCTGCGGCGGCGCCCGGGAGCCCCACGTCGGTCTCTGCGGCGCCTGGAACGGCTGCCCGATCGGCGACGCTGACCTGGGTGGTGCCGTCGAGCACCGGCGGATCGGCGATCACGGGCTACCGCGTCAGTCGCGACGGCGTCGACGCCTCCGGGGCCGGCGCGTGGTCGGCTGTCGTCGGCGCGTCGACCCGTTCCCAGACCTTCACGAACCTGGTCGCAGGGTCCGCCTACACCCTCTCCGTCGCGGCCATCAACGCCGTCGGCACCGGCGCCGCCGTCTCGGCCAGGACGACCGCGTCCGGCGCCGCGCTCACGGTCGGCACCCCGACGGTCTCGGGGAAGGCCGAGGTCCGATCCACTCTGACCGCGCGCACGGGCACCTGGACCAGCGGAACCGGATTCACGTACCAGTGGTTCGCCGACGGCACGGCGCTCCCGGGTCGCACGGCCGCCACCCTGGTGCTGTCGACCGCGCACTTCGGCAAGAGGATCACCGTCCGCGTGACGGGGACGAAGACCGGCTACGCTCCCGCGTCCGCGACGAGCACCGCGACGGCGGCCGTCGCCAGGATCCCGGTACTGCGGATCCCGAACGACCCCTGCGCGAACGGATGGGACTGCTCGAACGGGATCACCCTGTCGGGCAAGGAGGCGGCCGTCTACGTGGTCAAGACGATCAACACGGGCGCGGGGCGTCAGCTGACGCTCACCGACGGCGCGGTCGTGAAGGTCGACGGCCGCCATTCGCTCTACGGCCAGGGAGTGGTCGTCAAGGGCACGGCGACGAGCCCGGTGACCGTGACCAGCTACCGCGACGACAGCGTCGGGGGCGACACCAACGGCGACGGCTCCGCGACGACGCCGAAGGCGAGCGACTGGGGCGCGATCTGGAGCGACGGAGCGGGGCCGACGGACATCCGGTACGCGGACCTCCGCTACGGAGGCAGAGGTCTGATCCTGTCGGCGGACGACCGGCCGTCCGGGATCGCCGTCGCCGACTCGACGATCACGGGCGGCATCATGGTCATCGCTGCCGGGGAGCCGGACGGTCCCCTCATCCCCACCACGATCGCCCGCAACACGGTGAGGGGCGGGATCGTCGAGATCGGAGTGGCCGACGGCTACAGCCAGGTGCTCCTCGATCTGGTCCTGACGGACAACGTGGTCGCGACGCCTCCGACCGGCAGATCGGCCTACCAGGTGCACGCCGCCTCCTTCAACGGATCAGCGGGCATGGCGCGGAACAGGGTCACCGGCACCACGACCTGGACCGTCTCGCTGAACCGGGTCGTCAACCGAGGCTCCTGGGTCATCCCGGCCGGCGAGAGGTACACGCTGACGGGCGACTGGGAATCGCTCCGCATCTTCGTCAACGACGGCCGGATCGAGTTCCAGCCCGGATCGATCGTGAAGTTCGCGCAGGGGACGGAGCTCGGCGGTGTGCTCGTCTTCAAGGGGACGAGCACGGCGCCGGTGACGCTGACGTCCTCGCGTGACGACTCGAAGGGCGGCGCGTGGACCAGCGAGCCGGAGGCGCCCGCGGCGACCGACTGGTTCGGCCTGCGCCCCGCCGCCGGTTCGAGCGGGCGGACGGGCGTCGTCGTCCGCTACTGCACTCCGGAGCGCGGCACGATCTGCAGGTAGGGCCGCTCGTCGCGGCGCCGCCTGCCGCGGCGGTGCAGTCACCTGCGGATCACGGGTGGTGGCACGGTCTGCAGGTGCTCGTGCGGTTCGCAGGGGATCCGCTCAGCGCGAGGGACCACGGTGCGGCGGTAAGGGCGTTCCGACCCGGATCCCCTGCAGACCGCGCGAGGACGTCGCCGGGACGGCCCGCCGGACGGGTGAGTTCTCCACAGGGTTGTCCACAGCCTGTTCGAAACTCTGTTCGAGGGGTCAGCGGAGCCACGCCTCGCCGCGGACGCGCAGTCCGAGCGTCAGCGCGCGGGCCCCCAGGTAGCCCCCGGCGAACGCGATCCACAGCGCCGTCAGCCGCCCGTCAGCCGGCGCGAGGGTCGCCAGAAGCGCCAGCGGTGTGAACAGCGCGAGGTTCACGAGTCCGCTCAGCGCGAGGTAGCGGCCGTCGCCGGCTCCGATCAGCACCCCGTCGAGCACGAACACGTAGCCCCCGAGCGGAGCCGTGATGCCGACGATCGCGATCAGCGCGGGCAGCAGGCGCAGCACCTCCGCATCGCTCGAGAACGCGAACGGCAGCACGCCGCTGAGCCCCGCGACGAGTGCGCCCAGGACGATCCCCGCCCCGATTCCCCAGGTCACGCACCGTTTCGTGACGGCGCGGGCCTGCGCGCGGTCCCCCGCGCCGAGCAGCCGGCCGAGCAGCGCCTGCGCGGCGATGGCCAGGGCGTCGAGGGCGAAGGCGACCGCACCGAAGAGCGTCATCGCCACCTGGAACGCGCCGAGCTCCTCCGCCCCGAGCGAGCCCGCGATCGCGACGGCGAGCAGGATCGCCGCGCGCAGACTCGCGGTGCGCAGCAGCATCCAGCCGCCCGACCCGGCGGAGCCGAGGACGCCGCCGAGGTGCGGGCGCAGCGGCGCGCCGACGCGTCGCGCCAGCCGCACGGCGATGAGTGCGTAGGCGCCGAACATCGCCCACTGGGCGATCACCGTTCCCAGTGCCGACCCGGTTATCCCCAGGCCGGCCGGATAGATCAGCACCGCGTTCAGGCCCGCGTTGAGCGCGAATCCGGCCACCGCGATCACGAGGGGAGTGCGGGTGTCCTGGAAGCCGCGCAGCAGCCCGGTCAGGGCGAAGATCCCGAGCATGGCGGGGATCCCGGCCATGCTGACGGCGAGATAGCGCACGCCCGCCTCGGTGACCGCCGCCTCCGCTCCGAAGAGCCCGATGACGAGCGGCGCGGTGACGGCGCCGGCGACCGCGAGCACCGCGCCCAGCGCCAACGCGAGCCAGCCGCCGTCGATGCCGGCCGCGACGGCCCTCCGCTCGTCGCCCTCGCCGAGCGCGCGGCCGACCAGCGGAGTGGTGCTGTAGGCCAGGAACACCATCAGCCCGACGATCGTCTGCAGCACCGCGGCCCCGAGCGCGAGGCCGGCGAGGGGCACCGCGCCCAGGTGCCCGACGAGGGCCGAGTCGGTGAGGAGGAACAGCGGCTCGGCGACCAGGGAGCCCAGCGCGGGCACCGCGAGGCGCAGGATCCTGCGGTCGAGGCTGCGGCGGTCGGGCGAGGTCACCGTCCGACGCTACGCGAGCGGGACGGGTGGCGCGGGCGGGGCGTCGCCGCCCCCGCCCGCTCGGCGGCTCCGCTCAGTCGCGGTCGGCGGTCTCGCGACCCGCGGTCTCGCGCAGCTTCCGGCCGTCCGCGACGTCCTCGGCGTGCTTCTCGGCCTGCTTCTCGCTCTTGCGGGTGTCGCGCGGAGGGAGCTGGATGTGCTCCTCCGCCTCGATGCCCGCCTGGAGCTGGCGGCCGCGCTCGAGCTCGGCGTCGAACTCCGCGCCGAAGAGCAGTGCCAGGTTGGTGATCCAGATCCAGAGGAGGAAGACGATCACGCCACCGAGCGCGCCGTACGTCTTGTTGTAGTTGCCGAAGTTGGCGACGTAGAACGCGAATCCGGCCGAGCCCAGCGCCCAGATGACGAGGGCGAGGATCGAGCCGAGGCTCGTCCAGCGGAACTTCGGCTGCTTCACGTTCGGCGACCAGTGGTAGAGCACGGCGATGATCACGATCATGATCGCGATCAGCACCGGCCACTTCGCGATGCTCCACACGGTCAGAGCGGCGTCGCCGAGGCCGATGGCCCCGCCGATCGCCTCGGCGACCGGGCCGCTGAGCACGAGGAGGAGCCCGGCGATCACGAGCAGCACGACCGAGAAGAGGGTGACGCCGAGCATCGTCGGGCGCAGCTTCCAGATCGGGCGGCCCTCGTCGATCTCGTAGACCCGGTTCATGGCGCGGCCGAACGCGCCGACGTAGCCCGAGGCGGACCAGAGCGCTCCGACGAGACCGGTGACGAAGGCGAGACCGGCGGCGGGGGAGGAGGTCAGCTCCTGCACCGGGCCGCGGATCGTGTCGAGCACGTCCTGCGAGGCGAAGCCGCCGAGGATCTCGAGCACGGTGTCGGTGGTCTGCTCGGCCTGGCCGAACAGGCCCAGGATCGACACCACGGCCAGCAGGCCGGGGAACAGGGCGAGGACGGCGTAGTAGGTCAGCGCCGCCGCGAGGTCGGTGCACTGGTCGGCGCCGAACTCGCGCAGCGTCTTCTTCAGGACGTAGCCCCAGGAGCGCTTGGTGACGTCGGTGGGGTCGTCGGGCTTGCGGGAGTCGTCGGGATCGGGCGCGGTCTGCGCGCGCCGGGTGCTGGTCTGGGCCACGGGGATACTCCGATGCTGGCTGCTCGCGCCGGAGCATGCGGGAACCGGCGCGAGGACGTGGGGGGCGTCCTCGCCTCCGACGCTAGGACGGGTGCTCGCAGAAGGGACGGAGGTTGACAGTCGGCCGCACGGCGCGGGATCCTCCCGCGCGCGCCGGTGCGTCACTCCTCCGGGTGCCGCGCCGGGATCAGCCGGGGGACGCCGGGATCAGCCGGGGGACGAGCCGCACCAGCAGCACCATCGCCACGAGCTCGACCAGCGTCTGCGTGACCACGACCACGGGGGCGAGATCCAGCGGCGCGGGCAGCGCCAGCGCGAGCGGCAGCACCACGAGCGAGTTGCGGGTGACGCCGCTGAACAGCAGCGCGCGTCGGGCGGGTACGTCCAGCCGCGCGAGACGGCCGGCTCCGGCGCCGATCAGCGTCATCACGACCGCGAACGCCGCGTAGAGCACGACGAGCCGCCCCAGCTGCGGCAGTGCCCCGCCGACCACACCGGCCTGCGAGGCGACCACCACGGCCAGCGTCGCGACCATCAGCGGCACCATCGAGGCGAGCACGACGCCCTCGATCCGCCGACCGATCGCCGTGCGCGCGGCGAGGGCCTGAAGCCCGGCGGCCGCGGCGAGCGGCAGCACGATCAGCACCGCGAACGCCTCGGCGAACGGACCGATCTCGACCGCCTCCCCCGCGCCGGGCCCGAGGAACAGGAGGAGGGAGAGGGGCAGCAGGAGGATCTGCGCGAGCATCAGGAGCGGCGCGGCGGCGAGCAGGCGTGCCGACGCCCCTCCGGCCAGCCCGCTGAACACGATCACGTAGTCGATGCAGGGTGTGAGCAGCACCAGCAGCACCCCGATCAGCAGCGCCGGCTCGCCCGCCACCGGCCGCGTCAGCACGAAGACGACCGCGGGCACGGCGACGAAATTCACCACCAGCACCGCCGCGAGGAACCGGCCGTCGCGGAACGCCCCGAGCACCGAGGCGAACGGCACGCCGAGGAACGTCGCGAACAGCAGCAGCGCGAGCACCGGAGTGATCGCCGCGTCGAGCCTCGCGGCCCCGGGGAGCAGCAGACCCGCGCCGAGGGCCACGCCGACGGTCAGCAGGTACACCGCCACCTGATGCCGCTCGAGCGCATTGATCAGTGCGGGTCGGGCGCTCATCCCCCGATTCTCGCGCGTCCGCCCTCCTACTCTGGGCGGATGAACGCCCGGGACGAGCAAAGGACGGAGCGGCTCCTGCTGCGTCCGCTCCGGCGGGACGACGAGGAGGCGGTCACGGCGTACCGGAGCGACGCCCGCGCCTCGCGCTTCCTGCGCCACCCGCCGCTCGCGCCGGGAGGATACGCGGCGTGGTTCGCGGAGCGCGCTCCGGAGTGGAACCTCGCCGCGACCGGGCACCGGCGCTTCTACGGCCTGGAGGAGCTCGCGACGGGACGGCTCATCGGGGACGCGGTGATCGTGCGCCGGGAGGACGGGTGCGAGCTCGGCGTGTTCCTGCATCCGGAGACCGCCGGCCTCGGCTACTCGCTCGAGGCCGGACGGGCGCTGCTGCAGGTGGTCTTCGAGTCGCTGCAGGCCGACCGGGTCCTCGGGCGGGCGGATCCGCGCAACCGCGCCTCGCTGAAGGCGATGGAGCTGCTGGGGCTGCGACGCTGCTCGGAGTCGGACGACTCCGTCTCGTACGCGCTCACGGCGACGGAGTGGCGCGGAGGGAGCTGAGGGCCATCGATCCCGCGTCTACGGTGGAGGCACCCCCTCCCCGGACGGAACGGTCACCATGGCATCCACCACCGCGCGCGTCGGACTCGGCCTCGCCGCCGTCGGCCGGCCGGCGTACATCACCGCGGGTCGCGACGGCGACCTCGGGCCGCCCGAGGACCGCAGCGTCGACGCCCTCCGCGCCCGCACCCACGAGCTGCTCGACGCGGCCTGGGCCGGAGGGATCCGCTTCGTCGACGTCGCCCGCTCCTACGGGCGGGCCGAGGAGTTCCTCGGGAGCTGGCTCGCGGAGCATCCGGAGCGCCGTGCCGAGCTGACGGTCGAGTCGAAGTGGGGGTACGAGTACCTCGGGGCCTGGGCGATGGACGCGCCGGTGCACGAGCGCAAGGAGCACTCGGTCGGCATGTTCGAGCGGCAGTGGTCGGCGACCCTCGAGGCGCTGGGCTCCGCTCCCGACCGCTACCTCGTGCACTCCATCACTCCCGACAGCCCGGCGCTGACCGACCGGGTGCTGCTCGACCGGCTGCGGGGCCTCGCCGCCTCGGGCGTGCGGGTGGGGCTGTCGACGAGCGGGCCGGAGCAGGCGCGCACGATCGCGCTCGCCCGGGCGATCCCGGAGTCGCCGTTCACGGCGGTGCAGACGACGTGGAACCTGCTCGAGCGCTCGGCCGGGGCGGCGCTCGCCGAGGCGCACGACGCCGGGGTGCTCGTCGTGGTGAAGGAGGCGCTCGCGAACGGGCGGCTGGTCGGGGACCGCGCTCCGGAGGCGGTGCGGCGGCTCGCGGGGACACCCGAGGAGCTGGCGCTCGGAGCCGCACTGGCGCAGCCGTGGGCCGACGTCGTGCTCAGCGGGGCGGTGACCTCGACGCAGCTGCGCGAGAACCTGCGCACCCGTCCCGCGCCGCTCCCCGAGGGGCTGCCGGCGCAGGATCCGGTGGACTACTGGGCCGACCGGTCGGCCCTCGCCTGGCGGTGACCTGCAGAACCTCAGCTGAGAGGAGGGGATGACCGCTGTCAGCCGTCATCCCCCACCCTCAGCCGAGGTTCTGCAGCGCGCTCACGTCGTCTTCACCGCGTTGTCGCCGTGGTTCCCGATCACCTCGTACGCCGTGCTGCCCACGGCTCGCACCGGCTTGGCGTTCATGTGCCCCGTCGCCCACTGGTTGCCGAGCACCGACACGGCGCGGGCGTTCAGCGCCTCGACGCAGTGCGTCCAGCCGGCGCCCGCGTCCTCGCAGGCGAAGATGTTGCCGGTGATCGAGAAGCCCGCGGTGCGGGCGGTCGGCGAGACTCCGAGGATCGAGATGGCGGCGTAGGTGTTCGCCGCGGCCTTGCCGCCGTTGCTGATCGCGTTGCCCACGATCTGGATCTGCGCCAGATCCTCCGTCAGCCACGGCGGCATCGTGTAGACGAGCGACTGCTTGCGCGCGCCCTCCATGATGTTGTTCGCGATGGTGATGCGGCGGTTGCCGCGCAGCTCGATGTTGATCTGCGGTGAGCCGTCGAGGTGGTTGCCGAGGATCCGGAGCGGGCCGCCCTCGACCGAGATGTCGGCGTAGCTGGCGCCGATGTTGTTCTCGACGATCCAGGAGTCGATCATCCGGTAGCTCGCCCAGATGCCGATGCCCGTGCACTGGTCGATGCTGCAGCGCTGGATGCGGTTCAGCAGCCCCAGGTCGCCGAACGTGCCGTCGTTCAGGCGCATGCCGTAGCCGGTCCAGCCGTAGAGCTGCAGCGAGTCGAGCACCGTCTTGTCGAGGTGCGCCGAGATGCACGGCGAGCCCAGGCCGTTCGCGTCGAGGATGAGGTTCTCGAAGCGGCAGGCCGAGAACGCGCCGGTGACCACGGGCGCGTCCGTGAGCGAGCGGATGCGGGTCGACAGCTCTCCGGCGCCGCGGAACGCGATGCTCGCGAGGCCGCTCGCGCGTCCGATCGATCCGGCGATGCGGTAGATGCCGCGGGGGAAGTAGACGACCCCGCCGTAGGTGGCGACGGCCGCGTCGATCGCGGCGTCGATGGCGGGGAGGTCGTCGGTCGTGCCGTCGCCGGTCGCTCCGTAGTCCTGCACGTTGTAGACCAGCTCGCCCTTGGCGACCGGGCGCTCGCCGGAGGACGTTCGCACCGACTCCGGCAGCTGCGCGAGGGGGACGAGGGCGTCGGCGTCGAGTCCGGCGACGCCGTAGGGCGCGGCGATCTCGGAGTGGAGGACGGGGTCGGAGGGGGAGGAGGCGGCGAGGGTCGTGCCGAGGGGCGCGGCGAAGAGACCGCGGCGGGTGATCTCGGCGGTCACAGCGGTGAGAAGGGGCATGGCTCACGGTCGTGCCGCGCGGCACGACGCCGCAACCTCCCCATGGGGGCCGATGTGCGCGAGGCTTCGTCGGCATACGATCCGCGCCCGCGCGCGCGACACCGTGCGCTCAGCATGCACCCTGCGCGAAGGCCCTGTCGTGCCACTCCAACGGGGGGCGGCAGCGCATCGTGACCACCTCGGATCGGCTTCGGTCAACTCCCTAGACTGACCCCAGAACGGGCCGTTAGACAGCCGTCTCCACGGCACTCGCCGAGGCCTGAGCACGACCGTTCGACTCTCCATCCTCGAACCCGGGACGCTCCGGGCTCCCGAATGCCGATCGGACCGTCGACCCCAGATGCTCTCCTCCTCCCTGCGCCGTCGCGCGCTCGTCTCCACCGTCGCTCCGGCGCTCGCCGTGGCCCTCGCCTTCGGAACCGCGTCGACGGCCGCGGCCGCCGACTTCGTCGATCCGGTGACCGGGGCCGTCGTGCAGGCCGCCGCGACCGACGCGGCCCTCACGGTGACCGCGGGTGCGCCGCTGCAGTACCTGACCCTCCCGATCGCCGACGGCGTCACTCCCACCCGCGTCCTCGGCGCCCTCGAGGCGCAGGAGCCGCTCACCGGCTCGCTCGCGGTCGTCGTCTCCGGGCGCACCGTGCTGACCCTCGACGCGGCCACCGCGTCGACCCTCGACATCCCGGTGGGGCCGGCCGACGTCGTCGACGGCGTTCTGGCGATCGGCTTCCAGCTGACCGGGGCGACCGGGTCCACCGGCGCGCTCTGCGAGGTGCAGGGCCGCTCGCTGATCGTCTCGGGCCTCGGAGTCGTCACCGAGGGCGCTCCCGCCGCCCCCACGACCGTCGGCGACTTCTTCGCCGACGCCGTCACCGCCGTCTCGATCGTGGTGCCGGACGACGCGAGCGACGACCTGCGCGCCGCCGGTCTCTCGGCAGCCGCCTCGCTCGCCGCGCGCTACCCCTCCGGCACCGCGATCACGGTCTCGGAGGAGAGCGCGACCGACGGCCGCCCCGACCTCGACGCAGCCCAGGGCCGCGTCGTGCGCTTCGAGGCGGGCGACGGCGACGTCGTCACCGCTCTCGGCGACGAGGCGGGCGTCCCGGCGCTCGTGCTCACCGGAGCGGAGGCGGACCTCGCCGCCGCCGGAGCGGCCCTCGGCAGCGAGTACGCGGGCCTCGCCTCGAGCGCGACCACCACGGGCCTCGCCCAGAAGGTGATCCCGTCGAGCTCGCTCGAGCGCACCCTCGCCGACTTCGGCGCCGACCGCGTGGCACTGGGCAGCGGCGGCACCGCCGCGAGCTACACGACCATCACCCAGTCGGCGTTCGGCGGCCCGGTCTCCTCGATCGACCTCGACCTCGTCGGCACCCACTCCGCGATCCCCGAGGGCGTCACCGCCACCGCGAACGTCTACTGGAACGACTTCCTGATCGGCTCGAGCGTGCTCGGCGCCGAGACCGCCGTCGACATGGAGCTCTCGGTCCCGACCGGCCAGCTCGCGTCCTCGAACGGCCTGTCGGTGCGGCTCTCGGCCGTGCGCGGGAGCGACGGCCTCTGCATCGGCTCGGCCGACTCCGTGCCGATCGAGCTCTTCCTCGACGGCGCCGGCTCGACCGTGACCGGCGTCCGCGGCGAGTCCGCGGCTCCCGGCTTCGGCCGCTTTCCGCAGGCGTTCGGCGGCGAGCTCGCCGTGGCGTTCGGCGAGTCCGCGACCGGAGCGGATGCGCTGCGCAGCGCGGGCGACCTGGTCGCGGCCCTGCAGCGCGTGCAGCCCGACCCGCTCGCGGTGTCGGTCGTCGGGATCGACGACTTCGTCGGCTCCGACCGCTCCGGCCTGGTCGTCGGCGCGGGCACCGACGAGGCGGAGGAGCTGCGCACGCCGCTGCGCCTCGCCCCCTTCACCGCGATCGAGAGCTCGCGCCTGACCTACGGCGTCGGCACCGACGCTCCCTACGCGGCGCTCGAGGCCTTCACCACCGACGGCCGCGACGTGGTGCTGCTCGGCGGCTGGAGCCCCGACGGCGACCCGACCGCCTCCTCCGTCTTGCAGGCCTCGGTCGCCGGCTGGGCGGCCGAGGAGGGCTGGCTCGCGCTGCCCGGCAACCTGGCGGTCTCGGGATCGACGGCCGCCGACCCCGTCGCGATCGACAGCAACGAGATCACGCCGCAGGAGGAGGTCAAGGACGACTACTCGTCGTACGCGATCTGGTTCCTGGTCGCGGCGGTCGTCATCGGACTGCTGATCCTGCTCGGCTGGCTCGCCCGCCGTCGCCGCAGCCGCAAGGTCGCCGCCTACGTCGACGCGCAGGAGCGCGCGGCGGAGGAGCCGACGCACGGCCAGCACGCCGCCGAGGTCCCGCGCACCCCCTCCGCCGACTGATCCGCCCATGACGAGCACGCTGACGGAGCAGGCGGCGCAGCCCGCCGCGCCCGCCGCCCGCAGGTGGTGGCGGGAGGCGTGGGACCGCCTCGGGCAGCCCGTCACGGGCCGCCAGGTCCCCGGCACCGTCGTCGTGCTCGTCGCGGCGCTGATCGTCGGGTTCGCGGCGTGCCTGGTGACGACCTCCTCCGGGATCAACCTCGCCTACGCCGACACGCAGAGCCACCTCTCGATCTCGCGGCGCATCTTCGACTCGAAGGCGCCCGGGTTCTCGCAGCTGGGCACCGTGTGGCTGCCGGTGCCGAGCCTGATCCTCATCCCGTTCGTGCAGTCGCTCTGGCTCTGGCACACCGGTTGGGCGGCGGGGCTGCTGGGCATGATCTGCCTGGCCGGAACCGCCTGCGGCGTCTACCGGATCTCGGCGCGCGTGGGGCACCTCCGCGCCGGCCGCCTCACCGCCGTGCTGCTCGTGCTCGCGAACCCGGGCGTGCTCTACGCGTTCTCGACCGCGATGACGGAGCCGGTGCTCATCGTCACGATGGTCGGCTGCTTCTCGGGTCTCGCGCACTGGGTGACCAGCCGCCGCAACCTCAGCGCCGGCGAGATGATGGTGTTCTCGGGCCTGCCCGCCGCGGCGGCCACGCTCTCGCGCTACGAGGGCTGGGTGCTCGTGTTCGGCGGCACGCTCGTCGTGCTGATCGTCGCGTGGCGCAAGAAGAAGTCCCTGTTCTACGCCGTCAAGATGGCCTGCGCCTTCGGGATCCTGCCGCTGATCGCGATCCTCTGGTGGCTGGTCTACAACTACGCCGTCTACAGCAACCCACTCGAGTTCATGAACGGGCAGTACTCGGCCGCGAACCTGCAGAAGGCGGTCGCGGACGCGGGGCTGCTGGCCTACCAGGGCAACGCAGGGCTCACGCTCTGGTCGTACAACTGGGCCGTGCTCGAGACCTCCGGCCTGCTGACGGTGGCCCTGGGCATCGCGGGCGCGCTCGTGCTGGCCTGGCGCCGCGGCATCTCGGACGACGCCCTCGTGATCTGGCTGATGATCGTCTCGTACGCGTTCTCGCTCCTGAGCCTCTACCTCGGCCA
Source organism: Rathayibacter caricis DSM 15933 (assembly GCF_003044275.1). Taxonomy (NCBI): domain Bacteria; kingdom Bacillati; phylum Actinomycetota; class Actinomycetes; order Micrococcales; family Microbacteriaceae; genus Rathayibacter; species Rathayibacter caricis. The sequence goes on along the minus strand of NZ_PZPL01000001.1, from coordinate 940,025 downwards.
GACGCACATGAACAACGACCAGACCTTCCCCACCAACTGGTGGAACAACCGCTACGCCCTGTCGGTGCTGCCGTTCCTGGCGGTGCTCGCGGCCGTGCTCGTCGACGCGCTGCGCCGCGTCCCGCGCGTCGGAGCCGGTGCCCTGGGCCTCGTGCTCGTGCTGCTCGGCGCGCAGACCGCCTGGTGGGCGCAGGACCTCGACCGCAACGCCGTCATCGCCGAGGCGACCGGCTACGTCGAGATCAAGGCGGGCACCGGAGCGACCGCCGCGGCCCGGTTCCTCGGCGAGAACTACGACGGCGGCGGGATCCTGATGGACGAGAGCGCCGCCGGCAACGCGCTGCTGCCCGAGATCGGGGTGCCGATCTCGGAGTACTTCAACCGCTCGGCGGGCGAGCTGTTCGACGAGGCCCTCGCGGCCCCGTACACGCACGCGAAGTGGGTCTTCGTCACCACCGCCGACGCCCCCGAGCTGTCCGAGACCGGCGTCGCCGACCTCGTCTACGACGCGATCACGAGCGATCCGTCCTTCGACACCCGCTACCGCCCGGTGTTCCAGCAGGGCATCTACGTCGTCTACGAACGGCTGGGAGGCTGACCATGGCCGCTGTCACGGCGCGCATCGGGGAGATCCTCGTCGAGCGCGGACTCATCACTCCGGAGCAGCTCGACGCCGCTCTCGCCCGTCAGGCCCGCGAGGGCGGGCTGATCGGGCGGCACCTCGTCATCGACGGGGCCGTCACCCGGCGCGAGATGTACGGCGCCCTCGCCCAGCAGTGGGACGCGCCGCTGATCGACCTGGTCGAGGAGCCGCCGGAGGGGGTCGTGCTCGCCGGCATCGGCGCGCCGAACCTCGTCGAGGCGGGCTGGGTGCCCTGGCGGGTGCTGCCCGACGGCACCGGAGTGATCGCCACGTCCGTCCCGCCGACCGACGAGGTCCTCGCGACCGCCCGCGCGCTGATGGGCGTCGAGCGGATCGAGGTGCGCACCACCACCGACTGGGACATCTTCATGGCGGTCGAGAACGCGTGCCGTGCCGCGCTGCTGTTCGGCGCGGCCGACGCGCTCGCGGTGCACAGCGGCGACGAATCGGCCAAGTCGGGGCTGCGCCGCTGGCAGGTCGTCACTCCGCTCGTCGTGGCCGCCCTGGTCGTCGCGGGCGCGGTGCTGGCGCCCAGCATCACCTTCGTGATCGTGCTCGCCGGAGCGAACCTGTTGTTCCTGATGAACATCGCCTTCAAGGCGCTGGCCGGCCTGCGCGCACCGCTCAACCAGAGCTCGGTGAAGGCGTGGGAGGAGGAGGTCGCGATCGAGCGCGGCCGCCGCGGTCTCGTGGTCGACCCTCCGCGCATGACCGACGACGAGCTGCCGATCTACACGATCCTCATCCCCGCCTACAAGGAGGCGAACATCATCAGCAAGCTGCTGGTGAACATCGGCGCCCTCGACTACCCCAAGGCCAAGCTCGAGGTGCTCGTGCTGCTCGAGGCCGACGACGACGAGACCATCTCGGCCGTGCGCCGGATGAGCCCGCCGGAGTACGTCCGCATGGTGATCGTGCCGCCGGGCGGCCCGCAGACCAAGCCCCGCGCCTGCAACTACGGGCTCAGCTTCGCCCGCGGCGAGTTCGTCGTGATCTACGACGCCGAGGACCGTCCCGACCCCGACCAGCTGCGCAAGTGCGTGCGGCTGTTCCGCGAGGACGCCTTCGAGCGCGAGCACGTCGATCCGTCGCAGAAGCAGCTCGTCTGCCTCCAGGGCGCGCTGAGCTACTTCAACGCCGACTACAACGTGCTCACCCGCATGTTCGCGGTCGAGTACGCGCACTGGTTCGGCGCGATGCTGCCGGGCCTGGACCAGTCGCACCTGCCGATCCCGCTGGGCGGCACCTCGAACCACTTCGACACCCGCGTGCTGCGCGAGCTCGGCGCGTGGGACCCCTACAACGTGACCGAGGACGCGGATCTCGGGCTCCGTGTGGCCGCGCACGGCTACCGCGTGGGAGTCGTCGACTCCAACACGTGGGAGGAGGCGTGCGCCGAGGTCCCCGCGTGGATCAAGCAGCGCACTCGCTGGATCAAGGGCTACATGATGACCGCCGGCGTGAACACGCGGCACCCGATCCGCTGGTTCCGCGTGAACGGGATCCTCGGCTCGCTGAGCCTGGTGGCGCTGATCATGGGCACGCCCGTCGCGTTCCTGCTCTACCCGCTCGTGCTGGGCTTCACGGTCATCACCTACATCGGGGTGCAGTTCATCGGGCTCGACATCCCGGAGTGGCTGATCATCGCCGGCACGACGAACATGCTGTTCTCGAACGCGCTGATGATCGTGGTTTCGGGTCTCGCGGCCTGGAAGCGCTACAACTGGCGGGTCGCGGCGTTCGCGCTGCTGAACCCCGTCTACTGGGTGCTGCACTCGATCTCGGCCTGGCGCGCGGCTTGGCAGATCGTGTTCAGCCCGCACAAGTGGGAGAAGACGCCGCACGGCCTCACCGAGGACTACGAGGACTCGACGATCGGCGCGCCGGCCTAGGTCTGCGGGCGTCGTGCCTCCGCGTCGGCGAGGCGTCCCGCTGCCGGCGAGGCGTCCTGCTGCCGTTGAGACGACCCGCTGCATCTGGACGTCTCGACGGCTCGAGGACGCCTCGACGGACTTCACGGAGCGGAGCCGTGGCGACTCTCCAAGAGTTGTCGTACTCGAGCGCCGAGTACGACAACTCTTGAGGACTCGCCGCGATCCCAGGGTGCCGAGGAGCCGAGCGGCTCAGACCGGAGGGGCCACCAGCAGCAGGGCGCCGCCGGCCGCGCTGAGCGCCGCGACGATGCACCAGCGGTCGGGGTGGGAGCCGCAGCCGGCCGCCTTCGCGAGCGCGGCCAGCGCGGTGGCGAGCACGCCGACTCCGATCTGCAGCGTCGCCGACGTGCGCATCAGCGACCAGGCCTCGAAGGCGGGTACCGGAGTGGGCGCGGGCAGCAGCCCGGCGAAGCTCGCCGACACCGCTAGCAGCAGCACCGACGCGAACGCCAGCGCGACGACGAGGTGCGCCAGGATCTCCGCCACGGCACGCTGTCGAGCGCGGGAGACGACGGTGCGGAGGTGCGGGACGGAGGCGATCGCGGCGCTGCGATGAGGCATGCGCCGAGCGTAGATCGCAGCGATCCCCCTGCAGGTCCCCCATCAGGAGGGGATCCGAGAGTACGTCCGTTCCGGTCCGCCGAGCGCATCCCGAGTGGTCGCTGAGCGCTCGAGAGGGGGATCGACCCCTCCGCGGAGCCCGACCTAGCCTGGAGGGACGGAGGTGACCCGATGTCCGACGCCAAGAACCACGCCGCGCGCTACCTGGCGAAGCGCTCCGCCGGCGACCCCTCGCCCGACACCTCCGACGCGACCGAGGCGACGATCCCGGAGGATCCCGCCGAGCGGGCCGCGTTCATCGAGACGACGATCCAGCAGGCGATCCGCCGCGGCGACTTCGACGACCTCCCCGGCGCCGGCAAGCCCCTGGAGGGGCTGAACGGCAGCCACGACCCCGACTGGTGGATCCGCCGCAAGATCGAGCGCGAGAACCTCACGGGCATCGGCCCGGTCGCGTTCCTCCTCCGTGCCGAGGACCGGCAGCTCGACGAGCGGCTCGACCGCCTGCACCGCGAATCGGAGGTGCGCACGCACCTCGAGGAGTTCAACGCCCGCGTCGTCGAGGCGCGGCGGCAGCTCCTCGGCGGCCCGCCCGTGGTGACGCCGCTCCGCGACGTCGACGTCGAGCTCGTGCGCTGGCGCGAGCGCCGCGCCGAGCGCGCCCGTCCTGCGATCCAGACCGAGACGGAGCGCCCGCGCCGGTGGTGGCGGCGCCGGAGGGCCGATCAGGCCTGAGGGGGCTCCGCGTCCGGGTGGCCGGCGGCCTCCGCGATCGCGGCCATCACCAGCGACGTGTGCTCGTCGTCGAGCTCGGGCAGCACGTGGCGCAGGTGCACGGTGAGTCCGTCGGCCAGCGAGGCCGCCATCTCGAGCACGCTCAGGAGGGAGGGGGTCAGCCCCCACTTCTCGTGCTCGACGGTCAGGGCGTCGACGGCCTCGGTCGCCCGGTCGAAGTCGATCCACCAGGTTCCGGAGTCGTGCAGCACCCACGGGTGCTCCTCCCGCACCAGACCGGTGGCGATGAGCAGCTCGACGGCCGCTCGTCGGGCGTCGTCCGTGGACGCTCCCCGGCGCAGCTGATCGAGGCGGTCCTCCTCCGCGGTCGCGCCTCGCGAGGTCGCGCCTCGCGCGGTCGCGCTCACGCGGCGGCCCGGTGCGTCACGACACCGTTCCCGGGGGAGGAGTCCGGACCGCGGTTCGAGGAGGGGCGCATGGGTGTCCTTCGTGAGCCGAGGGGAGGAATCGGCCGATGTTACCGTGAACAATTTCACGGGTGCAAGCGCACGAACGGCGCACCCCGCCGGAGCGAGGTGCGCCGCATCGACGACAGGCCCTAGATGTTCAGCTTGTTGAACACCGGCGCCGGCAGCGCCTTGATCACCGTCATGATCACGCGCCACTTCACCGGCGCGTACGCGACCGCGCGGCCCGAGGCCATCGCGGCGGCGACATCCTTCGCCACCGACTCCACCGACGCGAGCGAGCCGCCGGACTGCTTGATGTGCGCGGTCATCGGGGTGTCGGTCGGGCCGGGCTTGATCAGCACGACCGAGAGGCGCGAGCCGGCCAGACGGTGCTGGAGACCCTGGGCGAAGCGCTCGACGAGACCCTTGGCCGAGCCGTAGACGTAGTTGGTCTTGCGCCCGCGGTCGCCGGCGACCGACCCGATCACGCCGATGGTGCCGGACGTCAGCGCGTTCGCGTACGCCTCCATCCACAGCGCCACCGAGACGCCGGTGACCACGAGCACGTCGCGGGCGACGGCGAGGTCGGCCGAGGCCTCCTCCTGCGACGTCATCGCGCCGTGGGCGATGAGCACCGTGTCGGGCGCCCCGCCCTCGAGCGAGGTCGCGACGACGGAGGAGATCGCGGCCGGGTCGGTCAGGTCGACCGCCGACACCGACAGCGTCGCGGTGGGGAAGCGCACGCGGAGGTCGGTCGCGAGGGCCTCGAGCCGGGCCTGGTCGCGGCCGACGAGCAGCGCCTGGCGCGCGCCCGTGCCCAGCCAGAGACGGAGGGTGTGCTCGGCGATGGCCGAGGTCGCTCCGACGACGACGATCTTCGAAGGGTGGTTGGTCACGTCAGCTCCCGAGGACTCGGCGCGAGAAGCCGGAGGAGATCCCCGGGTCGCGCTGAAGGGTGAATTCGGCGAGGCGCGGGTATCCGGCCTCGAACATCTCGCGCGGCATGCGCGCGTCCTTGGCGGGGTACAGGCGCCCGCCCGCGGCCAGGACCAGGGCGTCCAGCCGCTCGAACAGCGGCAGGGCCGCCGCGTCGTTGGGGAAGTCGAGCGCGAAGCAGACGCCGGGCGCGGGGAAGCTCAGCAGCCCCGGCGACTCCAGCGAGCCGAAGGTCTTCAGCACGCCGAGGAACGAGCCGGTGCCGGACGCGGCGATCAGCGCCAGCATCTCGCGGGTGACCTCGAGCGCTCCCTCCCACGGCACGACGCTCTGGTACTGGTAGAAGCCGCGGGGGCCGTACATGCTGTTCCAGCCCTCGATCGCGTCGAGCGGGTAGTAGAACTGCTCGTAGTGCTGCACGGAGCGGCCTGCCCCGGTCGCCTTCAGGCGGTAGTAGGCGCGGTTCAGCAGGGGCAGGGTGGCGCGGTTCACGACCGACGCGGGGAACGCGAACGGCACGCGCAGGCCGCGTCCGCGCGCCTCCGGCAGCTCGGGAGCGGCGGTCGCGTCGCCGCGCGTGTAGACGCCGCGGCGGCCGCCCTGGGTGGTCACGTCGATCCAGGCCACGGTCTGCTCGAAGACGTCGACCGACTCGTGCACGAGGCCGAGGTACTCGTCGAGGGTCTGGAACGGCACGTCCTCCGCAACGATCCACGGGCCCGGGACCCGCTTCAGCGCGATCTCGACCTCGACGATCAGACCGGTGAGCCCGAGCCCGCCGATGGTGGCCGCGAAGAGCTCGACGTTCTCCTCCGGGGAGCAGCGGGTCGTCGATCCGTCGCTGCGCAGCACCGTGAACGAGACGACGTGGCGGCCGATCGTGCCCGCGGAGGCGTGGTTCTTGCCGTGCACGTCGTTCGCGATCGCGCCGCCGAGGGTCACGTTCTTGGTGCCGGGAGTGACGGCGAGCATCCAGCCGCGCGGCGCGAAGACGGACTGCACGTCCTTCAGCAGGACGCCGGGCTCGGCCCGGAGCACCCCGGTCTCGTCGTCGAAGGCGAGGAAGCGGTCGAAGCCGCTGAAGTCCCAGACGACCCCGCCGCCGTTGAGCGCGACGTCGCCGTAGCTGCGGCCGAGGCCGTAGGCGATGCCGCCGTCGCCGCGGGCGAGAGCGGCCTGCGCCTGCTCGACGCTGGTGATCGCGACGACGCGGTGCTCGTCGCGCGAGAGCAGGCCCCAGGAGGAGACGGTGCTGGTCATGCTGGCTCCTCACGCGGGCCCTGGAAGGTGACGTTCTTGTCGAGGAAGTACTTGGCGGCGTAGCCGATGGCGAGGCCGATCACGGCCCCGGTGTAGCGGGCGGCGTCGGTGCCGAACAGGGCGTCGAAGCCGAACTCGAAGCCCCAGAAGATCAGGGTCGTGACCCCGCTCATCACGCCGTAGAGGAAGAAGGTCTTCACGCCGTGCGCCGCGTTCACGGTCTCGTGGCGGAAGATCCAGCGCTTGTCGAGGACGTACTTGGCGACCACCCCCGTCAGGGTGCCCGCGAGGACGGCGATCACGGTCGCCCACTCGCCGGTGAGGAGGTGCTCGAGGAGGATCTGGGTGCCCAGGTTGACCGCGGTGGCGACGATGGCGAACACGACGTACAGCACGGCCGTGCGCATGAGCGTCCCTCCGTGCCGATCGTCGATGTCCCCCGCCGCCGCCCGGGCCGGAACGACGAGGACGACACCCGAGATTGTAGGTTGAGCACCGCCCCTTGCGAAAATCCCGCGGCGGTCCGCGCCGTGCGGCCGCCCCACCCACCCCGGAGGAACGACGCCGTGAGTACCGCTCGAGCACTCGTCGCCGCCATGCGCCCCAGGCAGTGGCTCAAGAACGTCCTCGTGCTCGCCGCCCCGATCGCCTCGGCGCGCATCCTCGAACCCGAGGTCCTGCTGGCGAGCGTGATCGGCATCGTGGCCTTCAGCCTCGCCTCCTCCGGCGGGTACATGCTCAACGACCTCCTCGACATCGAGTCCGACCGGCTGCACCCCAAGAAGCGGTTCCGCGCCATCGCGTCGGGAGCCCTGCCCGTGCGCGTCGCGTGGATCGCCGCGTTCGTGCTGATGATCGCTCCGCCGCTGCTCACGTTCCTCGCCGGGTACACCTGGTTCGCCGCGACGCTCGCCGCCTACCTGGTGATGCAGATCTCGTACTGCATCTGGCTCAAGCACGAGCCGGTGATCGACATCCTGATCGTGGCGGGCGGATTCGTGCTGCGCGCCATCTCGGGCGCCGCGATCGCGGACATCCCGCTCACGCAGTGGTTCCTCCTGGCCATCTCCTCCGGCTCGCTGTTCATGATCGCGGGCAAGCGCTACTCCGAGAAGCTGCAGAGCGAGGGCAAGGAGGCGAGCCACACGCGGGCGACGCTGAAGATCTACACGGCGGGGTACCTGCGCTTCGTGTGGTCGGTGGCCGCGTCGCTGACGATGATCACCTACGCGCTCTGGTCGCTGTTCCTCAACGGCGACGACTCGCTGTGGTCGATGGCGTCCATGGTCCCGTTCGGCGCCGCGCTGTTCCTCTACGCGCTCGACATCGAGAAGGGCCGCGCGTCGGCTCCCGAGGACATCGTGCTGGGCAACATCCGGCTGCTGATCTGCGCGGCGCTGTGGGCGGCGCTGTTCGTCACGGCGATCCTGACGCGCGCGGGAGCCTGACGCGCGGTCGTCATGACGTCGTGCCGCGCCGCAGCCGCAGTCGCGTCTCCTCGAGGTCGAGCATCGACTGCGCCTGCGTGAGGATCCGCTGCGGGTAGGCCCGCCGCGAGCGCGCGTCGAGCAGAGCCTCGCGCTCGGCCGTCACCACGGCCAGCCGCAGCGCGCGGTAGAGGCGGTGCGGAGTGCCGGCCGCGTCGCGCTCGCCGCCGCGGGCCCGCTCCCACGCCGCCTCCGAGCGGAGGAACGACGTCTGCCGGACGCGCTCCAGGACGTCCGGGTCCACCTCCGTCACGCCCTCGACGACGTCGCCCGGGCGCTCGAGGACGGACAGCCCCTTTTCGGTGATCTCGTCGAGCAGGCCCGCGAGAGAGCGCTGGTCCTCCGGCTCGTCCACTCCGCGGATCCCGGTCGCCCGGATCACGAGGGGCAGCGTGCTGCCCTGGACGAGGAGCGTCGTCACCGCGACCGTGAAGGCGATCAGCACGAGCTGCGGGCGGTACGGGATGTCCTCGGGCAGCGACTGCGCGGCCGCGAGAGTGACGACTCCGCGCATCCCGGACCAGCCGAGCACCAGGCCGCCCCGCCAGCCGAGGCCGCTGGTGCTGAAGTGGCGGTAGTCGGAGCGGCGCAGCTGGTAGCGGCGGCGCGCCTTCGTCCGCTCCTCGCGGGGGAGCTCGGCGGCCTGCTCGAGCACCGCCTTCTGCTCGCGGGCGCGCCGTTCCGCCCGCCGGGTCTGCCAGCGCTCGCCGAGGAGCACCGGGCCGACCCAGAGGAAGCGGACGACGAGGAGCCCGACGGTGGCGATCAGGCCGATGCCGACAGCGGCGGGGACCGTGAGCGCGGCGTCGTCCGCATCCTGGATCAGACTGCGGATCTCGAGCCCGATCAGCAGGAACACGCCGTTCTCGAGCAGGAACTGCACCGTGCGCCAGTTGATGCGGTCGTTGACCCGCGACTGCGCGGTGAAGGCGCGGGAGGAGGCGTGCCCGGTGTGCAGGCCCGCCACCACCACCGCGAGCACCCCCGAGGCGCCCAGGCCCTCGGCCGGGATGAAGGCGACGAACGGCACGGTGAACGAGACGACGGTGTTGAGCACCGGGTCCTCGAGGCGCGAGCGCACGAAGACGGTGAGGATGCTCGCCACGAGGCCGACGACGACCGCGACGGCCACCGCGTAGAGGAAGTCGCCCACCGCGGCCCACGGAGTCGCGAGCGTGCCGGCCGCGGCGGCGAGGGCCGAGCGCAGCAGGACGAGGGCGGTCGCGTCGTTGATCAGGCCCTCGCCCTCGAGCAGCGTGAGCAGCCGCGGGGGCAGGCCGAGGCGCCGGCCGACCGAGGTGGCCGCGACGGCGTCGGGCGGGCTGATGATCGCTCCCACCGCGATGGCGAGCGCGAGGCCCAGCTCGGGCAGCAGGACGAAGAGGAGCGCCCCGACCCCGGCCGCCGAGATCGCGACCAGCACGACGGAGAGGCCGGTGATCGTCGTCAGGTTCCGCCGGAAGTCGATGAACGGGACGCTGATGGCGGCGGCGTAGAGCAGCGGTGGCAGGACTCCGTCGAGCACCCACTCGTGCGGCACGACGACCTCCGGCACCCCGGGCAGGTACGAGAGGCCGACTCCGGCGAGCACCAGGACGATCGGAGCGGCGACGCCGAGGCGGCGCGCGAACACGGCCACCGCGACGAGGACCGCCACGGCCACGATCACCGCGATCCCGAGCATCATCGGGGGTCGCTCCTGCTGGCACGGGGCGGGCGGCGGTCGGGCATCGGTCTCGTCTCCGGTCGTCCCGGACACCGCCCCGGACGGGCGGCGCTGCGGGAGCCGTGGTCGAGTCTGCGCCTGGCGCAGGGGCCCGGGCAGGGGGTTGCCGCTCGAGCGGGATCCGGGCACGGGCCCGGGGCTCAGCGCCGGTCGAGCACCCGCTCGAGGCCGATCAGCAGGGCGAGCCCGCCGAGGGCGGCGACGACGACCGCCGCGATCGCGCCGGGGGACAGGGTGAGGGCGGCGTCGACCAGCTCGGCGCGCAGACCCTGGTCGCCCGAGACGATCAGCAGGCCGACGGCCACGGCGGCGGCGAAGAGGCTCCAGACGATCGCGCCGAGGCGGATCCGCGGGTGGCGGGGCGTCAGGGCGCCGGGGAGGGGAGTGGTCTCGGTGCTGCTCATGGTGCGTCCTCACTCGTGGTCTGCGGGGTGGTGATGGTGGCGGGGTCGGTCGGTGCGCTCTCGGCAGGGATGGTGGACTCCGTGCCCGCGCTGTCCTCAGCGGAGGAGGAGGTCGTCTGGTCGTGCACGGTGATCGATCCGGCCGCCTGCTCGATCCGGACGACGACCGGCACGGCGTCCGGATCTCCGAAGGTCTGCGTCCACACGGTGCGGCCGTCGACGACCGAGACGCCCTCAGGGGTGCTCCGCACCTGGTCCGTCACCGAGACGACGCCCAGCACCCCGCTGTCCGAGACGGCCTCGACCCGGACCGCTGACCCCTCCATCGGCCAGATCGAGATCTCGCCCGCGCCCTGCCAGACGTCGATGACGGCGCCGTCCTCTCCGGCGTCGGCCACCACGGTGATGTCGAGGAGGCCGGTGAGCATCGCGTAGTCGCCGGACCGGTAGTTGGAGACGCCGTACGATCCGATCGGCAGCAGCTCGCGGTCCGGCGGCAGCATCGCGGCGACCAGCGCCGTCGGCAGCACGAGCACCGACGCGATGACCAGGAGGGCGGCCCTGCGGCGCAGCAGGCCGGCCAGCACGATCGCCGCGGCGAGCACGAGGGCGGCCGCGGCGAAGCCGACCACGACCGCGGTGGTGCCGGAGGCGGTGAGCGAGGCGAGCGCGCCGGTCACGGCTGCGGCGCCGAGCACGACGAGGGTGACGCTCGCCCGCAGCCGCGGGTTGCCCGCCCTGCGCACTCGGCGGCGCTCCTCGCGGACCGCGGCGGCCGCGCGCGACCGCGCTCGCGCCTCCTCCGCCCGCTGCCGTGCCGTCTCGCGGGCCGAGGCGGCCTGCTGGGCGCGGAACGCCTCGCGCTCGGTCCGCCACGCCTCCTGACGGGCCCGCCACTCGGCGAGGTCCTCGGGCGAGTCGGGTCGGACGTCGGTGGGACGCGGGGGCGGGAAGAGGGGGGCGGAGTCGGGACGGGCCTCGGTCGCGCCGGGCGTCTCCTCCGGTGCCTCCGAGCGGGGCGACCGGACGGCCTGACGCGCCACCCAGACGGTGAGGGCGAGGAGGAGGCCGATGACCACGAGGGTCCAGATCGTGCGGCCGACGGCGGGGGCCCAGGCCTCCGCGCCGGTGTAGGCGCCGCCGAGCGACCAGAAGCCCTGCGCGAGCGGCAGCATCGAGGCGAGGATCAGGGCGCCGATGCCGGCATGCACCCGCTCGATCCGACCGGCGACGAGCTGCTCGACGGGCAGCGCGCCGTCCTCGTCGGGGAGCAGGAGCCAGGCGGCCGCGTAGACGAGGAGCGCGGGGCCGCCGAGGACCGCCACGACCAGGACGATGCCGCGGACGATCAGAGGGTCGATCCCGACGCGCTCGGCGATGCCGGAGCAGACGCCGCCCACCCAGCCGGGGCGACGGGTGATGCCGAGGCCGCGGAGCCACAGGAAGAAGCGGTTGTCGGAGGGGGGAGCGGTGTCCGGGCCCTGCTTATCGGGTGCGGGCTGCTCGGCTCCGCTCTCGGCCGTTCCCGGCGCCCCGGGCCCGTCCGCTCCGCCGCTCGGCGGGGGAGTGCTCTGTGCTGTCATGGTGAGAGTGTCCCGCTCCTCCACAGGCGCCGACCATCGGGGGATCCCCTGACTCGACCCTCGTTTCCTCCCCCGGGTCCCCGACGACCTGTTTGGATGCTCGTGTGAGCATCTCGAGCACCGCGGTCCGGCCGCCGCTGCGACGCCCCCGGCGGGTCGTCCTCGGCGGCGTCTGCGCCGCGCTCGCCGATCACCTCGGCTGGACGCTCGCCTCCACCCGCTTCTTCGTGGTCGTCGGATCCCTGCTGGGCGGGGGCGGGGTGCTCCTCTATCTGTGGCTGTGGGCGCTCGTGCCGCTCGCCGAGCCCTCCGGCGACGACGATCGAGCCGTCCGGCGCTCCGTGCCGGTCGCCGGCCTGCTGGCGGTGGCCGCCCTGGTGGCGTCCTGCGCCGTGCTCGTCGCCCTCGGGGCGTACGACGACGTCGCCGTGACGCGGGCGCTCGTCGCGGTCGCGGCGCTGGCCGGAGGCGCGGTGGCGTGGGCGCTCGGGCCCGGTCGCGACGACCCCTCGGCGGCCCTGCGCGCGCAGATCCGCGTGCGGCTCGCCTCGTGCGCCGCCCTGCTGCTGGCCGGTGCGGCGGTGCTGGCGAACAGGCCGAGCGCCCTCAACGCGGTCCTCGCGGTCGGCGTGCTGATCGTCGTGGCGGGGGTGCTGGCCGCTCCGCGGATCGTGCGCCTGTGGACGGAGCTGATGGGCGAGCGGGCGGCGCGCGTGCGCGAGGAGCAGCGCGCCGAGATCGCCGCGCATCTTCACGACTCCGTCCTGCAGACGCTCGCCCTCATCCAGAACCGCGCCGGCGCCTCGAGCGAGGTCGCCCGCATCGCCCGGGCCCAGGAGCGCGAGCTGCGCGACTGGCTGTTCGAGCGCGACGTGCCGGTCGCCAACGACCTGGCGGCAGAGATCCGCGCCATCGCCGGCGCCATCGAGCTCGACTACCCGGCGACCCTCGAGGTCGTCGCCGTCGGCGTCTCGGTGCCGGGCGCCGCTCCGCTGCTCGCCGCGACCCGCGAGGCGATGCTCAACGCGGCGCGCCATGCGGGCGGCGAGATCTCGGTCTACCTCGAGTCGGCGCCCGACGGCGTCGACGTCTTCGTCCGCGATCGCGGTCCGGGCGTCGATCTCGGGGCGCTGCCCGGCGATCGGCTGGGCATCCGCGAGTCGATCATCGGCCGGATGAGCCGCGCGGGCGGCAGCGCCGTCGTGCGGCCCGGAGCGGGCGGCTCGGGCACCGAGGTCCACCTCCACCTGGGGAGCAGGCCGTGACGCGCGTCGTGCTGGTCGACGACCACTCCATCTTCCGGTCGGGTCTGCGGGCCGATCTCGTCCCGACGCTCGAGGTGGTGGGCGAGGCCGCCGACGTCGACTCCGCCGTGCGCCTCGTCGCCGAGACGCGCCCCGAGGTGGTGCTGCTCGACGTGCACCTGCCGGGCGGGGCGGGCGGAGGCGGCGCCGAGGTGCTGCGGCGGAGCGCGGGGCTCCTCGAGTCGGTGCGGTTCCTGGCGCTCAGCGTCTCGGACGCCGCGGAGGACGTCGTCGGCGTGATCCGCGCCGGGGCCCGCGGCTACATCACCAAGACGAGCTCCGGAGCCGAGGTGAGCCGCGCGGTCGAGGCGGTGGCGGGCGGCGACGCCGTGTTCTCGCCGCGCCTCGCCGGCTTCGTCCTCGACGCGTTCGGCGCCCTCGCCGGCGAGCAGGCCGAGTCGGTCGACGAGCTCGACCGGCTCTCGGCCCGCGAGCGCGAGGTGATGCGCCTGATCGCCCGCGGCTACGCCTACAAGGAGGCGGCGGCCGAGCTCTTCATCTCGGTCAAGACCGTCGAGTCCCACGTCTCGGCCGTGCTCCGCAAGCTCCAGCTCTCGTCGCGCTACGAGCTCACCGCCTGGGCCTCCGCGCGCCGCCTGCTCTGAGGCGCCGTTCGTCCCTGCTGATCGAGTAGCCCGTTCGCGAGCGGATCGAGCGGAGGGGGGCCTTCGGCGCCAGCGCAGGGCGCGGGGAGAAGACGGATCTTCTGGGAGACGTGGGTCTCGATACGCCCCTTCGGGGCTACTCGACCAGCAAGGGGGCGGCGGTCTCGTCCAAGTAGACCCACCTGCCCTCTCTGCTGATCGAGTAGCCCGCTCGCGGGCGTATCGAGATCCACCCGCCCTCTTGCTGATCGAGTAGCCCGCTCGCGGGCGTATCGAGATCCACCCGTGCCGGACGCCTGGTCATCGAACGGATCCGCTCGGTCCGGCGGGTCTCGATACGCCCCTGCGGGGCTACTCGACCAGCAGGGTGGTCGGTCATCCGTCCTCGCCGGAGCCGTCAGTCGCGCGAGACGAGCACCCGCACGTCCCACGGTCCGAGCTCCAGCACGTCGCCCGCCGCCGACGCCTCGCCCGAGAGCACGTCCTCGACCGCCTCCGGCAGCGCGAAGGTGGAGGGCTCCCACGACCAGTTGTGCACGAACCGCACGCGCTCCCCGTGGCGGTTGGTGGCGCTCGTGACCGTCTGCGACGGCGAGGCCGCACGCCACGGAGTCGAGACGGCGGACGACTCCGACACCGCCCACTCCATCAGCGCCCGGGCCAGCTCGAGGTCCGGCACCGTGCCCACGTAGGTCACCCGACCGGCTCCGTGCGCGCGGGTCGTGACCGCCGCGAAGCGCCCGTAGTGCGGGTGCCGGTAGCGCACGAGCACCGTCGCGTCGTCGACCTGCACCCCGTCGGCCCAGACCGTCGCGCGGGCACCCTCGGGCAGGGCGAAGCCCGACTCCGCGTCGACGGGCACCGGCACCGCGAGATTCGCGAACTCGTCGTAGTGCACACCGGCCGCCTCCGCGAGGAACGCGGGCTTGCGCTGCAGGCGCGCGCGTCCCTCCTCGTCCTCGTAGCCGGTGCGCACACCGACGAACAGGTGCCCGCCCGCCGCCGCGTACGCCTCCAGCCACTGCAGCTCCGAGTCGTCGGCGATCGTGAACGCCGCCGCGACGAGCACCGGATGCGCGGCCGCGTACTCCGCGGCCGGCACGGCGGTCAGCTGCGAGGGGTGCACGGTCGAGGCCTGCAGGCCCGCGTCGAACGCCCCCCGCGCGAACGCGTCGCGCGCCGTCTGGAAGCTGCGGCGGTCCGGCTGGGGCACACCACGGGCCGCGTCGCCGCCGCGAGCGGAGTCGCTGAACGCGGGGTGCTCCTCCAGCGCCCACTTGCTCTCGTTCGAGAACAGGATCGCCACGTCCGAGTCGGGCACCAGCTCCGTCACCCGGTCGCCCGCGGCGGCGAAGTCGGCTCCGAGCGCGGCGATCTGCTCGTAGGTGCGGCCCGGCTCCTGCGAGTGCGGCAGCACCCCGCCCCAGTAGGTCTCGACCCCGTGGTGGAGCGTGTGCCAGTGCCAGTACTCGATCATCGTGGCGCCGCGCGAGACCAGCGCCCAGGCGGCCTGGCGCCACTGGCCGTCGAACGCGGGCTCGTTCGACCACGACATGCCGATCGCCTGCGCATCCGTCTCGGTGACGAGGAACGGCGCCTGCTTCGAGCCGTACATCCGGTCGGCGGTCGCGTAGAGCGCCCAGGTGCCGGAGGTGGTCCAGTGCTGGTCGAACGGCCGCGCGTCCGGCAGCTCGAGACCGTCCTGCATCCGGTAGTACGGGTTGCCGGCGGTCACGTCGAGCCGGCGCACCAGCTCCTCGTCCTGCACGGTCGCGCGCTCGTACGAGATGCAGGTGGTGACGAACTGGTCGTCGCGGCCGATCCGCTCGGTGATGCCGCGGACCAGGTCGGCCTGCCAGCCGATGAAGTCGGTGGTGATCGAGGCCTGGAAGCGGCGCCAGGCGAGGTCGTACTGCGGCTGCGCGTTGCCGTCCGGAGTCCACAGGTCGGCCCAGGTCGAGAGCCGGTGCGACCAGTAGGTGAGTCCCCACTCGTCGTTCAGCGCCTCGACCGTGCCGTACGTCGCGCGCAGACGGTCGACGAAGCGCTCGAAGACCTGGCGGTTGTGGAGGATCTCGTTGCCCGGCTCGTTGTCGACCTGGAATCCGATGACCGCGGGGTGCGCGGCGTAGCGCTCGACGATGCGGCGGATCACACGCTCGGCGTGGAAGAGGAACGCGGGGTGGCTGTAGTCGATCTCCTGGCGCGCTCCCCAGCCGACGGGCTGCCCGGTCGCGCGGTCCGCGTTGATCTCGGGATACTGCCGCGCCAGCCACATCGGCACCGCATAGGTAGGAGTGCCGAGCACGACCGAGATGCCGTGCTCGTGCGCCCCGTCGAGCACCGGCTGCAGCCAGTCCAGGTCGAAGACCCCGTTCTCGGGCTCCCAGGTCGACCAGACCGACTCGCCGACGCGGATCACGGTGAACCCGGCGGCCTTCATCAGCCGCAGGTCCTCCGCCAGGTCGCGACTGCCCAGCCGCGAGGTCGGCTGGTACTCGTGGTAGTAGGCCGCGCCGAAGAGGATGCGATCGGTGAGGTGCTGCATGGTCGCCTTTCAGGAGGGGTGGCCGCTCCACCGTATCCGGGCCTGGTGCCCGCCGGGGGTCCGTACGATCTGCAGGCGATTGCAGGCGGAAGGCGCTTCCCGCCACGCGCGACCGTCGGATCGCGGGAACTTCCCCTGCAGATCGCACATTCCCCTGCAGATCGTGCGCACCCGCTCCGGATCCTGCGCACTCGGTATCGCGGCGCCCTCCGCCTCGCCCGCCCCGCAGTCAACCCCGTGGAGTCCGCCGTGCACCCCGACCGAGACTGTCCGGACCCGATGGGAAAGGACGACACGGATGCCGACCATTCACGCGCTGCGGACCCTCGCCGACGTCTACCGCGACCTCCGACCGGTCTCGCAGATCTACCTCGACGTCTCGCTCGACTCGGGCGATCCGCCCGACATCGCCTTCGAGCGCGGCACCGCCGTCGCCGATGAGCTGCGGAGGCAGGGGGCGCCCCAGGGCGACATCGACGCGCTGACCGCGCTGCTCACCGGGGCGGGACGGCCGCACGGCCGCTCCTGCCTCTTCGCCGTCGCCGTCGACGGCTCGATCGTGCTGTCGGAGGTGCTGCCGGGCCGCCCGGTCGCGCCCGAGCACACCTCCTACGGCACGCTCCCCGATGTCGTCCCGCTGCTCCAGCACCGCCCCGACGTCCGCTACCTCGTCGTCGAGACCTCCCGCGACGGCGGCGAGGTGCGCCTGCACCGCCTGGGCGCCGAGCGTCCGGAGGAGGAGGAATCGGTCCAGGGACGGACCGACACCCTGCACAAGGCGCAGGCCGGCGGATGGCGGCACGACCGCTTCCACAGCCATGCCGAGGAGATCTGGCGGCAGACGCAGGCCGAGCTGGCCTCCTCCGTCGACGAGATCGTGCGCACCCGCCGGCCGCAGCTGCTCGTCGTCGCCGGGGACATCCGCGCGCGCCAGCTGCTGGCCGAGCAGCTCTCGCCCTCGAGCGCGGCGATCCTGGCGGTCCTCCCCGCGAACACCCGCGCCGACGGCAGCGACGACGGCGCCCTCGACGAGTTCGTGCAGGAGCAGGTCGACCGGCTGCTGCGCCGCGAGAAGGAGGACGTGCTCGACGCGCTCCGCACGCACGACGGGCGGCACGACAACACGGTCGAGTTCTCGCTCGGAGCGATCGTGCAGGCGCTCTCGGCGGCCCAGGTCGACACGCTGGTCATCGATCCGCAGCGGCTCCGCGAGCGCGAGCTGCTGGCGCTCGCGGGCGAGCCGTGGGTCGCCGCGGCTCCGGAGGAGGCGCTCGGCGCCGAGGTCATCGGCCCGGTCGACGCGGCTCTCGCGCTCGTGCGGGCGGCGCTGCTGACCGACGCCCGCGTGCTCTGCACCGACTCCCGCACTGCTCCGGACGGCGAGGACGTCGTCGCCCTGCCGCACGAGGCGGACGCGGCCGCGCTGCTGCGCTGGCGCACGGGTCCGCCGGTGCCGGGCGCCTGAGCGGCTGCCCGGCCGCAGAACGTCGGCTGAGAAGGGGGACTGGCCGCTGTCAGGCGACAGCCCCCACGCTCAGCCGATGTTCTGCGCGCCCTACGAGACGAGCGGCAGCAGCGGCAGGACGGCCAGCGCCGTGAGGGCGCCGAGGGCCGCCCCGGCGAGCACATCGGTCGGGAAGTGCATGCCGAGCGCGAGGCGCGAGAGCATCATCGCGACCACGACGAGGACCGCGAGCGGCCAGAGCGCCGGCAGCATCACGGCGAACACGATCATGGCCGCGGTGGTCGAGGTGGCGTGCGAGCTCGGAAAGCTCAGCTTGCTGGGCGCCTTGCCGCGCACCTCCACGCCCTCGCCGAGCGGGCGCGGACGCCGCACGACGCGCTTCACGCCGATCGAGAGCGCGTGCGCGACGACGATCGCGACGTCGCAGAGCGCCCAGGCCCAGAACCGCGACGGATCGAGGAACGCGGCGAGCACCCCGAGCAGCAGCCAGCCCGCGGCGTGCTCCCCGAAGAAGCTGAGCCCCCGCGCGATCGGCAGCAGGGGGCGGATGAGCGGGGACCGCTGCACGGCGGCGATGATCGCCGACTCGCGGCTCCTGAGGGTCGGCATCGGGTCATCCTAGCGAAGAGGGGAGGAGGGGCGGGGGAGCAGCGCCCCCGCCCCCTCCCGGGGATCAGGCCTCCGAGTCGCCCTCGGACCGGGACCTGCGACGGGCGCTCAGGCCCAGCGCCGCGGCTCCGGCCGCGAGCAGCGCCGTCGCGCCGCCGATCAGGCCGACCGACTCGACACCGGTCGAGGCGAGGCCTCCGCCGGAGCCGCCGCCGGGCAGCGGAGCGGCGGTGCCGGTCGGCACGGGTCCGGCCGTGGGCGCCGCCGTGGGTCCCGCGGTGGGCGCCGTGGTCGGGCCCGTGGTCGGAGCCGTCGTGGGAGCGGCCGTCGGCGTCGAGGTCGGCGCCGTGGTCGGCCCGGCCGTCGGAGTCGGCGTCGGCGTCACGACCTGCGAGGCGGGCAGGATCTGCACGATCGCCGGACGCGGCGCGGCGAACGCCCCGGCGGGGACCGCTCCGCTCGCCGCGAAGTCCGGGAAGTACGAGGTCGGCGCCTCGAAGGTGCCGTCCTCGCCCGGGTGCTGCACGGCGACGAAGACGTGCTGGTCCTGGTCGTGCACGATCGGGCCGCAGGTCTCGGCGTCGACCGGCACCGACAGGAACTGCTCGACCTTGCCGCGGTCCGCGCCCTCCAGCGACACCTTGAACAGGCCGTCGTTGTAGCCGATGCCGCTGGGCGCGCCGTCGGTCGAGATCCAGAGGTTCCCGACGGAGTCGAACGCCAGGTTGTCGGGGCACGAGATCGGCGAGACCTGCTCGGCCGGGAAGCCGGAGAAGTAGACGACGTCGCCCTGCGCCGCGTCGCCGCAGAGCATCAGCAGGTTCCAGGTGAAGGTGCGGCCGGTCTGGTCGCCGCCGTCCTCGATGATCTCGACGATGTGGCCGTCGCGGTTCTCGGTGCGCGGGTTGATCTCGGTCGCGCCCTCCGTGCCCTCCTTGCCGCGCTCGGAGTTGTTGGTGCAGGCCACGTAGATCCGGCCGCTGACCAGGCTCGGCTGCACGTCCTCGCAGCGGTCCATCTTGGTCGCGCCGGCCGCGTCGGCCGCCTGGCGGGTGTGCACCAGGACCTGCTCGACGCTCATGCCGGGGATCTTCGAGGCGCCGTCGAGCACGAGCGGGAGCCACTCGCCGATGCCGTCGAAGCCGCCGTCCGAGGGGACCGCGCCGGTGCCGGTGATCTCGGCGACGGGGGAGTCTCCGGTGAAGCGGGCGACGTACAGGTCGCCCTCCTCGAGCAGCGTCTTGTTGTGCGCGCGGTCGCCCTCGATGTAGCGCTTCGTCGAGACGAACTTGTAGAGGTAGTCGAAGCGCTCGTCGTCGCCCTGGTAGGCGACCACGCGGCCGTCCGGAGCGATGATGACGTTCGCGCCCTCGTGCTTCAGGCGCCCGAGCGCGGTGTGCTTCTTCGGTGTCGACTCCGGGTCGAAGGGGTCGAACTCGACGATCCAGCCGAAGCGGTTCGGCTCGTTCTCGTAGCCGGGGGTGCGGGCGTCGAAGCGAGGGTCGTCGAGCTCCCAGAGGCGCGAGGTCTCCTCGTCGGTCAGCCCGTACCGCTGCTCCTCGGCGCTCGTGCCGGTCGCGCGGAAGTAGCCGTTGAAGTTCTCCTCGCCCGAGAGGATCGTGCCCCACGGCGTGGTGCCGCCGGAGCAGTTGCCGAGCGTGCCGAGCACCGTGCGCCCGGTGGGGTCGGCGACGGTCGTCAGGAGCGACGATCCGGCGGCCGCGCCGGTCACCTCGTAGGGGGTGTCGATCAGGTAGCGGCGGTTGTGCTCGCCGCCGCGGACGTACGCCCACGGACGGTCGACGGCCGTGCGGACGAGCTCGACGACGCTGAGGCCGTGGGCGGCGCGTCCGACCTCGCGCACGCGCTCCTGCTCGGACTCGAGCTGGGCGGCCGGGAACATGATGGTCTCGTTGGTGTACTCGTGGTTGACGACGAGCAGGGCGCGCAGGCGCTTCGAGCCGGGGATCTCGACGATGTCGGTGTAGTCGTTGTTGTAGCCGAACTGGCCGGACTGCGCCGCGCCGGTCTGGTCGGCGAGGTCGAACTCGGCGCTGTCGGCGAAGAGCGGGTCGCCCCAGCGGATGATCGGCTGCCAGGCGAAGCCCTCGGGCACCGTGAACTCGTCCACCGTCGCCGGCACGGGGGCGATCGGAGTGAAGACGAGCGGGGACGCGTCGCCGGCGGCCACGGCGGTGGCGGCCTCGGCGGTCGGGGCGCCCGGGGACGCGACGGCGATGGTGACCGCTCCCGCCAGGCCCAGGCCCAGCGCGCCGCGGCGCGTGATCTGCGCTCCGACGATGTCGCGGAAGTAGCTGTTGTGCGACGTGTTGCAGGTCGCGGCGGAGCAGGCGTTGGCGCACTTCAGCGCACAGGTGACGGGGCTGCGCTTCCCCCGGGTGTGCCCGGCCATGGGTAGCAGCAGTCGGCGGGAGGTGTCGGTCATCGTCGTCTCGTCCTTCGATTCGCAGGCGTGGGCAGACCTCGAGGGAACCAGCGGCAGCGGGCGGGCCGGTCACCCGGCGGCGGATCGCCTCTGAACGCGAGGTGAACGTCGATCGACGTAGGAGAGGCTCACCTCACTCGAGCGAGCCGCCCTCCCAGCTGCTGGTCGAGCCCCCCGCAGGTGGGTCTGGAGACCCCGTCTTCCTCCCCTCCGCTCTGTCGCGAACGACGTTCTGCGCAGATCCGAGCCGACGGGCTCAGCCCGAGTAGCCTTCCGCGGTGCGCGCCCGCCGAACCGTCATCGTCTACTTCGACGGATTCGCGCTCTACAAAGCGCTCCTGCAGCAGCGCTACCCGCAGTACAAGTGGCTCGACCTGGCGGCCCTGGCGAAGCGCCTGTTCCCTCATCGAGAGGTCGTCGGAGTGAAGTACTTCACGGCCCCGCTCAAGCCGCTCACGAACGACCCGGGAATAGGGCAGCGGCAGCAGGTCTACTGGCGGGCGCTGCGGACGACCGAGGTCGAGATCATCGAGGGGATCTTCACCTTCACCAAGCAATACCTCCCGGAGTCGCCGGAGCGGCTCGATCAGAGCGGGCGGGTGGTGACCGTCCGCGTGAAGAGGCCTGAGGAGAAGGGGACGGATGTCGCGCTCGCGTCGCACCTGCTCGTCGACGCGTTCGAGCAGAGGGCCGACTCGTTCGCGATCGTCACGAACGACTCCGATCTCGTGCCGCCGTCGAGGATGCTGAGCGAGCGCGGGTACTCCGTCGCCCTGGTCTCGGTGGTGGGACCGCGATACAACAAGGCCTTCGAGGGGATCGGACTGAACGGAGTCCGGCAGATCCGTCGCGGCACCCTTGCCGCCTCTCAACTCCCCCTGCTCGTCGTCGACTCGGAAGGCCGGCGGATCAGAAGACCGCTCCGGTGGAGCTGACTACCAACGAAGCAGGCCCCCGCCGAAGCGGGGGCCGCGCCCGGTAGTCGAGACATCCGGGTGGTTACGCATCCACGCTACTCCGAGCCGCCTGTGCAACGGCGACGTCGCGCCACTAGCCCTTCCGCGCGTCGCGGGCCTCGATCAGCGGCACGGCGTGCTCCTCGATCCAGTCGACGACCGGGAGGAGGCGCTCGGCGAGCTCCGCGCCCAGCGGGGTCAGGCTGTAGTCGACCCTCGGTGGGATCACCGGGTGCGCCTCGCGGTGCACGAACCCGTCCTCCTCGAGGGTGCGGAGCGTCTGGGCGAGCATCTTCTCGCTGATGCCGCCGATGCGACGGCGCAGCTCGGCCCAGCGCTGCGTGCCGGGAGCGAGTGCTGCGAGCACGAGCACGCCCCACTTGCTCGTCACGTGGCCGAAGATCTCGCGACTCCCGCAGTCGGCCGAGTAGACGTCGGCGGCGAACGGGGTGCTGGCGGTGGCGATCACGGTTCCTCCTGGAAGGGTCTCCCCAGTACTAACGAAATAGTGCGTACTGCATTCCGGGAAGTACTCGGACGGATCCGCGGTTGCAGGGTGGGTCGGCGGAAACCTCGCCGCACCGCCAACGGAAGGACCACCTCATGACCCTCGTCGTCACCGGAGCCACCGGCCACCTCGGCCGCCTCGCTGTCGAGCACCTGCTCGCCCGCGGCACCGCCGCCTCCGACATCGTCGCCACCGGCCGCGACGCCGCGAAGCTCGAGGCGCTCGCCGCCGACCTCGGCGTGCGCACCGCCGTCGCCGACTTCGAGGACCCCGCCTCGCTCGACACCGCCTTCGCCGGCGCCGAGGCCGTCCTGCTCGTCTCGGGCTCCGAGGTCGGCAAGCGCGTCGCCCAGCACACCGCTGCGATCGACGCCGCGGTCCGCGCCGGCGCGCGCCTGGTCTACACCAGCGCCCCGAAGGCCACGACGAGCACCCTGATCCTCGCTCCCGAGCACAAGGCGACGGAGGAGGCGATCGCCGCGTCCGGCGTCCCCGCCGTGATCCTCCGCAACGGCTGGTACAACGAGAACTACGCGCAGACCGTCGCCGAGCTCGCCTCCACCGGCACCACGCTCTCCAGCGCGGGGGAGGGCCGCGTCTCCAGCGCCGCCCGCTCCGACTACGCCGAGGCGGCGGCCGTCGCCCTCGTCGACGCGTCGCTCGTCGGCACCGTGCACGAGCTGTCCGGCGACGTCGCGTGGAGCTTCGACGAGCTCGCCGCGATCGTCGGCGAGGTCGCGGGCCGCGACGCCTCGATCACCCACGTCGACTCCGCCGAGCACGCCCGGATCCTCACCGGGGCCGGTCTGCCCGAGGGCGCCGTCGGCTTCCTCGTCGGACTCGACGCGAACATCGCCGAGGGCCTGCTCGGCGCGACCGACGGATCGCTCGCGCGCCTGATCGGCCACCCGACCACTCCGATCCGCGCCTACGTCGAGTCGCAGGTCTGACCCTCGGCTCGCGTCATCCCGTTCGGCTCGCAGGAACTCCCGTTCCCCGCGGGCCGAACGCGTTCCTGCGAGCCGGAGATGCATCCGGACCGGCGCGGACATGCCCGGATCGCCCGCGCACGGGCGGGTGTCGGCGGCCCGTCGTAGGGTGGTCGGCATGACCTCGACGACGCCTCGCTCCGGTATCGACCTCCCCGAACTCGACCCCGCGACGCGCCCGCAGGACGACCTCTACCGGCACGTCAACGGCCTCTGGATCGACCGCACCGAGATCCCGAGCGACAAGGCGCGCTACGGCTCCTTCCACGCGCTGCAGGAGGAGGCCGAGAAGGCGGTGCGCGACATCATCGTCGAGGCGGCGACCGCCGAGCAGGGCTCCGAGGAGCGCATGTTCGGCGACCTCTACGCCTCCTTCATGGATGAGGCCCGCGCCGAGGAGCTCGGCGCCACCCCGATCGCCGACGACCTCGCCGCCGTGCAGCGCGTCGACTCGATCGCGGGCCTGCTCGCCGCGATCGGCGACTTCGAGCGCACCGGCGTCCCGGGGCTCTTCGGCCTGTTCGTCGACAACGACCCGGGCGACCCCGAGCGCTACCTCGTCTTCGTGAACCAGGGCGGCCTCGGGCTGCCGGACGAGAGCTACTACCGCGAGGAGGAGTTCACCTCCGTCCGCGAGAAGTACACGCCGTTCGTCGCGCGCATGCTCGAGCTGGCCGGCATCGGCGCGGCCGAGCAGCGCGCCGAGCGCATCGTCGCCCTCGAGACCGAGATCGCCGCCGCGCACTGGGACAAGGTGCGCAGCCGCGACAGCCAGGCGACCTACAACCTCCGCTCCTGGTCCGAGGTCGAGGAGCTCGCCGCGGGCATCGACCTCGGCGTCTGGCTGACCGCGATGGGCGCTCCGGAGGGGGCGCTCGCCGAGGTCGTCGTCCGCCAGCCGAGCTTCCTCCAGGGCCTCGCCGGTCTCCTGAGCGACGACAACCTGCCCGCGTGGCGCGACTGGCTGTCGTGGCAGGTCGTCCGGGGCGCCGCCGCGTACCTCTCGAGCGACTTCGTCGACGCCAACTTCGACTTCTACGGCCGCACGCTCACCGGCACCCCGCAGAAGCGGGAGCGCTGGAAGCGCGCCGTCTCGCTCGTCGAGGGCTCGCTCGGCGAGGCCGTCGGCCGCACCTACGTCGCGCGCCACTTCCCCGAGAGCGCCAAGACCGAGATGGACGTGCTGGTCGCGAACCTCATCGAGGCGTACCGCCGCTCCATCGTCGACCTCGACTGGATGGGCGCCGAGACCCGCGAGCGCGCGCTCGAGAAGCTCGCCAAGTTCACTCCGAAGATCGGCTACCCGGTCCGCTGGCGCGACTACTCCGCTCTCACGATCGACCCGGCCGACCTCGTGGGCAACGCCCGCCGCGTGGCCGCGTTCGAGTTCGACCGCGAGCTCGGCAAGATCGGGAAGCCGCTGGACCGCGACGAGTGGTTCATGACTCCGCAGACCATCAACGCGTACTACAACCCCGGCTTCAACGAGATCGTGTTCCCGGCGGCGATCCTCCAGTTCCCCTTCTTCGACGAGACCCGCGACCCGGCGGCCAACTACGGCGCGATCGGCGCGGTCATCGGCCACGAGATCGGCCACGGCTTCGACGACCAGGGCTCGCGCTTCGACGGCGACGGCCGCCTGACCGACTGGTGGACCGCCGAGGACCGCGCGGCGTTCGAGGAGCGGACGAAGGCGCTGATCGCGCAGTACGACGCCCTCGCGCCCGCGACGACCCCCGGGCACCACGTGAACGGCGCCCTGACCATCGGCGAGAACATCGGCGACCTGGGCGGCCTGAGCATCGCGTGGAAGGCGTACGTGCTCTCGCTCGAGGGTCAGGAGCCGCCCGTGATCGACGGTCTGACCGGTGCCGAGCGCTTCTTCCTGTCGTGGGCGCAGGCCTGGCAGCAGAAGTCGCGCGACGAGGAGACGATCCGGCTCCTCGCCATCGATCCGCACGCCCCGGCCGAGTTCCGCTGCAACCAGATCGTCCGCAACATCGACGAGTTCTACGCTACTTTTGACGTCACCGAAGGCGACGCCCTGTGGCTCTCCCCGAGCGAGCGCGTCACCATCTGGTAGTCAGGATCCGGTGGTCGCCGAGCGGCCGCCGACCCCTCCCGCGGACGACACCCCGGGCATCGAGAGCCGACCGATGCCGCCGGGTCCGTCCGTGCATCGCGCGCCCTCCCGGCGCGGCGACGGACCCGTGGTCCGCCCCTCCGCACGACCCGCTCACTCGACCCCGGAGAGGGGCCCGATCCGTGGTGATCCCCCACGACACCCGCCGCGACACCCGACGAGCCCGCCGCGGCCGGCACAAGGGCTCCGAGGATCGCGACAACTTCCAGCGCGGCTTCGACGCGCTCGGCCGGCTCGCGCTCGACGGAGTGGTCGTCTCGGCCTGCGCCGTCGACCTCGCGACCGGGCGCACGCTGTTCGCCGTCGACGACTCCGTCTCGATGCCGACGGCCGGCATCGGCACGATCCTGCTGCTCGTCGAGGTCGCGGCCCGTCTGGCGAGCGATCCGCAGGAGAACCTCCGCCTCCTCGACCGCACCGCCGCTGACGCGGTCGCCGGTTCCGGCGTCTGGCAGCACCTGCAGGTCCCGTCCCTCCCGATCGCCGATCTCGCGGCCCTGGTCGGAGCGACGAGCGACACCCTCGCGACGAACGTGCTCCTCCGCCGGGTCGGCCTCGACGCCGTGCGCGAGCGCGCCGAGGGTCTGGGCCTCTCGCGCACCGCACTCCTCGACGTCGTGCGCGACGAGCGCGGCCCCGACGACGCTCCGCAGCTCTCGATCGGCTCGGCCCGAGAGCTGACCTGGCTCCTCGCCACCCTCGCGAACGGCGAGATCGTCGACTCGACGGTCAGCTCGCGCGTCATCGGCTGGCTCTCGCTGAACCCCGACCTGTCGATGGTCTCCTCGGCGTTCGGCCTCGACCCGCTCGCGCACCGCCGCCCCGACCACGGCGTGCTGCTCGTCAACACCACCGGCACCGACGACGGCGTGCGCGCCGAGACGGGCGTGCTGCGCGGGCCGCGCGCCTCCGCCGCCTACGCGGTGACGACGCAGTTCGACGACACGTCGCTCCACTACCGCCTCGCGGTCCTCGAGGGCATGCGCACCCTCGGCGTCGACCTGCTGGAGTACGTGCACTGATCCGCGGCTCGATGGACGGCCGGTGAGGCGACCGCCGTCCGTCAAGGCCCTGACCGGCTCGCGCGCCCGACCTAGGCTGCCGACAGCGGCACCGCCTCCGGTGCGGGCCGCGGAGGAGGAACCATGAGCAGCTTCGGCTTCGACGCCCCCGAGGACGTCACCGACACCAGCCGCCCCGACCCCGACTCGATCCCGGCGCCCCCGGAGGACCCGGCGCAGGTCGACGACCCGGAGGCGCTCGACGAGGCCCTGGACGAGGGCGCCGACGCGCGCCTCGGCGACGAGCAGGACCCGCCGGAGCACCCGGTCGTCCCCTCGCCGAGCTGACCGGCGCGGCGAGGCGCTCCTCCGGACGCCGGGTCGACGACGCGCGACGTCGGGAGGAGCACGACCGCCGCCGTCAGTCGCGGAACGCGCCGCGGTAGCGCGCCGCCGGATGCCGCGGGTTCACCTGCGCCGACCCCGTCAGCCGCTCGCGCAGTCCACCGCGCGAGTACTCCGTCCGCGCCAGCCCGCGCGAGCGCAGCACCGGCATCACCTCGTCCACGAACTCGACGTAGCTGTCCGGCAGCGTCCAGTGCGCCAGGTTGATCCCGTCCACGCCCGCGTCGCGCAGCTCTCCGAGCCGGTCCGCGATCTGCTCGGGCGTGCCCACCACGCGCGGGTGCCGCCGCACTGCGAGGCGGGCGAGGTCCGCGACCGTCGCGTCGCGCTCGGGCAGCAGCCGGATCATCGACTCGAGCGTGCTGCGGTTGCCGTTCGTCGTGATGTCGCGCAGTCGCGTGTCCGGCGGGAACGGGGTGCCGTCGGCCTGGTCGACGCTCAGGCCCGCGTGCAGCAGGTGGGCGTCGACGCTGGTCCGGGCGTCCAGCTCGGCCTCGCGCTCCCGGGCCTCGCGCTCGGTGCTGCCGACGACGACCGACAGGGGCGAGAAGAACAGGACGTCGTCGCCGCGGCGCCCGGTCGCCTCCGTGAGCGCGCGGGTCGACGCGATCAGCTCCCGCGTCTGCTCGAGGGTCGATCCGCCGACGAACTGCGCCTCGGCGTGCCGGGCGGCGAAGGCGCGGCCGGCCGGTGAGGACCCGGCCTGGAAGAGGAACGGGGTGCGCTGCGGCGACGGCGCCGACAGGTGCGGTCCCTCGACCCGGTAGTGCTCGCCGACGTGGTCGATGCGGTGCACCGCCTCCGGGCGCGAGAAGGCGCCGGCCTTGTCGCGGACCGAGGCGTCGTCGTCCCAGGACCCCTCCCAGAGCTTGTAGACGACGTCGAGGTACTCCTCGGCCTGCGCGTAGCGGGCGTCGTGCTCGGTGAGCCGGTCGAGACCGAAGTTGCGGGCCGCGTTCTCCTGGTAGCTGGTGACGATGTTCCAGGCGACCCGCCCCTTCGAGAGGTGGTCGAGGGTCGACATGCGCCGGGCGAACTCGAACGGGTGCGCCTGCAGGATCGAGCTCGTCATCGCGAGCCCGAGGTGCTCGGTCGAGCCGATCAGGGCGGCGAGGAGGATCGACGGATCGTTGGTGGGCAGCTGCAGCCCCTCGCGGGCGTTGACCTCGAGCGAGGCGCCGACCGCGCCGTAGGTGCCGACCACGTCGGCGAAGAAGATCGCGTCGAACACGCCGCGCTCGAGGGTGCGGGCCGTCTCGACCCAGAAGGCGAGGTCCTCGAACGACCCGTGGCGCGCCTCCGGTCGCCGCCACTGCCCGTGGTGGAGGTGCGACGGCGTGTTCATGACGAAGGCGTTGAACAGCAGCGGGCGGGGCGGGCGGGTCATGCGGGCTGCTCCTGCGCGGTGACGGTGCTGCGGAAGTCGGTCTCGGGCTCGGTGCCGTTGAGCAGGTAGGCGCCGATCGCCGCCTGACGGAACACCGCCGGGTTGTGCGAGGCGATGGTGCGGGCGTTGCGCCAGTGCCGGTCGAGGCCCGACTCCGTCAGCACCGCGGAGGCGCCGCCCACCTCGAACAGGCGGGAGGTCACCGCGACGATGTCGGCCACGGCGATCTGCTGCGCCTCGAACTGCCGGATCTGCACGCGGACGTAGTCGCGGGTGCGCTCGGCCTCGTCGGCGTGCTCGCGGGCGCGCACGGCGGCGTAGTCGCGGGCGACGTCGTGCACGAGCGCTTCCACCGCGGCGACGCGGCTGGCCAGCTCGCCGACGACCGACTGCACCCGCGGGTCCTCGCGCGGCAGGCTCTCGCCGGCGACTCCGAACGAGCGCGAGCGCGCCCGGACGAAGCGCAGCGTGTCGTCGAGGGCCGCCCGGCCGATGCCCGCCATGGTCGCCTGGAGCAGCAGGTGCAGCAGGAGCCGGAAGTCGAGCGTGTACCAGTCGGGCTCCTGCAGCACGCGGTACACGTGCTCGTCGTCGAGCGGCACGTCGGTGAACACGGTCGTGCCGCTCGCGGTGAGGCGCTGGCCGAAGCCGGTCCAGTCGTCGATCACCTCGACGCCCGGGGCCCGGGTCGGCACGACGGCGCCGTAGCGCTCGCCGGTCGGGTCCAGGGCGCCGGTCCACGTGTAGTCGGCGTAGAGCGTGCCCGTCGTGTAGAACTTGCGGCCGGTGAGTCGCCAGCCGCCGTCGATTGGGACCAGCCGCGCCTCCGTCGTCGTCGCGGAGCCCTTCTCGGCCTGCGAGTTGGCGAACAGCGCCCCCTCCGCCGCGCGCCGGAGCCACGCCTCGTCGCGCTCGGTGCCGCCGACCAGGAACCGCTCGACGAGTCCGAAGTGGCCGCGCAGCGCCTGCGGGAGGTTGGGGTCGGCCGCGCCGAGCTCGACCAGCAGCTCGAAGAGCTCGGGCAGCGTCGCTCCGGCGCCGCCCCACTCGACGGGCACGCGCATCGCGGTGAACCCGGAGGACACCAGCGCCGCGATCTCGGGGTGCAGCAGGCGCCGCTCCCGCTCGCGGACGAGAGCGTCCCGTCCGACCTCCTCGATGACGGAGCGGAACCGCTCGAGATCGGTGGCCGAGAGACTCATCGCGCGACCTCCCCGAACGCGCCGCGGTAGGACCGGGCGGGATGCTCCTCCGGCAGCTGATCGCGGCCGAAGAGCTTCTGCCGCAGGGTTCCGGGCGCGTACTCGCGCTGAGCGAGCCCGCGCTCCTGCAGGACCGGGGTCACGTGGTCGACGAACTCCTCGAAGCTGCCGGGCAGCGTCCAGTTGATGACGTTGATCCCGTCGATGCCCGCGTCGCGCCACTCGGCGAGGCGGTCGGCGATCTGCTCGGGCGTGCCGACGATCCGTCCGCGCAGCTTCGCCGCGAGGGTGGCGAGGTCGCGCACCTTCGGGTCGGGGTCGGGCGAGAGCTCGCGCATCCACTGCAGGTGGCTCACGTTGGTGCCGGTGGAGAGCTCCGAGAGCGGAGTGTCGGGGTCGAGCGGTTCGCCGGTCGCCGGGTCGAAGGCGAGGTTGCTGTGCAGCAGGAAGCCGTCGCTCGAGAGGTACTCGTCGAGCTCGGCCGCCTTCCGCTGCGCCGCCTCCTCGGTGTCGCCGGTGACGAAGGCGAGGCCGAGGAAGAAGGCGAGGTCCTCGGGAGCGCGGCCCGTCGCCGCGACCTTCGCGCGGGTCTGCTCGATCAGCGCCCGGGTCTTGTCGAGTCCGGAGGTGAGCACGAACTGGCCCTCCGCGTGGCGGGCGGCGAAGGCGCTGCCCGCGGGCGAGGAGCCGGCCTGGAAGATCACCGGGGTGCGCTGCGGCGACGGCGGGCTCTGGTGCGGGCCGGCCACGCGGTAGCGCTGCCCGACGTGGTCGATGCGGTGGATCCCGCTCGCGTCGGCGAACACCGCGTCGTCCGGGTGGCCGAGCGCCTTGTCGCGCCGGAGCGCGTCGTCGTCCCACGACCCCTCCCAGAGCTTGTAGACGACCTCGAGGTACTCCTCGGCCCAGCGGTAGCGCTCGTCGTGCTCCTCGAGTCCGTCGGCGCCGAAGTTGCGCGCGGCGCTCTCCTGGGCGCTGGTCACCACGTTCCAGCCGACGCGGCCGCCCGAGAGGTGGTCGAGCGTCGACACGCGCCGGGCGAACTCGAACGGGTGCGCCTGCAGCACGGAGGAGGTGAACACGAGTCCGAGGTGCTCGGTGACGGCCGCCAGCGCCCCCAGCAGCACCGACGGGTCGTTGCTCGGGAACTGCAGCCCCTCGCGCGCGTTCACGGTGTAGTCGCCGCGGGCGGGACCGTAGAGGCCGAGGACATCGGCGAAGAAGATCGCGTCGAACCGGCCGCGCTCGAGGGTGCGGGCCAGGTCGGTCCAGAGCCGGAGCGACGTGAACTCGTGCTGGCGCGCCTCCGGGTGCCGCCACAGGCCGTGCTGGATGTGGGAGGCGGTGTTCATCACGAAGGCGGAGAAGCGCAGCGGCTTCGGGGCGTCGGTCATCGGGGGTCCTCGGCGGTCGGGGTGGTCGCGGGGTCGGCGAGCAGGCGCCGGCCGGGCACGGCGTCGAGCAGCTCGCGCACGTAGTCGGTGCGGGGCGCGGCGAAGATCTCGTGGGAGGGGCCCTGCTCGACGACCCGGCCGGCCCGCAGCACCACGACGTCGTGCGCCAGGCGGCGCACCGTCGACAGGTCGTGCGAGATGAAGAGGTACGAGACCCCCTGCTCGCGCTGCAGGCGCTCGAGCAGCTGCAGCACCCGCTCCTGCGTGATCACGTCGAGCGCGCTGAGCGCCTCGTCGAGCACGACGAGCGAGCTGTGCGGAGCGAGGGCCCGCGCGATGGCGACGCGCTGGCGCTGACCGCCCGAGAGCTCGCCGGCGCGCTTGTCGATCACTCCGTCGGGCAGCGAGACGGCGTCGAGCAGCTCCTCGACGCGGGCCCGGCGCTCGCGCGGCGACGCGGAGCCGAGCAGCGGCTCCGAGACGATGCGTCCGACGCTCCAGCGTGGATCGAGAGCGGAGTCGGGGTTCTGGTAGACGAGCTGCACCGTGCGCCAGAGCGCGAGCCGGTCGCGACCCGAGACCGCGGTGACGTCGCGGCCGTCGAGCGCGATCGAGCCGGCGCTGGGGTCGAGCAGGCGCAGGATCATGCGCGCCGTCGTCGACTTCCCCGAGCCGGATTCGCCGACGAGCGCCAGCGTGCGGCCCGCGGGCAGCGCGAACGAGACGTCGTCGACGGCGGCGACGGAGGCTCCTCCGCGCCGCCCCGGGAACGACTTCGAGAGCCCGCTCACCTCGAGCACCGTCGACGGGACGGAGGAGGAGGGCGTGGGCGACGGCGCGATCTGCGTCGCCCGCGCATGGGCGATGAGGTCGCGGGTGTAGTCGGTGGCGGGCGTCCGCACGATCCGCTCCACCGGAGCGTCCTCGACCAGTCGGCCGCGCTGCAGCACCAGGGCGCGCGATGCGTGGTCGGTCGCGAGCGCCAGGTCGTGGGTGACGAAGAGCACGCTGGTGCCGTGCTCGGCGGCCAGGCGGTCGAGCACGCGGAGGATCTGCTTCTGCACCGTCACGTCCAGCGCCGACGTCGGCTCGTCGGCCACGAGCAGGGCGGGGTCGAGGCCGAAGGCGATGGCGATCAGGATCCGCTGCTTCAACCCGCCCGAGAGTTCGTGCGGGTACTGGGTGAGCCGGTCGGCCGCGCGCGACACCTCGGCGATCTCGAGCAGCTCGATCGACCGGGCCCGCCGCTCGGCGCGCGAGAGGCGCTCGCCGCGGATCGCGAAGATCTCGGCGACCTGCGCCCCGATGGTGAGGACCGGAGTGAGGCTGGCGCCCGGGTCCTGGGGGACGAGGCCCACGCGGCGGCCGCGGATCCGGCTCCACCGCGACTCCGGCGCGCGGGTGACGTCGGCGCCGTCGACGAGCAGCCGGCCGGAGGCGACGCGTGCCCCCGAGGGGAGAAGGCCGGTCGCGGCGTTCGCGATGGTCGACTTGCCCGATCCGGACTCGCCGACGAGGGCGACGATCTCGCCCCGGCCGACCGTGAACGAGACGTCGTCGAGGGCGCGCACCGAGCGCCGGCCGAGGCGGTAGTCGAGGGAGAGGCCCTGGAGCTCGAGGGCGGGGGCGTCAGGCACGGGTCGCCTTTCCGAGGTAGCGGCTGAGCACGCCGAGGGCGACGACGACGACGAGGACGAAGGTGCCGGGCAGGGCGGTCATCCACCACGCGTTGGCGAGGTAGTTGCGCCCCTCGGCGATGATGAGCCCCCACTCGGGCGTGGGCGGGGGAGTGCCGAAGCCGAGGAAGCCCAGGGCCGAGACGGCCAGCACCGCCGCTCCGAAGTCGACGACGGCGAGGGCCACGAGCGCCCCGGTGATCGCGGGCAGCACGTGCCCGACGAGCTGGCGCAGGTAGCCGGCGCCGGCGAGGAGGCTCGCCTCGAGGTAGTCGAGGGAGCGCACCCGCAGGATCTCGGCGCGCGTCACCCGGGCGAACAGCACGACCGAGCCGATGCCGACCCCGATGCCCAGCGACACCGGTCCGGCGCCGTAGGCCGAGACGACGAACAGCGCGATCATGAACGCCGGCAGGGCGATGAGGGCGTCGATGACGCGCATCCCGATCGCCTCCGCCCACGGACCGAGAGTTGAGGACGCGATGCCGACGAGTGTGCCGAGGACGAGACCGACGACCACGGCGAGCCCCGCGGTGAGCGCCGTCTGGGTGGTGCCGTGGATCACCCGGGCGAGCACGTCGCGGCCGAGGTGGTCGGTGCCGAACGGGTGCGCGGCGCTGGGCGGCCGGAAGACCTGGGCGGAGTCGCCGGTCAGCGGGTCGGCCGACGTGAACCAGCCGGGAGCGACGAGCCAGAGCAGGACGACGACGATCAGCACCGCCGAGAGGATCGTGGCCGGGCCCGGCGCGGGCAGGCTCCTGAGCAGGCCGGCCCTGCGGTCGTCGGCCGTGCGGGTCAGCTCAAGCGCCAAGGCGCACCAGTCCCTTCTGCCCGCGGCTGCGCAGCACGCGGGGGTCGAGCGCGGGCGCGATCAGGTCGAGCACGAGCGTGGTGACGACGACGACGAGCGTCGTCAGCAGGACCAGGCCCTGCACCAGCGGCACGTCCTGCGCGATCACGGCCTTCAGCAGCACCGAGCCCAGGCCCGGGCGGGCGAAGACGGTCTCGGTGATGACGGAGCCGGCGAGCAGGATCCCGAGGGTCGTGCCGATGACGGCGGTGGTCGCGCCCAGCGACGAGCGGAGCACGTGCCGGAGGAACACCCGCAGCGGGCGGGCGCCCTTCGCCCGCGCGGTCTTCACGAACGCCTGCTCCGACGCCTGCTCCACTCCGCTCAGCAGCACCTGCGCGATCGGAGCCGACACCGGGATCGCCAGGACCAGCGCCGGGATGAGCAGCGACAGCAGCGATCCGTCGGGGAACAGCGACAGGATCCGGAGCTGGAACGAGAAGACCTGCAGCACGATGATGCCCAGCCAGAACACGGGGACCGAGCTGAAGAGCGACGGCACCGCGACGATCACGGCCTTCAGGCGCGGCGAGTCGATCAGGAACGCCGCGGCGCTGACCGCCACCGCGATCACGATGCTCAGGAGCAGTCCCGTCGACGCCAGCGCCACCGTGCTCCCGACCACGTCGCCGATGCGGGTGAGCACGGGCTGCCCGGAGGAGAGCGAGAAGCCGAAGTCGCCGCGCACCAGGTTCGCGAGCTGCAGCAGGTACTGCTGGTACCAGGGCTGGTCGTAGCCGTAGAGCGCGCTGACCTGCGCGATCAGGGCGGGGTCGGCTCCGGCGTCGCTCGCCAGGAAGATCGTGACGGGGTCGGACGGCAGCAGCTGCACGACGACGAACACGATCGTGTAGGTCAGCCAGAGCACGAGCACCGCCTGCCCCGCACGGCCCGCGAGATACCGGAGCACGACGACTACTCCTGGATCCAGGCTTCCTGGAGCAGCGGCGCGGTGCCGCCGTCGAAGGTCACGCTCACTCCGGGGCCGACGGCGTGCACCTGCACCTCGTCCCACAGCGGGACGAGCAGGTTGGTGCCGAGCACGAGGCGCTCCTGGATGTCGGCGAGCACCGCGTCGCGGGCGGCCGGGTCGGTCGAGGCCCGCTCGGTGGCGAACAGGGCGTTCAGCTCGTCGTCCGAGACGTAGGTGTTGGTGTTGCCGGCGGCGCTGAACAGCGGGCCGAGGCCGCCGAGGTAGAACTGGCGCGAGCCGATGGCGGGGTAGGACGGGTCGCCCAGGGCGGTCGCGAGGATCGCGCTGTCGCCCGCGTTGTTCGTGAGCTCGACGCCGAGCTTGCGCCACTCCGACTCGATGAACTCGAATGCGGGCTTGATCACGACGCTGCGGGGGCTGGCGGCCACCGAGAGGGCGAGGCGCTGCCCGTCCTTCTCGCGGATGCCGTCGGAGCCGACCGTCCAGCCGGCGTCGTCGAGCAGGCGCTCGGCCTCGTCGGCGTCGTAGGCGAGGTCGTCGCCGAGGTCGACGAAACCGGGGGCGGAGCGGTTGAGCACCGATCCCGAGAGCGGGTAGCTGTCGCTGAGCACGGTCGCCTTGAGGGCCTCGCGGTCGAAGCCGATCTGCAGCGCGCGGCGCACGTCCTGGTCCGAGACGACGGGCGCGTTCCCGCGGAAGGCGGCCCAGTTGGCGGTCAGCTCCGGCGCCTGCGCGACGGCGAGCTCGATGCCGGAGGCGGTGGCCGCGGCCTCGTCGGTCGGCTGGATGCCGCGGGCGATGTCGGCCTGTCCGGAGGAGACGGCTCCGACCCGCAGACCCACCTCGGGGATCGCGCGGAACACGACCTCGTCGAGGTGCGCGGCGCCCTGGTTGGTCGAGATCGACGACGGCCAGGCGTAGTCCTCGCGCTTGGCGAAGCGGATCTCCTGGTCGGGCACCTGCGACTCGAAGACGAACGGGCCGGAGGCGACGATCTTCGAGATGTCGGCCTGGCCGGCGTAGTCGAGCGCCAGCGTCGAGGTCGAGACGAGGCTCGCGGTCGAGGCGGCGGTGGCCTTGAGGAAGTCGGCGTTGGGCTCCGAGAGGCGCACCACGACGGTGTCCTCGCCGGTCACCTCGGAGCTCGCGTAGCCGATGAAGTCGCGGTTCTTGACGATCTTCTTCGCCTCGTCGCCCAGTCCGAGCTGATCGAGGTTCGCCTTGACGGCGGCGGCGTCCAGAGGGGTGCCGTCCGAGAAGGTGACTCCGGGGCGGATCGTGAAGGTGAACTCGGTGTTGTCGCCGTTGATGCTCCAGTCGGAGGCGATCCACGGCACGACCTCGCCCGACTCCGGGTCGAAGGCGGTCAGACGGTCGGCGATGTTCCGGAAGACGTTCGACTGCGTGTAGTTGAAGCCCTTCTGCACCTGGAAGTCGGTCTGCAGCTCGATGTCGGCGAAGACGAGCGAGCCTCCCTCGACGGGGGTGCCGGAGGCGGCGCCGGGCTCGGTCGCGGCCTGGGCGGTGCAGCCTGCGAGCAGACCGGCCACGAGGACGGCGCCGACGGCCACGGCGAGGCGCGAGCGGGACGGGGACGAGAACATGCGGGCTCCTGAACGACGGGGCGGGACGGCTCCGGCCAACCTAGGAGTTCGCTCAGCCACCCGCCATCCGTCGTGTAACACGGCGCCACGGAGCGCACCGGTCAGTCGTGCGGAGGGTCCCGCGGGAGGTCGGCGCCCGCGGTGACGGCGACCGCCGCGACCAGCACCGCGGCGTTCGCCCAGAACACGCCGGCCGAGCCCAGCGAGCCCGCCGTCGTGCCGATGGCGACGGGCAGGGCGATCTGCGCGAGTCGGTTCGCGGTCATCCGCAGGCCCAGCGCGGCGCCGTGCACCGACTCCGGAGTGAGGCGCACCACCCACGCCATCGTCAGCGGCTGGGGGACCCCGAGCGCGAGGCCGAGACCGATCATCACCACGATCGCTCCGCCCGCGTCGACCAGCGGCAGCGCGACCAGCGCGGCGACTCCGCTCGTGATCGACACGATCAGCAGCGTCTTGCGGCCCAGGGCCGAGACGAGCCGACCGAGTCCGATCCGGCTGAGCACCGAGACGACCGCTCGGACGGCGAGCAGCAGTCCGACGGCGACCGCCGGGACGCCCTGCTCGGTGGCCCACAGCGGCATGTAGGTGTAGAGCAGGTCGACCGTCACGAGCACGGCCGCGCTGACCGAGAGCGATCGGAGGAGCCCGGGGTGCGCGCGACGTCGCGCATCAGGAGCGGGCCGGCCGACGACTCCGCCGCGGGGGCGTGCTCCTGTCGACGCGCTGGAGCCGCCGGCTCCCGACCAGGCCCGCGAGCACCAGGACGCCGCAGGCCGCGGCGCCGAGCAGCGCGTTCGGAGCAGCGCCGGCGCCGGCACCGAGGGCCGCGACGAGCGTCACGATCGGAGGGCCGAGCAGCTGCCCGACCGAGGCGGCGGTGGTGAGGGTGGCGAAGCCGCTGTCGCTCGAGCCTCCGCGCGCGCGGTGGGCCACGAACGTCTGCTGGCCGATCATCACGAAGAGGTTGCCGAGTCCGATGACCGCCGCAGCCACCAGGAGGCCCGGCACGCCGGCCGGCAGCGCCAGGAGGCCCAGGCCGAGGACGAAGACCGCGATCCCGAGGAGCGAGACCCGCGCGCCGCCGACCCTGTCCGAGAGCCGGCCGGTGGGCAGCGCGCCGATCAGCGCGGGGACGGCGGTCGACGCGGCGACGAGACCGAGCACGAGCGCGTCCGCGCCGAGCTCGACGGCCCGGTACCCGATCATCAGCCGGATGCCGACCCAGCCCGACTGCACGAGAGCGGCCTGCACCCGGAGGGCCGGCCGCCAGCCCTCGCTCACCGCCGGCCGGTCACGGACGCAGCGGGATCTCGTCGGCTCCGCCCACCAGGCGCGTGAGGTCGTCGATGTCGCTGCGGACGGCTCCGTAGCGGGTCGGATCGAGGTGGAAGACGGCCAGCTGCAGCGCGTAGGCGATGACGATCGGCACGACGAGCGTGTTGTACTCCGAGTCGAACCCGCGCGGCGACGCGAGCAGGTGGTCGGGAGCGGGGCGGAAGTGGTAGCCGGGCGTGTCCGTGACCAGGATCGCCGCGCCTCCTCGGCGCTGCGCCTCGCTGACCAGGGTCGGCAGCGAGGTCGGGGCCTCGCGCAGGGCGAGGGCGACGAGGACGCTGGTGGCGTCGAAGCTCACGAAGTGCTCGGCGAGGTCCTTGCCGCCGTAGCCGAGGGTGACCACGACGAGACCGAGCCGGCGCAGGCGGCCGGCGAGCAGATCGAGCGCCGCGCGCTCGTCGGCGCTGGAGTAGAGGTAGACGGTCCGCGCGGCGTGGATCGCCCCGGCGGCGGAGTCGAGCGACTCCTGCGGGATGTAGCGCGCCAGGCGCTCGAGCGAGGCGGCCTCGTCGGTCGCGAACGCGAGCAGGTCGTGCCCGGTGGACGCGCGCATGACCGGCACGGACTCGACGTGCGAGCCCTCGTCGCGCTGCAGGTCGGCCCGCAGATCCGGGTAGCCGCGGTAGCCCAGCTTCTGGGCGAGGCGGACCACCGTCGACTCGTGCGTCTGCGATCGGCTGGCGATCTCGGCCGCCGTGATCTCGGACGCGTTCGTCGCCGAGAGCAGGACGTTCATGACCCGCCGCTCGGACGGACTGATCTGCCGCGTGTTGCTCGCGACGACCGATTTGAAGCTCACGCGCACTCCCCTTCGAGTCGATGAGGACCTTACCGGTCCCGCCTTGACAGTCTGACAGCTGCATGCAATTCTGTGCAATGTCGCAAGTCGGGGCGCTGCAGCCCTGCATCCGCGACTCGAGGAACCCGCAGAGAGGCGGAGGACGACGATGTCCACGATCGAACCCAGAAGCACCGCGTCCGGCGGATCCCGGTCGCGCGACCCCCGCACCGTCACGGAGTGGGCGCTCGCCGGAGCCTCCGCGCTCGGTGGTGCCGCGCTGGTCGTCTCCGGTGCCGGCTACGGCCTCACCGCCCCGACCGGCGTCGGCGCGGGCATGATGCCCCTCGTCGCGGGCCTCTTCGTCGGCGTCGCCGGCCTGCTCTGGTCGCTGCGGCTGCTCCGCGCGCACCGGGCCCACGCCGCTCTCCCGATCGCGGAGGTGTCGGACTCGACGCTCGGAGTGTTCCTCCAGGGCGAGGACGACGAGCTCGACGACGCGCACTTCCCCGACCGGAGGGGATGGACGCGGGTGGGAGTCGTCGTCGGCTCCGTCGCGATCGCGGCGCTCCTGCTGCCGGTGCTCGGCTACTCCGTCACCATGGTCGCCCTGCTGACCGCCGTGCTCGTGCTCGTCGGCGGCCGCAAGCTCTGGATCGCGGCCGTCGTCGCGATCGCGACGACGGGCGCCTCGCGCCTCGTCTTCGAGGTCTGGCTGAACACGGCCCTGCCGCACTCGACCCTCGTCCCCCTCGCCTGGCTGGGGCTGTGACCATGGGATTCGGCGAGCTCTGGGGCGGCCTCCTCACCGTCCTCACCCCCGATCACCTGCTCTTCGCGCTGATCGGCTGCATCATCGGGATGCTCGTGGGCGTCCTGCCCGGCTTCGGCCCGGCCGCGGCGGTCTCGCTGCTCATCCCGGTCACGTTCGGGCTCGACGCCACGACCGCGATCATCATGCTCGCGGCGATCCTCTACGGGGCGGCCTACGGCGGCACGACCACGGCCGTGCTGCTGCGGATACCCGGGGAGGCGTCCTCGATCGCCACCACCCTCGACGGGTACCAGATGGCGAAGCAGGGCCGGGGCGGCCCCGCCCTGGTCACCGCCGCGATCGCCTCCTTCGTCGGCGGCCTGATCGGAGTCGTCGGGTTCGTCCTCGTCGCCCCCTTCAGCCGGCTCGCGCTCGAGTTCGGGGCTCCGGAGCTGTTCCTCGTGTCGGTGCTCGGCATGGCGCTCGTCGCGAGCTTCGCCGGGAAGGACCCGGTCAAGGCGCTGCTGAGCGTGGGGTTGGGGCTCGCGATCGCCAGCGTCGGGATCGACCAGGGCCAGGGCGTGCAGCGCTTCACCTTCGACCTCCCCGAGCTCTTCGACGGCCTGGGCCTGGTGGCCGTGGTCATGGGCGTCTTCGGGATGAGCGAGATCCTCGCCCAGGCCCGCGGTGGATCCTCCGGCTCGCGCCGCCCGATGAAGGTGGGGCGCCTGCTGCCGACGCGCAGCGACCTGCGCCGCTCCTTCCTCCCGTACCTCCGCGGCTCCGTCATCGGCTTCGCCATGGGCCTGCTGCCCGGATCGCCGGGCGCCGCGACGTCGCTCGCCTCATACGCCCTCGAGAAGAAGGTGTCGAAGCGGCCCGAGGAGTTCGGCCGCGGAGCCGTCGAGGGCGTCGCCGGACCGGAGGCGGCGAACAACGCACTCGCGGTCTCGTCGATGATCCCGCTGTTCACCCTCGGGATCCCGACCAGCGCGACCGTCGCGATCATGGCCGGCGCCTTCACGATCAACGGGCTCATCCCGGGCCCGCTGCTGTTCCGCGACAACCCCGAGGTGGCCTGGGCGATCATCGCCAGCCTCATCGTCGGCAACGTGATCCTGCTGATCCTCAACGTCCCGCTCGCCCGGGTCTGGGTCGCGGTGCTGAAGGTGCCGTTCCACTACCTGATGGCCGTGATCATCGCGTTCATGTTCCTCGGCACCTACAGCATCAACGGATCGACGTTCGACATCCTCGTGATGCTCGGCGCCGGGGTGGTCGGCTACCTCTTCTCGCTCTTCGCGGTGCCGCTCACGCCGCTGGTGCTCGCGATCATCCTCGGCCCGCTGCTGGAGGAGAACTTCCAGCGCTCGCTCGCCCTCTCGCGCGGCGACTACTCGGTGTTCGTCAGCGGTCCGCTGAGCATCGGGCTCGTCACCGTCATCGCGCTGGCCGTGCTCTTCGGAGCCGTCCGGCCCGCCCTCTCCGCCGCCCTCGCGCGGCGCGCCTCCCGCACGATCCCCTCCGACCAGACGAAGGAGTCTGTCTCATGACCCGAACCCCCCACCGCACCGCAGCGGCCCTGATCGCCCTCGCCGCCGGCTCCGCCCTGCTCGCCGGCTGCACCTCCTCGGCCGCCGCTCCGGGCGGCGCCTCGGACGCGACCTTCCCCGAGTCCGGGCAGACGATCGAGTGGATCGTCCCGTCCGCGGCGGGCGCCGGCAACGACATCCTCGCCCGCATCCTGGCGCCGGTGCTGTCGGAGGAGCTCGACGCGAACGTGAAGGTCGTGAACAAGGAGGGCGGCAGCCAGGTCATCGGCCTGAACTACCTCGCCTCGGCCGCGAAGGACGGCGGCACGATCGGCTTCACGAACATCCCGTCGATCTTCGGACGGTACCTCGACCCCAGCAAGCAGGCCGGCTTCGACCGCGAGAGCTTCGCTCCGATCGGATCGTTCGCGCTGAACGACGTGGTCATCGGAGTGAACGCCTCGAGCCCGTACACGTCGCTCGAGGAGCTGTTCGACGCCGTCGAGGCGGCGCCGGGCGAGATCACCGTGGGCACCGACTCCCGCGCGGGGGACGATCACGTCAACCTGCGCACGATCGAGAAGGAGCTCGGGCTCGACTTCAACATCGTCCACTACAACAGCGGGGCCGACAAGATCGCCGCCCTGGTCTCGGGCGAGGTCGACTTCGCCCTGGGAGGCGTCTCGAGCTTCATCGGGCAGTACAAGTCGGGCGAGATCTCGATCCTCGCGGTCGTCAACGACCAGCAGAGCCCGTTCCTGCCGGACGTGCCGACCATCGCCGACGCCGGGTTCGAGCTCGAGCCGATGACGAACAACTTCGCCATCTCGGCCCCGGCCGGCACCCCCGAGGAGACGATCGCCGCTCTCGAGGGCGCGCTCGAGGCGGCCACGCAGGACCCCGAGGTCGCCGAGAAGCTCGAGGCCGCGGGCACGGTGCCCACCTGGGAGGACGCGGCCGAGGTCGCCGCCCTCTGGGAGGAGCGCGAGAAGACCGCGAAGCCCGTCATCGAAGAACTCATCGCCGAATAGCTCCGCCCACCGGAAGGACACCCCTCATGTCACGGATCCCCCTCATCACCGATGAGCTGATCGACCGGGCGCGACTGCTGCCGACCGCCAACATCGGCGACGCGCAGGAGCGGTTCGGCATCGCCTCCGGCCTGCACCCCGTCTGGGCGGGCGCGCGCCTGGCCGGTCGGGCGTTCACCGTCTGGACCCGCCCGGGCGACAACCTCCTGATCCACCGGGCGCTCGACGCCGCGCAGCCCGGCGACGTGATCGTCGTGAACGGCGGCGGCGACGTCACCCGGGCGCTGATCGGCGACCTGATCGGGCTGCGCGCCGACACGCTCGGCATCGCGGGTTTCGTCGTCGACGGAGCGGTGCGCGACGCCGGCACGCTGGGCGACGTCGGGATGCCGGTGTTCGCGCGGGCGGTCAGCCCGGCGGGGCCGTACAAGCACGGACCGGGGCGCCTCGACGAGCCGGTCGCGATCTCGGGCGTGGTCGTCGCTCCTGGGGACCTGGTCGTCGGCGACGCGGACGGGGTCGTGGTGGTGAAGGCATCGGAGGCGGAGTCGGTCGTCGCGGCCGCGGAGGCGATCGAGCGGGGCGAGGCCGAGAAGCGCCGCTCGATCCTCAGCGGGGCGCCGCGCGCACTGGCCTGAGGGTGGCCTTGCGGCTCCCTTCTCGCTGATCGAGTGGCCGGCGCCCCTGCGCGGCTGCTCGACCAGCGAGAACGCCCTCGCTACCGGATCCCGCTCCGCGCGAAGCCCTGGACGAAGTAGCGCTGGAAGGCCAGGAAAAGCACCACCATCGGCAGCACCGAGACCAGGGCCAGCGCCATGCTCGCGCTGTAGTCCGGCGTCGACTGCCCCTTGAGGTACAGCAGTCCGATCGGCAGCGTGAACAGGTCGTTGTCCTTCAGTGCGATCAGCGGCCAGGCGAAGTCGTTCCACGAGCCGAGCAGCGTCAGCAGCACGAGCACCGCGATCAGCGGGCGGCTGAGCGGCAGCACCACCTGGAGGAACACGCGCAGCTGACCGGCTCCGTCGATCCGCGCGGCCTCGAGCAGCTCCTCCGGGATCGAGAGGAAGAACTGCCGGGCGAGGAAGATGCCGAACGCCGCGGCGGCCCCCGGCAGGATCACCGACCAGTAGGTGCCGTAGATCTCGAGCCCGGCGACCAGCCGGAACTGGGCGACCATGATCGCCTGCACCGGGATCATCATCGTCGCGAGCGCCAGGAGGAACAGGGCGTTGCGCCCCGGGAAGCGCAGTCGCGCGAACGCCCAGCCCGCGGTGAGGTTCACCGCGACGGTGAGCGCCGTCACGAAGGCGCCGATGACGACGGAGTTGACGAACCAGTCGCCGACCGGGAAGCGCTCGAACACGGTGGCGAAGTTCTCGAGGCTGAGGGTGCTCGGCCAGAACCGGGGCGGGCCGGGCGCGAAGACCTCGCCGCGGGGCGAGAACGCGATGACGAGCATCCAGTAGAGCGGGAAGAAGACGATCGCCGAGGCGATCACGGCGACGACGATGCGCAGGGCGACGCCGGCGCGGGAGCCGTCCCGACCGCTGCGACGACGGCGGGTCCCGGAGGCAGCGCGGGTCGCGTCGACGGCCGGCGCGATCTGGGTGAGGGTCGAGGAAGTCACGGGAGGGGTCCTATTCGACGAGGTCGCGGGTGCGGCTGGTGCGCCACTGGACGTAGGTGAAGAGGAGCGTGATGAGCAGGATCACGACGCCCAGCGCCGCTCCGTAGCCCTGCTCGCGCACCTGGAAGCCGTTGCGGTAGGCGTAGGTGCCGAGCACGGAGGTCGAGAAGCCCGGTCCGCCGCCGGTCATCACGAAGACGATGTCGAAGACCTGGAACGAGGCGATCACGTTCATGATCAGCAGGAAGAACGTCGACGGGCCGACCAGCGGCACCGTCAGCGCGCGGAACTGCTGCCAGCGCGTCGCTCCGTCGATCCGCGCGGCCTCGTGGAGCTCGGGCGAGACGCTCTGCAGGCCGGCGATGTAGATCACCATGTTGAAGCCGATCCGCAGCCAGATCGCGGTGATCATCACCGAGATCATCGCGGGCGCGCCCTCGGACTGCCACGAGACGGGCGAGGCGCCGAGCGAGGTCAGCACCTTGTTCACGATGCCGGAGGACTCGCTGAAGATCGTGACCGCGATCATGCCGGAGGCGACTCCGGAGATGACCAGCGGCAGCACGATGATCGTGCGGTAGACGCCGCGCGCGGGCAGCACCGAGTTGAGCAGCACGGCCAGGCCCAGCCCGCCGATCAGCTCGATCGGCACCGTCACGGCGGTGAACAGCAGCGTGTTGGCGAGGCTCTGCCAGAAGACCGGATCCGCGCCCATCCGCAGGTAGTTCGCGAACCCGACCCACTCCGGCGTGCCGAAGCCGCGCGAGTCCTGGAACGACAGCTGGACCGCCCACAGGATCGGCACGAAGAGGAACAGCGCCATCAGCAGCATGTTCGGCGCCACGAAGCCGTAGCCCGTGAGCGCCTCCCGGGTGCGGGCGGCCGACCGCCGCCGGGCGGGCGCGGGGGCGCCTTCCCGGCCGCGGAGTGCGGCGGTGGTCATCAGCTGGTCGCCTGCCCGATGGCGTCGGAGAGGTCGGCCAGCGTCTCCTCGGTGCTGCGGCCGTTCACGAAGGCCTGCTCGAGCTGGTCCTGCATCGCGACCGAGATCTGCGCGAGGAACGGCGAGGTGAGCTGCTGCACGTCGCGCGGCGTGATCGTCGAGGCCTGCTCGACGAAGACGGGCATGACGTCCGGGCGCACCGCGAACTCGATCGAGGCGGGGTCGATGTCGGAGCGGGTGGGCAGCTCGTTCGTCGCCGCGCAGAACTCGGCCATGGTCTCGGCCTCGGTCATGAAGGTCAGGAACTCGGCGGCCAGCTCGGGGTTCGCGGTGTCGGCGGTGGCGACGAGGGCGTTGCCGCCGAGGTCGGTCGCTCCGCGCTGGTCGACGGGCATCGGAGTCGCGACCCACTCGAAGTCGGCGAGGTCGTCGATGTCGGGCACGAGGAACGAGCCGGCGAAGGCCATCGCGGCGGTCTCCTCCGTGAAGAAGGAGTCGGCGTAGGTGGCCGACTTGACCGAGCTGGTCGGGGGCACCCAGTCGTTCTCGAAGAAGCTCTTCGTGAAGTCGAGCGCCTTCGCGCCCTCGGGGGAGTCGATGGCGGGCGTGGTGCCGTCCTCCTCGAGCAGGGCGCCGTCGGCCTCGAACAGCCAGCTCAGCCAGCGCGGGGTGCCGCCGAGCTGCCAGTTGTAGACGAACGGGTACTGCTCGGCGGGGAGGGAGGCGCGCAGCGTCGTGGCGACGTCGGCGAACTCCTCCCAGGTCCAGGCCTCGTCGAGCGTGGTCGGCACCTCGGTGATGCCCGCGGCGGCGAGCAGCTCGGTGTTGACGAGCAGCGCCGAGACGTCGGTCTGGTGCGGGACGCCGTAGGGCACGCCCTCGTAGGAGACGGCCTCCCAGAAGGCGGGCGTGAACGCGTCGATCTGCTCCTGGGTGAAGTACTCGCTCACGTCGAGCAGCTGCTCCT
This sequence comes from Rathayibacter caricis DSM 15933, assembly GCF_003044275.1. Lineage (NCBI taxonomy): Bacteria > Bacillati > Actinomycetota > Actinomycetes > Micrococcales > Microbacteriaceae > Rathayibacter > Rathayibacter caricis. The sequence goes on along the minus strand of NZ_PZPL01000001.1, from coordinate 895,311 downwards.
GGCTCGAGTAGACGCCGAGGTTGCCGTAGTCGACGCGGAACACGTCGGGCGCCTCGCCCGAGCTCAGCTGCGCGTCGATGTTGCTGAACATCTGGTCGTAGGGGACGACGTTGAGCTGCACGTCGACGCCCTCGTTCGCCGCCTCGAAGTCGGTGATCAGCGACTCGAAGGCCGCCTGCTCGGACTCGCTGGCCCAGGTGGTGAAGGTGAGGGAGTCGGCGTCGGATCCGCCGCCGCCCCCTCCTCCGAAGCCGCTGCAGCCGGTGAGGGCGGCGGTGACGGCCAGGACGGTGGCGGTGGGTATCAGGCGTCGTGTCTTCATGGTGTCCTCTGCTGTGGTGTGCGGTGCGGTGTCTGCGGTGTGCGGGTGCGTGCGGGTGTGCGGTGTCGGTCTGCGGGTCAGGGGTCGAGGCGGTCGAGCGCGATCTCGACGAGCGAGACGAGGCCGTGGGGGCCGAGCTGGCCCTCGAGCGACTCGAGCGACTCGCCGGGGTCCTCGGAGTCGAGCGCCGCGTGAGCCGTGGCGGCCGCGTCCTCGATCGCGCGCACGCAGCCGAAGCGGGCGATGCGCGAGTCGTCGATCGCGGTCGCTCCGTAGCCCGAGCGGAACGCCCGGCGCTGCTCGTCGCTGATCGGCTGCGAGAAGATCACGCCGAGCTCGATCAGCAGCAGGTCGACCTCGCGCGGGGCCACGGTCGCCTCGTCGAAGTCGATGAGCCAGGGGCGGCCGTCGACGCCGATCACGACGTTGCCCGGATGCGGATCGCCGTGCAGGGGCACGCGCGCGGTCGGCGTGCGCTCGCGCTTGAGGCGCCGCTCCGCCCGGGCGAGCGCCTCGAGGCGCGGTCGGTGATCGCGCCAGAGCCGGGCGACGGCGTGGTCCTGCACGGCGTGCATCCGCTCGTCGAGATCGGCCAGGCGGGCGAGCGGAGGGGCGTCCGCGCGGCGGATCCCGCGGCGGACGGGAGCGCCGGCGGGCGGTTCGGAGTCGTGCACGGCGCGCAGCACGACGCCGAGCTCCTCCCACGAGAGGGCGTCGGGGCCGGAGTCGACCGCGTCCTCGCCGAGGATCCACGGGGCGACCGAGACGAGCACGCCGTCGTCCTCCGTCCACGGGCGGCCGTCGTCGGCGCGCAGCGGAGCGATCACACCCGGTACTCCTGCGTCGGCGAGCGAGGCGGCCAGCGACAGCCCGAAGCGGCCGTCGCGGCGGCTCGCCTTGACGCTCCACAGGGCTCCGGAGTCGTCGGTCGCGCACCAGACGCGGGCCCGGTCGTCGAGTCCGCCGGTCACCGGTTCGAGCCGCGCGATCGGCACGCCGAACCGCTGTCGGACCCGGTCGTCCACAGCGGCGTCGAGAATGCTCATCCGTGTCATCGTGACGCCCGAACGGGGCGGAAACACGGACTTGCGGATCGGGCGCGGAGGTGCGCGGGGTGCGGCGGTGCTCGGGGGGTCAGTCCGGAGCGACCGCCGCCAGCCACTGGCGCACGAGGGGCGCGACCAGCGCGGGGTCCTCGTCGGCGTCGAGCGCGCGGACCGCGCGGTCGGGCGCCCGCCACTGCACGCGGGTGTCGTCGAGGACCGGCGCGACCTCGTCGGCGCGCGCCGCGACTCCGCGGTGCAGCACGACCTCGACCCGGTCGCCCGGCCGCAGGCGCAGCGTGACCAGGTGCTCGCCGATCGCGTAGCTCGGCGCGTTCCACTTCACCGACTCGACGAGCCTCGGATCCGCGGACAGCACCGCCTCGCGCACCCGCGTGATCTGCTCCAGGCGCGGGTGCCCCATCGCTGCGACGTGGGCGGAGGCGGCGGCGTCGAGTCGGGACATGGAGCCACCGTGGCACGGGACCGGGCGCCGCGGGTGTTCGCAACCGAGGTCAGGATCCGGGGAAGGGCGCCAGGAGGGCCGCCGCGGCCCTCCGGACCTCGGTTGCGCACTGCGTCGAGCCGCGACTCGGAACGCGGACGCCCCACTCGGCCGCGGACGTGCGCAAGGCTGGAGCAATGCAGTTCAGAGTCTTCACCGAACCCCAGGAGGGCGCGAGCTACGAGGATCTCCTCGCCGTCGCCCAGGCGACCGAGGCCCTCGGCTTCGACGGCTTCTTCCGCTCCGACCACTACCTCCGCATGGGCGAGGGCGATCCCGGCCCCGGTCCCTCCGACGCGTGGACCTCGCTCGCCGGCCTCGCCCGCGAGACCGAGCGGATCGCGCTCGGCACGCTCGTCTCCTCCGTCACCTACCGCCCGCCGGGGATCCTCGCGATCCAGGTCGCGCAGGTGGACGCGATGTCGGGCGGCCGCGTCGAGCTCGGGCTCGGCACGGGCTGGTTCGAGAAGGAGCACGCCGCGTACGGCATCCCGTTCCCGCCCCGCCGCTTCGACCTGCTCGAGGAGCAGCTCGAGATCGTCACCGGCCTCTGGTCGACCCCGGTCGGCGAGCGCTACTCCTTCGCGGGCGAGCACTACACGCTCACCGACTCGCCCGCGCTCCCGAAGCCGGCGCGACTGCCGGTCCCCGTGATCGTCGGCGGAGGGGGCCCCAAGCGCACTCCGCGCCTCGCGGCCCGCTTCGCGAGCGAGTTCAACCTGCCCTTCCCGGAGGTCGACTCGATCCGCGGCTCCTTCGACCGCGTCGACGAGGCGTGCCGTGCGATCGGGCGCGAGCCGTCGTCGCTGGTGCACTCGGTCGCGCTGATCGCCGTGGCCGGAGCGTCCGAGGCGGAGTTCGCGCGCCGGGCCGCGGCCGTCGGGCGCGAGCCGGCCGAGCTGCGCGAGCACGGCATCGCCGGCGGCGTGCAGGAGGCGGTCGACCGCCTGGAGTCGCTGCGCGCGTCGGGCGTCGAGCGGGTCTACCTGCAGATGATGGACCTGCACGACCTCGAGCACCTCGACCTGTTCGCCCGCGAGATCCTGCCGCGCCTGTCCGCCTGACGCCGCGCTCGGTTCTCCACAAGTTGCGGTAACCGCTCGCGTTTCCCGCAACTTCCGGCGAAGTCGCGGCCCCGCAGGCTCCACTCCGCAGAAGTCGTCGTACTCGGGCTCGACTACGACGACTTCTGCGGACTCGAACACGCCGAGTCGGCTCCGCGCGGGTTCTCACTGCCCTCGCGTCTCCAAGAGTTGCGGTGACCGGTCACACTTCCCGCAACTTCTGGAGACTCGCGCGCCCGGCCGCCCCCACTCCTCGGAAGTCGTCGTACTCGAGCCCGACTACGACGACTTCTGCGGACTCGATGCGCCGACGCCGGAGTTGCGCGGACCTGTCCATCCCGGCCCCTCGCTTCTCCAGAAGTTGCGGTAACCGCTCGCGCTTCCCGCAACTTCTGGAGACCCGCGCGCTCGGCCGCCCCGACTCCGCAGAAGTCGTCGTACTCGAGCCCCGAGTACGACAACTCTCGAGGAGTCGCCGCGCGCCGCTCCCTCCGCCCGCCCGCGACCTAGGCTGGACGGGTGCCTGAGACCATCGAGCGCCCCGATGAGCGGCTGCGCACCCGCTCCGCCGCGGACGTCCCGTGGATCGTGCTCGTCTGGGACGACCCCGTGAACCTCATGTCGTACGTGTCGTACGTCTTCCGCAGCTACTTCGGCTTCGGCCGCGCCGAGGCCGAGCGCCTCATGCTGCAGGTCCACACCGAGGGTCGCGCGGTCGTCGCGCAGGGCAATCGCGAGGAGATGGAGCGGCACGTGGAGGCGATGCACGGCTACGGCCTGTGGGCGACGCTGCAGAAGGCCGACGCATGAGCACGGCCTCCGCCGCCGGCCACCGGAGCGTCGACGCGTCCCCCTCGAGAGCCCCCCGCTGATGCGCGCCTTCCGCCGCGACTCCTCCGGCGCCGCCGTCGCCCGCTTCGACCGGGAGGAGGCGGGGATCCTCCGCCACCTCGCCGGCGAGATGCTCGAGCTGCTCGATCGCAGCGTCGACGACGACCTCGCCCGCACCGATCCTGCACTCGCGCGCCTGCTCCCCGACGCCTACCGCGACGACGCCGAGGCCGCCGCCGAGTTCCGGCGATTCACCGCCCCCGATCTCGCCGGACGCAAGATGGACGACGCACGGTCCGTGACCGCCGCGCTCGATGCGGGGGACGACTCCGGGCACGGACGCGTCTTCGCGGGCCTCGGCGAGATCTCGGTGCGCCTCGAGGATCCGCAGGCGCTCTCGTGGATGCGCGCGCTCACCGACATGCGCCTGGCGCTCGCCGCCCGCCTCGGCATCCTCGACTCCGACGACGGGCTCGAGCCCGAGGACGAGAACGCGGCCGCGATCCGCAGCGTCTACGACTGGCTCGGCGCCGTCCAGGACGGCCTGGTCCGCGCCGTCGACGTCTAGCCGTTCTAGCGAATCCACAGGTGTGGACAACCCTGTGGAGAACTGTGGACAACCGTGGGGACAACTCCTCCACAGGGCCACCGGACCGCGGGAACACAGCGCAAGGGGATGTGGGGGCCTGTGGAAACGCGTAGCGTCCCGCCTGTGAACACTCCGAGTGGTACCCAGGCCAAGCAGGCGGCCGACGACGCGCAGGACTCGACGGCGGTGCGCACCCTCGCCCGGTTCGGCTACGCCGCGAACGGTCTCGTGCACATCCTCATCGGCGTCATCGCCCTCCAAGTCGCGCGGGGCGGCGGAGGATCGGCCGACCAGTCCGGCGCGCTCGGCGCCCTCTCCTCCACCCCCGGCGGCACCGTGGTGCTCTGGGTGTGCACGGTCGGCCTCTTCGGCCTCGCACTGTGGGGGATCCTCGAGGCGTTCCTCGTCGTCAAGGGCGACACCGAGCTGAAGAAGTGGGGCAGCAGGCTGAAGGAGGCGGCGAAGGCCGTCGTCTACGCCGCACTCGGCGTGACCGCGCTGCGCTTCGCGATGGGCGACGGATCGAGCTCGTCCGAGTCGTCCGAGAGCGCGAGCGCTCAGCTGCTGTCGGCTCCGGGCGGAGTCGTCCTGCTGGTGCTCGTGGGCGTGATCGTCCTCGCGGTCGGCGGCGTCTTCGTCTACCGGGGCGTCAGCAAGAAGTTCCTCGAGAACGTCGCGGAGCCCGGTGGCACCGCGGGCACCGTCGTCACCTGGCTCGGCATCGTCGGCTACACCGCCAAGGGCATCGTCCTCGGCGCGCTCGGCGTGCTGCTGATCGTCGCCGCGGTGAAGCACGATCCGGAGCAGGCAGGCGGCCTCGACGAGGCGCTGAAGTCGCTGACGGAGCTGCCGTTCGGCGTGTTCCTGCTCGGCTTCGTCGCGATCGGCCTCATCGCGTACGGCGTCTTCTGCTTCGCCCGCGCGCGCTGGCCGCGTCTCTGACCCGCGCCCTCCTGCCCCGGAGCGATCGCTCCTACTCCGCAGCGCCCGCGGGCGCAACTGCTCACGCCGTTGACGCCGCGGTGACACGCTGAGCCTGTGAGTGCAGGGACCGACGACGAGGTCGCGAGCGAGGTCTACTCGGTCGGGATCGCTGCCGCGCGCCTGCTCCGCTCCGCCGCCACCGGCGACCGTGCCGCGTTCGCCGCGCTCTTCGATCGCTTCGGCACCCTCTTCTCCGCGTCCGTCGCGGCCGTCCACTCCGACGCCGCGACCCGCGACCGCCTCTGCACCGAGGCGTTCGCCGAGGTCTGGCGCCGCTGTCCCGAGGGCGCCCGCTCCGAGACCCCGGTGCTCTGGCTGCTCGAGGTGCTCTGCGAGACCCTCGGCACCTCGAGGGCGGTCGCCCGGCGTCCGATGGGCACCGGCCTCCTCGCCCTGCCGTGCCCCGATCGGGAGCTGCTGCTCCTGGCGGTCGCCGGTCGCTACACGCAGCCCGAGATCGCGGCGCTCACCGGAGTGGGGGAGCCGGCGCTGCGGCGGATCCTGCGCGACGCGCTCACCTCGCTCCGCGGCGGCGCGGGCGACGGCCGGCTGACCGCGTGAACCCCTTAGACCTTCGGGAATACCCCGCAGCGCGGTAAAGTTGAGTCAGTAGAACTCAACTTTCGATCTTCACGGAGGACACCACAGATGCAGGCCGGTCGTACGCCCCAGCAGGACGAGCAGCAGTCCGCTCTCGAGCAGTACGGCGTCGACCTCACCGCGATCGCAGCGAGCGGCAAGCTCGATCCGGTGATCGGTCGCGACGCCGAGATCCGCCGCGTCAGCCAGGTGCTGACCCGGCGCACCAAGAACAACCCCGTGCTCATCGGCGAGCCCGGCGTCGGCAAGACGGCGGTCGTCGAGGGCCTCGCCCAGCGGATCGTCGCGGGCGACGTCGCCGACAGCCTCAAGGGCAAGCGGCTCGTCAGCCTCGACCTGTCCGCCCTCATCGCCGGCGCGAAGTACCGCGGCGAGTTCGAGGAGCGGTTGAAGGCGGTGCTGAAGGAGATCAACGACTCCGAGGGCCGCATCATCACGTTCATCGACGAGCTGCACACGCTCATGGGCGCCGGGGGCGGCGACGGCTCCGTCGCGGCCGCCAACATGCTCAAGCCCATGCTCGCCCGCGGCGAGCTGCGGATGATCGGCGCCACCACGCTCGACGAGTACCGCGAGTACATCGAGAAGGACGCCGCTCTCGAGCGCCGGTTCCAGCAGGTGTTCGTCGGCGAGCCGTCGGTCGAGGACACCGTCGCGATCCTCCGCGGCCTGAAGGAGCGCTACGAGGCGCACCACAAGGTCGCGATCGCCGACTCCGCCCTGGTCGCCGCCGCCTCGCTGTCGAACCGCTACATCACCGCGCGTCAGCTGCCCGACAAGGCCATCGACCTGATCGATGAGGCCGCGTCGCGGCTGCGGATGGAGATCGACTCCGCTCCCGTCGAGATCGACGAGCTCCGCCGCTCCGTCGACCGGCTGAAGCTCGAGGAGCTGGCGCTGAAGAAGGAGAAGGACGAGGCCTCCAAGGCCCGCCTCGAGAAGCTGCGCGAGGACCTCGCGCGACGCGGCGCCCAGCTCGACGAGCTGCAGCAGCGCTGGGAGCGCGAGCGCGCCTCCCTCAACCGCGTCGGCGACCTGAAGAACAAGCTCGACGCCCTGCGGATCGAGGCCGAGCGCGCCCAGCGCGAGGGCCGCCTCGAGCGCGCGTCGCGCCTCCTCTACGGCGACATCCCCGTGATCGAGCGCGATCTCGCGGCCGCCGAGAAGGAGGAGGAGCCCGCCGAGGGCCGCATGGTCAACGAGCAGGTCACCGCCGACGACATCGCCGCCGTGATCGCGGCGTGGACCGGCATCCCCGTCGGCCGGCTGATGCAGGGCGAGACCGAGAAGCTGCTCCACCTCGAACGCGAGCTGCACCGGCGCCTGATCGGGCAGGAGCAGGCCGTGTCGGCCGTCGCGGACGCGGTCCGCCGCACGCGCGCCGGCATCTCGGACCCCGACCGTCCGACGGGCTCGTTCCTGTTCCTCGGCCCGACCGGCGTCGGCAAGACCGAGCTGGCGAAGGCGCTCGCCGACCACCTGTTCGACGACGAGAAGGCGCTGGTGCGCATCGACATGTCCGAGTACGGCGAGAAGTTCGCCGTCTCGCGGCTGGTCGGCGCCCCTCCCGGCTACATCGGCTACGAGCAGGGCGGCCAGCTGACGGAGGCCGTGCGTCGGCGCCCCTACTCGGTGGTGCTGCTCGACGAGATCGAGAAGGCGCACCCCGAGGTGTTCGACGTGCTGCTGCAGGTGCTCGACGACGGCCGGCTGACCGACGGTCAGGGCCGCACGGTCGACTTCCGCAACACGATCCTGATCCTGACCTCGAACCTCGGCTCGCAGTTCCTCGTCGACCCGACGCTCTCGAACGAGCAGAAGGACGAGGCGGTGCAGCAGATGGTGCGCCAGGCCTTCAAGCCCGAGTTCGTGAACCGCCTCGACGACATCGTGATCTTCCGCACGCTCGACGAGACCGAGCTGGGCGAGATCGTGTCGCTGTACGTCGATCGGCTGTCGCGTCGCCTGACGGAGCGACGGCTCGATCTGGCCGTGACGCCCCGCGCCCGCGGATGGCTCGCCGAGCGAGGCTACGACCCTCTGTACGGCGCGCGGCCGCTGCGCCGCCTGATGCAGCACGAGATCGACGACCAGCTGGCGACCGCGCTGCTCGACGGATCGATCCGCGACGGCGACGTGGTGCTGGTCGACGTGTCGGACGACGGCGACGGTCTCGTGGTCAGCGCCGGACTGCCGACGGCGGCGTAGGGCGGCTCCACTCCTCAGAAGTCGTCGTACTCGAGCTCGAGTACGACGACTTCCGCGGATTCGAGCGCGCGGCTGCGGGCGGAGGCTCCTCCACAGAGGGGAGGGGCCGCGAAGTCGTCCACAGCGTCGGGGGAGCGGCCCTCGCGGCACCCGGCCGCGCCGGTACCGTCGCCGCCATGTCCCTCCCTCCGCCGGCTCCGCGCATGGCCGACCTCGCCCCCGAGCAGCGCCCGCGCGAGCGGCTGCGCGCGCACGGTCCGGCGGCGCTGACCGACGCCGAGACCCTGGCCGTCCTGATCGGCAACGGCGTCCGCGGCGCCAACGCGACCGTCGTCGCCCAGCAGCTGCTCGCCCGGTTCGGCGGCATCGACGCGGTCGCGCGGGCCGGAGTCGTCGACCTCGCCCGCCAGCGCGGCATCGGCGAGGTCGCGGCGTGCCGCATCGTCGCGTCCTTCGAGCTGCGCCGGCGGATGAACCGCGCGCACCGGGCGCCCCGCGTCACCACTCCCGCCGAGCTCGCCGCTCTCGTGGGCCCCCTGTTGAGCGCCCGGCCCGACGAGACCGTGCTCGCCGTCGCGCTCGACGCCTCCGGGGCGGTGCGCGACGTCCTCGCCCTGTCCGACGGAGGCGCCTCCCACGCCGATCTCCCCGTGCCCGCGGTCCTGGCCGAGGTCCTCTCCCGCGGAGCCGCCGGCGTCGCACTCGCGCACAGTCACTCCGGCGACGCGACCGTGCTCCCCTCCGACCGCGCCGCCACCCGCGCGCTCGCCGACGGGGCTCGGGCGTGCGGCCTCGGGTTCCTGGCGCACGTGATCGTCGGGCGCGACGGCTGGGCGGAGGCGCCGCCGTGACGAGCGGGGCGGCCGCGGTCTCCGCGCCTCTCCTCCGCGCCCGTCGACTCCGTGCCCCGTTCCGCACGCCCGTGCAAGCCCCCGCCCCGCGCCGCCTCCCGCGCGCACCCCGGCGTACCGTGGAAACGACCCCACCCCCCTCTCGAGCAGGAGATCCCTCATGCGAGCAACACTCATCCACGGCGAGCGCGACGTCCGACTCGAGGAGGTCCCCGAGCCGACCCTCTCGACCGGGCGCGACGCGATCGTGCGCGTCACCGCGGCCTGCGTGTGCGGCTCCGACCTCTGGCCCTACCGCGGTGTCACGCCGACGAAGGAGGCGCACCGCATCGGGCACGAGTTCGTCGGAGTCGTCGAGTCGGTCGGCGACGACGTGCGCGACATCTCCGTCGGCGACTTCGTGATCGCTCCGTTCTACGTCTGCGACGGCACGTGCGCGAACTGCGCCAACGGCGTCTCGACGTCGTGCCTCACCGGCGGCTGGTGGGGAGCCGAGGTGGGTGACGAGGGCTTCGCCGACGGCGCCCAGGGCGAGAAGGTGCGCGTGCCGCTGGCCGACGGCACCCTCTTCCGCGTCGGCACCGATCCCGACCCGAAGCTCATCCCCAGCCTCCTGACGCTCGCCGATGTCATGGGCACCGGTCACCACGCCGCCGTCTCGGCCGGCGTCACCGCGGGCTCGACCGTGGCGGTCGTCGGCGACGGCGCGGTCGGCCTGTGCGCCGTGCTCGCCGCGAAGCGCCTGGGCGCCACGACGATCATCGCGATGTCGCGCCACGAGTCCCGTCAGGCGCTCGCCACCCGCTTCGGCGCCACGCACATCGTCGAGACGCGCGGAGACGAGGGCGTCGCCCGTGTGAAGGAGCTCACCGGCGGCATCGGCGCCGACTGCGTCCTCGAGTGCGTCGGCACCAAGGAGTCGATGCAGCAGGCGCTCGACTCGGCTCGCCCCGGCGGCATGGTCGGCTACGTCGGCGTGCCCAACGGCGGTCCGGAGCTGCCCGTGCGCCAAATGTTCGGGTCGAACGTCGGCGTGAACGGCGGAGTCGCGCCCGTCCGCGGCTACATGGAGGAGCTCCTCCCCGACGTGCTCAGCGGAGCGATCGAGCCCGGCCTGGTCTTCGACCTCGAGCTCCCGCTCGATGAGATCGCGGAGGCGTACGCCGCGATGGACGAGCGCCGCGCGATCAAGACGCTGGTCCGCCCGTAATGGGGGAGAGGGGCGTCCGCCGAGGCGCGGGGAGTAGCCTCCCGCGCATGACCGCGTCAGCCCGCACCGCCGCGACGGCGTCCCTCTTCCACCCGGATCTCGCGCTCGGCCGCTGGATCCCGCCCGTCTCCCTCGGGCCGCGCCTGCTCCGACTCGCCACCCGGCGCGAGGCCGTGGGCGGGGAGGCACCGGCCGACCTGCTCGTCGAGGACGTCGAGATCCCGGGCTCCGACGGCGCACCGCCGATCCGGGCGCGCAGCTATCGCCCCCGCGTCCTCCGCGGGACCGCCCCTGCCCTCCTGTGGGTGCACGGCGGAGGGATGGTGCTCGGCAGCCGTTTCCAGGACGAGGCGTCGAACATCGCCTTCGCCCGCACCCTCGGCATCACCGTCCTCTCGGTCGAGTACCGCCTCTCGCCCGCGCATCCCGCTCCCGCCGCCCTCGAGGACGTGCTGGCCGCCTTCCACTGGCTCGTCGAGCACGCCGACGAGCGCGGGGTCGATCCCCACCGCATCGCGATCGGAGGAGCGAGCGCCGGCGGAGGCCTCGCCGCGGGCGCGACCCTGCTCGCCCACGACCGCGGCGGGCCCCAGCCCGCGTTCCAGCTGCTCGTCTACCCGATGCTCGACGACCGCACCGTGACCCGCCCCGGCCCCACTCCTCCGGGCGTCCGTGTCTGGACTCCCGGCAGCAACCGCTTCGGCTGGACCTCCTACCTCGGCACCGAGCCCGGCGGCGCGGACGTCTCGCCCTACGCCGCACCCGCCCGCCGCGACGACCTCACGGGCCTCCCGCCCGCCTGGATCGGCGTCGGCACCCTCGACCTCTTCCACGACGAGGACGTCCGCCACGCCGAGCGCCTGCGTGCGGCCGGCGTGCCCTGCGAGCTCGAGATCGTGCAGGGCGCGTTCCACGGCTTCGACGCCCTGTTCCGCCGCACCGGAGTCGCGAAGCGCTTCTGGGCCGCCCAGGCCGCGGCCCTCGCCGCCGCCCTCACTCCGTAACGAGAGCGTGCCGCGCGGGTAATCCGCCCGAAACAGCAGGGGCCTAGGTTCGTTCACGACCCGGCTTCGGCCGGGTCTTTCTTCCCGCACTTCTGCTACAAGGTCGCATAATCCGGACCGAACCGGACCCGGCGGCCCGCCCCTCCTCCGCACGACCTTCGCCCTGCGCCGACTTCCGCTACAAAGTAGCGAAAAGCGCCCGGACCCCAGGAGCCTCCATGAAGCGCACCGCCCCGTCCTCCCGACTCGCCCTGCTCGGCGGAGTCGTCGCCGTCACCGCACTCGCCCTCACCGGATGCGGCCGCTCGGCCGACACCGGCGCCGCCGCCGCCGCCACCACGGTCGACGACTCCGCCGCCACCGGCACCGTCACCCTCTGGGCCCCCGACGGCGACGCCACCCAGCTCGACGCGGTCCTCGCCGACTACACGGCCGAGAACCCCGACCTCGACCTCGAGATCACGCTCGTCCCCTCCGACGAGTACAACACCAAGCTGCAGACCGCCGTCGCCGCGGGCACCGCCCCCGACATCGCGTTCCTCTACACGGAGGCGCAGGCGCAGTTCCTCGCGTCCGACGCCTTCGCACCGGTGCCCGACGGCCTCGTCGACTCCGACAGCTTCTTCCAGGGCTCGTGGGAGGCGGGCGAGCGCGACGGCACGACCTACTCCGTGCCCTGGTATGCGTACACCCGCGTGCTCATCTACCGCTCCGACTTCGCCGAGGCCGGGGGCGTGAGCGCTCCGACGACCTGGGACGAGACCATCCCGTTCTTCGAGGGCCTCGAGGCCGGCGGCGCCGAGAGCGGATTCGGCGCCGACGTCGGCTGGGACACCTACAACGGGCAGACCCTCGCCACCTTCGCGCACCAGGCCGGCGCCGAGCTCCTCAGCGACGACGGCTCGGAGTGGACGCTCGACACCCCCGAGATGCTCGCCGCGGCCGAGTACAACACCTCGGTCTTCGCCGACGGCATCTCCTCGCCCGACACCCCGCAGTTCCTCGACGCGCAGCCGTACCTCGTGTCGGGGAAGACGGGATCGATGATCAGCGGCCCCTGGGTCGTCGCGACCCTCGACACCACGGCCGAGGAGGAGGGCTGGACCGACGCGCACATCGGCACCGCCGTGCTCCCCGCCGGTCCCGACAACGACTCCGGTCAGCTCGCCGGCGGCAGCTGGGGCGTGACCGCCTCCTCCGACAACGCCGCCTCGGCCTGGAAGGTCGTGCGCGCCACGGCCGAGCAGGACACCCAGATCGCGCAGTACGAGGCCGCGGGCAGCATGCCCGCCGTGGTCGACGCCTGGCAGGACCCGGTGATCGCCGACCAGCCGCTGCTGGACGCGTTCTTCGAGCAGCTGCAGAACGTGCAGCCGCTGCCCGCCGTCACCACCTGGACCCAGGTGTCGACCCTGCTCGGCCAGGAGATGGAGAAGGTCGCGCGCGGCAGCGAGTCGGCCGCGGACGCGCTCGCGGCCGTCCAGCGCCAGGCCGACTCGATCGGCACGGAGTGACCGCGTGGCTCTGACCGCCCTCGCCGGCCGGTCCGCGGTGGGAGCGGTGCGCGAGCGCCGCTCCCACCACGGCCGCCACTCCGGCATCGCCTGGCTCTTCCTCGCGCCGTTCGCCGTGATCTTCGTGGTGTTCACGGCGATCCCGGTGCTCGCCTCCGTCGGCATGAGCCTCACCGACATCCGCGGCGCCGATCTGCAGCAGCCGTTCGGCGTCGACTTCACCGGCCTCGAGAACTACGCGGTCCTGCTGGGCGACGCGGCGTTCCTCCGCTCGGTGCTCAACACCCTCTACTTCGTCGTGATCGGGGTGCCGCTGACGATGATGGTGGGCTTCGTGCTCGCTCTGGCACTCAACTCCGGTATCCGGCGGCTCCGCGGAGTGTTCCGGGCGCTCTTCTACGCCCCCGTCGTCACCAACATCGTCTCGGTGGCGCTGATCTGGCAGTACGCGTTCAACCAGAACGGCACGGTCAACGAGGTCCTCGGAGCGATCGGGTTCGCCGGCCCGAACTGGCTCGGCGACGAGCAGCTCGCCATGCCTGTCGTGATCCTGCTGGGCGTCTGGCGCAACTTCGGCACCGCGATGCTCCTGTTCCTCGCGGGCCTCCAGTCGGTGCCCGAGGACGTGCACGAGGCGGCCTCGCTCGACGGGGCGTCCCCGTGGCGCCGCCTGATCTCGATCACCGTGCCGCTGCTGATGCCCACGACGCTGCTCATCTCGGTGCTGCTGTCGGTCTTCTTCCTCCAGGTCTTCGACGAGCCGTACCTGCTCACGGGCGGCGGCCCGGTCGGCTCCACCGAGTCGATGGCGCTGTACACCTACCGCCAGTTCGGCTTCGGGAACATCGGAGTCTCGTCGGCCGCGTCCTTCCTCCTCCTGCTCATCGTCGCGCTCGTCAGCGCGCTGCAGTTCCGTCTGCTGAGGTCCCGCTCATGACCACCACCGCCACCCGTCCGCCCGTCGCCCCGCCGCCCGCCGCATCGCGTCCGCCGGCCCGCGAGACCACCACGCGCGCGATCGCCGAGCGCCGGCGGCACCTCGTGCTCTACCCGGTGCTCGCCGTCCTCGCGGCGATCACCCTGCTGCCCTTCGTCTGGGTCTTCTCGGGGTCGCTCCGCACGACCGCCGACATCAGCGCGAACCCCGGCGCGTGGCTCCCGTCGGCGGTGACCCTCGAGAACTTCGGCCGCCTCTTCGCGCAGGCGGGCTTCACCGGCTACCTCGCCAACAGCCTGATCGTCGCCGGAGTCGTGGTGGCCGGCAACGTGGTCGCCGCGGCCGCCGCCGGCTACGCGCTCGCCAAGCTCGACTTCGCGGGCAAGCGGTTCGCGATGGTCGCGGTGCTGATCTCGCTGATGATGCCGTTCTCGGCGGTCTTCGTGCCGCAGTTCGTCGTCACGGTGCGCCTGGGGCTGGTGAACACCCTCGCGGGCATCGCGCTGCCCTCGCTCGTGCTGCCCATCTCGATCTTCATCGTGCGGCAGTTCGCCGAGAGCATCCCGGAGGAGCTCCTCGAGGCCGCGCGGATCGACGGCGCGAGCGAGCTGCGGATCTTCGCGCAGGTGTTCCTGCCGCTGGCGGGCCCCGCGCTCGCGACGGTCGTGATCATGTCGTTCCTGGCCGCGTGGAACAACTTCATCTGGCCGCTGCTCGTGGCGCAGGACACCTCGACCTACACGCTCCCGGTCGGCCTCGCCGCGACGCGGCAGGCGGCGCAGAACGTCACCGACTACGGACTCGTCCTGGCCGGGGCGGTCGTCGTGATGCTGCCCGTGCTGGTGCTCTTCCTGCTCCTGCAGCGCTACTTCGTGCAGGGTATCGTCGCGACGGGGATGAAGTGAGGGGAGCCGCGGGCGTGGAGATCGTGGTCGAGGCCGCCTGCGGAGCCGTGCCGCTCCTCCCCGGGGAGCTCGTCGCATGAGGGCCGGCGCCGACCCGAGCACCCTCCGCCGCCTCAACTCCGGAGTCGTGCTGCGCGCGCTCGCCGAGCACGACGAGCCGGTGACGATGGCGATGCTCGTGCGCGAGGTCGCCCTCTCGCGCCGCACCGTCGAGCTGATCCTCTCGAGCCTCTGCGACGAGGGCTGGGTCGACGAGACCGCGCCCGATCCGGCGCGCTCCGACGTGGGGCGTCCGCCGCGGACGTTCCGCTTCCGGGCCGACCGGGCGCTGGTCGCCGCGGTCCGCATCGACACGGATTTCGCCTCGGCGGTCGTCTCCGACATCCGCGGCCGGATCCTCGGCCGGGCGATGCTGGCCCTGCGCGACTACCACGACCCCGTGACCGCGGTCGAGGACGCCGCCCTCGCGGTCGAAGCGGCCGTGACGGAGTCGGGGCTGCCGCGCGAGCGGATCCGCGCCGGGGCCATCGCCGCCGGTGGCGCGATCGACGAGGCCGGCGTCGTCAGCCGGCTCGTCAACTCCGAGCGGTGGAACGGCTTCGGACTGGCCGACGCCGTGTCGGCCCGGCTCGGCGTGCCGGTCTTCGCCGACAACGACGCGAACCTGGCGGCGCTCGCCGAGCGCTGGCGCGGAGTCTCGGCCGACGCCGCCACCTCGGCCTGGTGCATCTTCGGCAACCGCACCGGCATCGGCCTGGTGATCAACGGCTCCGTGCACCGCGGCTTCCGCGGAGCGGCGGGCGAGGTGGTCGAGGCCGGCGCCATGGGGGCGAGCCGCATGGAGGACACGCCGTTCGGCCGCCTGACGTCGCCCCGGCACGACGAGCGGGAGGACGCACTCGCGGCCGTCGCCGCCGCGCGCGCGGGCGATCCCGATGCGCTGCGCGAGCTCGACGCCTTCGCCGCGCACCTCGCCGAGCTGCTGTCGACCCTCGCCTGGACGGTGTCGCCCGACCTGTTCGTCCTGGGCGGCGGGCTGGAGGACGCGGAGGACCTGCTCCTCCCGCGCGTCTCCGAGGCGATGCGGCGGCTGCGCACCCTCGACGTCACCGTCCGTTCGACCGCCCTGGGCGCCGACGCACCGCTGATCGGCGCCGTGAAGTCCGTGCTCGACCGCTTAGACCTCGCCTTCTTCGGTCCGACCCTCGCCGCGGTGGCCGACCGGCCGCACGCCGTCTGAGAACCCTTCCCCCTCATCCGCGCCCGCCGGCGCGGCACGACAGGAGCACCATGCCCGAGACCACCACCCCCGTCGACGTCCTCATCGTCGGCAGCGGCATCATGGGGGCCGCCCTCGCCCGGGGGCTGCGCGACGCCGACCCCTCCGTCCGCCTCCTGATGATCGACGGCGGCCCGGCCGTCGGCTCCGTGCCCGGACTCCACCTGCACGACAGCGAGGAGCCCGAGATCTGGAGCCGCTACAACCAGCGCGTCGCGACCGGGGTGCAGGGCATGTACACCGGCGCGGACGTCACTCCGGACATCACGGACGAGCTGCGCTCGGTCGCGCCGGGCATGTACAACCTCTCGGCGATGGGCGAGGACGCCGCCGCGATGCCCGCCTCCGCCGTGTCGTGGAACGTCGGCGGCATGGGCGTGCACTGGACGGCGGCGACGCCGTGGCCGGCCGGCGAGGAGGTCTTCGACGGCGGGGACCCGGTGCAGTGGGAGCAGGACCTCGCCCGTGCGCGGGAGCTGCTCGACGTGCAGGAGTCGCCGCTCGGCCCGACCGTGCCCGGCCGCGTGGTCCTGGACGTGCTCGAGGACGCCTTCGGCGCAGTCAGTGCTGAGGGACGCCATCCGCAGCCGATGCCGATGGCCGTCGCGGGGAATCCGACCGGCACCCTGCTCCGCACCGGCCCGAGCCGGATCTTCCCACCGATCGCGCACGGCGGCGACGAGGCGTTCGAGCTGCGCGCGGGCACCCTCGCGATCGCGATCCGCCGCGACGGCGACCGCGTGATCGGAGTGCGGGTGCGCGAGACGGCGACCGGCCGCGAGGACGACATCGACGCACGCACCGTGATCGTCTGCGCCGACGTGGTCCGCACTCCGCAGCTCCTGTTCGCCTCCGGCATCCGGCCCGCTGCGCTCGGCCGGTTCCTCAACGAGCACGCCTTCGTCACCGGCCGGGTCGTGATGGACCTCGAGCGCTTCGGGCTGACTCCGGAGGATCTGCCGCGCCTGCGCGAGGGGGAGTTCGCGACCGACTCGCTCTGGCTGCCGCAGAACGGCGACGCGCAGCCGTTCCACGGCCAGATCATGAACACCGTCTTCGTCGACGAGGAGCACCGGCCGTTCGCGTACTCCGTCGGGCTGTCGTTCTACACGCCCGTCGAGTCGCGGCCCGAGAACCGGCTCGTGTTCTCGGAGGAGGAGACCGACGTGACCGGCCTGCCCCGCCTCCGGGTCGAGTTCGAGTACAGCGATCGCGACCGCGAGCTGATCGCCGCGGCCCGGGAGCGGATCCGCGAGATCGCCGAGCGCTTCGGGTCGTTCGATCCGGAGACGGAGTGCGCCGTCCTCGCTCCGGGATCCTCGCTGCACCTCACCGGCACCGTCCGTTCGGGATCCGTCGACGACGGCACCAGCGTCTGCGACGAGTCCGGCCGCGTCCGGGGCGTCGAGGGCCTCTACCTCGCCGGGAACGGCGTGATCCCCACTCCCGTGGTCTGCAATGCGACGCTGACGGGGACGGTCACCGCCGTCCGCGCCACGCGCGCGGTGCTCGCCGAGCTCGCGGCCGCCCGCGTCTGACCCCCCTACCCACCCCCGTCCCCAGGAGGACCCGTGAAGATCGACCAGCTCGCCACCCGCTACGAGATCGCCCTGCCCGCATGGATCGAGGACGCCGTCCGCGACGTCCCCGACGTGCTCCCCGAGCGCGAGGACCGCATGGCGCTCGTGCACGCCCTCGCCGACCGCAACTTCCGCGAGGGCAACGGCGGCCCGTTCGCCGCGATCGTCGTCGAGCGCGACTCCGGCCGCCTCGTCTCGGTCGGCGTGAACGTCGTCCTCGCGAGCGGAGTCTCCTCCGGGCACGCCGAGGTCACCGCCCTCGGCCTCGCGCAGACCGCGATCGGCGGCTGGGACCTCGGCGGCGAGGGGCAGCCGGCGCACGAGCTGGTCGTCAACTGGCGCCCGTGCGTGCAGTGCTACGGAGCGACGCTGTGGTCGGGCGTGCGCCGTCTCGTGGTCGCCGGGTCGGGCCCGGAGCTCGAGGAGATCACCACCTTCGACGAGGGCCCCATGCGCGAGGACTGGGCCGCCGCCTTCGAGGCGCGCGGCATCGAGGTCGTCGACGGAGTGCTCCGCGACGAGGCCCTCGCCGTGTTCCACGCCTACCGCGCCCACGTCGACGAGGGCTCCGTCCTCGTCTACAACGCCCGCGCCGCCGACTGACCCCGCCTCGCGCTCGTCGCGAGACCGCACCACCCCGACCAGGAAAGAGGACCGCCGTGCTCCGCCGCTCCCAGTTCGCGCTCAACGCCATCCAGTGGATCAACGTGAAGGCGGATCCGTCCGACCCGTCGAGCGAATCGCTCTGGCGCTTCGCCGATCCGCACTTCCGCTCCGAGTACCCCGACGTCCTCCGCGAGATCCGCGAGGCGGGCTTCGAGGCGACCATGCTCGAGGTCCTCTCGACGCAGACCCTGCAGGACTACGCCCGGATGATCGAGGACTCGGGCCTCGCGCTCGCCCCCGGCTACGCCTCCGTCGCCCTGCCGAAGGACACCGGCCGGGCGTTCGCCCGCGGCTCGGCCGAGTGGATCCACTGGTTCGACGGGGTGCGACGCAAGGCCGAGGAGTCCAACTACGTCGGACTCGACACCGTCTTCCTCGCGCCCGAGGTCAGCTTCGAGCCCGGCGTCGTCCGCACCCGCGAGGCGGTGGCCGTGGGAGCCGTCTTCGACGAGGGCCGTCTGGATCGCGTCATCGAGATCCTGGGCGAGGCGGCGGAGGTGCTGCGCGCGGAGGGCGTGCGCGCGGGCCTGCACAACCACGTCGGCACGTGGGTCGAGACCGAGTACGAGATCGACCGCGTCCTCGGCGCGATCGACGCCGATCTGCTCGGCGCCTCCTTCGACATCGGCCACCTCGTCTGGGCGGGCATCGACCCGGTCGCGACCGTGCAGCGCTACTCCGACCGCCTGGTCGATCTGCACGTGAAGGACCTGGACCTGGGGATCGCGGAGTCGAGCCGGGCGGTGCCGACCGCCTACGACCGCGCGACCGACGCCGGGCTGTTCCTCGAGCCGGGACTCGGCGGCATCGACCTCGACGGGGTGCTCGCCGCGCTGCCCGAGGACTTCGGCGGCTGGATCATCGTCGAGGTCGACCGGGCGAGCATGCCGCCGGCCGAGAGCGCGAAGGTCAGCGGCGCCTGGCTCGATCGGGTCACCGCGGCCTGAACGGGCGAGCCGCCCCCGATCTGTCGGGGGCGGCTCGGGTGTCAGCCGTTGCCGGGTGTGTAGGTGCCGGAGGCGCGCCACCAGTCGTCGAACATCGAGAGCGGCACCTGCCGCTTGTGCTCGGTGGCGGCGTACCGCGCCTCGATCGCCTCGGCGACGGCGGGGTCGACGTCCCCGCCCTCGAGGTACTCGTCCAGGTCGGCGTAGACGAGTCCGAGGTTCGACTCGTCGGTCTGCCCGGGGTTCTCGTCGAGGAGGTCGGCCGTCGGCGCCTTCTCGTACAGGCGCGCGGGGGCGTCGAGGTGCTCGAGGAGGGAGCGGCCCTGGCGCTTGGTGAGTCCGGTGAGCGGCAGGACGTCGGCTCCGCCGTCGCCGAACTTCGTGAAGAATCCGGTGACCGCCTCGGCCGCGTGGTCGGTGCCGACGACGAGCATGCCCGCCTGGCCGGCGATCGCGTACTGGGCGACCATCCGGGCACGTGCCTTGACGTTGCCCTTCACGAAGTCCGAGATCGGCTCGCCGACCGCGTCGCCGAACGCCGCGGCGATGCCGTCGACGCCCTGGTGGATGTCGAAGGTCACCTGCCGGTCCGGTCGGATGAACGACAGCGCGAGCTGCGCGTCCTCCTCGTCGGCCTGGACGCGGTACGGCAGGCGCACCGCGATGAAGGAGGCGTCGCCTCCGCCCGCGCGCACCTGCTCGACCGCGAGCTGGCAGAGCCGGCCGGCCAGGCTCGAGTCCTGGCCGCCGCTGATGCCGAGCACGAGGCCCTTGGCGCCCGTGTGGCGGAGGTAGTCGGCGAGGAAGCCGGCACGTCGTTCGACCTCGGCGGCCGGATCGACGGTGGGGGAGACGTGGAGCTCGGAGATGATTCGCTGCTGGAGGTCACGCACGGCTTCACGCTACTCCCGATGCCGCCGCCCGTCCGGAGTTCGGAGCCGACCGTGAGCGTTCGCCCCCCTGCTCGCTGGTCGATCACTCGATCAGCAGGGAGTGCGCGCCGACCGGGAGCGCACCCTTGCTGGTCGAGTAGCCGCCGGAGGCGGCGTATCGAGACCCGCCTGCTCCAGCGGGCGGGGATCTCGGTACGTCCGCTGCGCGGACCACTCGATCAGCAGAAGGGAGGGAGCCGCTCCCCCCTCAGCCCCGCGCCGCGACGATCCGCGCGATCCGCTCCGGCACCGTGTCGTCCTGCAGGCTCGTCACATCGCCCAGCGCCCGCCCGTCGCGGATGTCGCCGAGCAGTCGCCGCATGATCTTGCCCGAGCGGGTCTTCGGCAGGTCCGGCACGACCACCACGTCGCGCGGTTTCGCGATGGGCCCGATCGCCGTTGCGACGTGGTCGCGCAGCACGCCCGACAGCGTCGCGGCCAGCTCGTTCCAGTACGCGGGGTCGTCCTGCGCACGGTCGACCGCCTCGTCCGAGGGGATCACGAAGGCCGCGATGGCCTGCCCGGTCGTCGCGTCCTCGACTCCGACCACGCCCGCCTCGCCGACGGCCGGATGCGCGACGAGCGCCGACTCGATCTCGATCGTCGACAGCCGGTGGCCCGACACGTTGATGACGTCGTCGACGCGCCCCAGCACCCAGATGTCGCCGTCCGCGTCGTACTTCGCGCCGTCGCCCGAGAAGAAGTAGCCCTGCTCGGCGAAGCGCGCCCAGTAGGAGTCGCGGTACCGCTCCGGGTTCCCCCAGACCGTGCGCGCGAGGGCCGGCCCGGTGCGGTCGACGACGAGGTAGCCGCCCGAGCCGTTCGGCACCCGCTGCCCCGCGTCGTCGACGACGAGCGTCGTGAGACCCGGCAGCGCGCCGAGCGAGGATCCGGGCTTGAGCGTCGAGACGCCCGGCAGCGGGCACATCACGGCCGCACCGGTCTCGGACTGCCACCACGTGTCGACGATCGGGCAGCGTCCGCCGCCGATCCGCTCGTGGAACCACACCCACGCCTCGGGGTTGATCGACTCGCCGACCGTGCCGAGCAGCCGAAGGCTCGACAGGTCGTACTGCGCGGGCACTCCGTCGGGGAACCAGGTCATCAGCGTGCGGATCAGCGTGGGAGCCGTGTAGTAGACCGTCACTCCGTAGCGCTCGATGATCTCGAAGTGCCGGGCGGTGTGCGGGGTGTTCGGCGTGCCCTCGTAGATCACCTGGGTGAGCCCGTTCGAGAGCGGTCCGTAGATCTCGTAGGTGTGCGCGGTCACCCATGCCAGGTCGGCGGTGCACCAGTGCACGTCGTCGGGCTTCGCGTCGAAGAGGGCCCAGTGCGTCCAGGACGCCTGCGTCAGGTAGCCGCCGCTGGTGTGCACGAGCCCCTTGGGCTTCCCGGTGGTGCCCGAGGTGTAGATGATGAACAGCGGGGTCTCGGAGTCGAAGGCCTCGGCCTCGTGCACGTCGCTCGCCGTGTCGACGACGTCGTGCCACCAGACGTCGCGGCCGGGGGTCCAGGGCAGGTCGGGGGTCTCGTCGCCGGTGCGGCGGACGACCAGCACGTGCTCGATCGACTCGACGCCCGCGACCGCGTGATCGGCGTTCGCCTTGACCGCGACGGCCTTCCCTCGCCGGAACTGGCCGTCGGTGGTGACGAGCAGCTTCGCTCCGGTGTCCTCCACGCGGAACCGGACAGCCTCGGCGGAGAAGCCGCCGAAGACGAGGGAGTGGATCGCTCCGATGCGCGCGATCGCGAGCGTGATCACGACGGTCTCGGGGATCACCGGCAGGTAGACGACGACGCGGTCGCCCTTCCCGATGCCCAGGGCCGTCAGAGCGTTGGCGGCCTTCGAGACCTCGCGCTGCAGATCGGAGTAGGTCAGCGTGCGGCGGTCGCCGCGCTCGCCCTCGAAGTGCAGGGCGGCCTTGTCGCCGCGCCCGGCGTGGACGTGCCGGTCGACGCAGTTCACCGCGACGTTCAGTCGCCCTCCCTCGAACCAGGTCGCACGGGGCACGGAGAGAGTGCCGTCGGCCTGCGGCAGCGCGGGCTCCCAGGTGTGCGCGGTCGTCCACGGCTCGGCCCAGTCGAGGCGCCGGGCCGCCTCCTCCCAGAAGGCGACGGGATCGGCGGCCGCCCGCTCGTACTCGTCGGCGCCCACGTTGGCCTGCGCGGCGAAGGCCTCGGGGGCGGGGAAGCGGCGGTGCTCCTCGAGGAGGTTCGCGATCGTGTCCGTCATGGCGACGTCCTTTCAGGAGGGGGAGGGGGCGTCCCGGGAGGGAGGGCGCGTCACGCCCACTTGGCCACGGCGTAGCGCTGGAACACGCCCACCACGGCGTCGGTGAGCTTGCCGAGCACCGCGAGCAGGATGATCGCGAGGAACACGCGGTCGATCCGCCCGTTGTTCTGGCTGTCGATGAGGCGGAAGCCCAGGCCCATCGACGAGGCGATCAGCTCGGAGGCGACCAGGAACAGCCAGGACTGGGCGAGCGCGAGCCGGAGCCCCGCGATGACTGCCGGGACCACGGCCGGCAGCTGCACCGTCGTGAAGAGGCGCACGCCCGACAGTCCGAACGCCCGGCCGGCCTCCACGAGGTGGCGGTCGACGTGGCCGAGCGCCGTGGCGACCGTGGTGAACACGGGGAAGAACGCGCCGATCGTGATCAGCGTGATCTTCGACTCCTCGCCGATGCCCAGCCACAGCAGCAGCAGCGGCACCCAGGCGAGCGAGGGGACCGCGCGGATCGCGCCGAGCGTCGGGCCGAGCACGACCTCCCAGACGCGCGAGAGGCCGAAGAGCGCGCCGATGACGAGTCCGAGCGCCGATCCGATCGCGAAGCCGATCAGCACGCGCTGGGTCGAGATCGCCATGTCCTGGCCGAGGTCGCCGCGCTGGGCGAGATCGATCCCGGCCGCCCAGACCATCGCGGGGGAGGGGAACACGGCCAGCGAGACCAGACCCGTCGTGGTGACGATCTGCCACGCGATCAGGAGCACGACCGGGACGAGCGCCCCGCCGACCACGACGAACCAGCGCTTCGACGTCAGCGGGCGGGCGTGCGCGGCGGAGTCGTCGCGGAGCCGCTTCTGCGACGCCCCGACGCTCGGCCCCGCGATCGCGGCGCCGACGGCGCCCGGCGCCTGCACCATCCCGGTGCTGCGCCGGATCAGGTCGGCGTCGGTCGTCTCGTCGTCTCGGGTCGCCATGTCGTCTCCTCGGGAGCGGTCGCGGGTCGGCGTGCGGGAAGCGGTCAGTCGCCGATCGCGTCGGGGTCGGCAGCCTTCGCGTAGGTGTCGTCGAGCAGCGTGTCGAGCGCCTCGTCGACCTGGTCCTGCGAGGCGACGTCGCCGTTCTCGACGAAGATCGGGCCGATCACCGCGAGCACGTCGGTCTGCGCCGATCCGGGCACGTTGTCGACGTCGAGGTTGCTGCGCTCGGTGATCACCGTGGTCGCGACCGCGACGTCGAGACCGGCGACGGAGGCGAGGATGCTCGCGGTCTCCTCCTGGTTCTCGAGCGCCCAGGCACGGGCGTGCTCGTAGGCGTTCACGACCGTCTGCGCGAGGTCGGGCTTCTCGGCGAGGAAGCTCTCGGTCGCGTTCAGGAGGCCGTAGGAGTTGAAGTCGACGTTGCGGTAGAGCAGCGTCGCCCCGGCGGCCTCGGCGCCGGCCATGATCGGGTCGAGACCGGCCCACGCGTCGACCGAGCCGTTCTGCAGGGCGGCCCAGCCGTCGGCGTGCTGCAGGTTCTGCACGGTGACGTCGTCGATCCCGAGCCCGGCGGCCTCGAGGGCCTGCACGAGGAAGAAGTAGGGGTCGGTGCCCTTGGTCGCGGCGATCTGCTTGCCCGCGAGCTGCTCGACGCTCGTGATGCTCGAGCCGGCGGGGACGACGAGGGCCGACCACTCCGGCTGCGAGAAGATGTCGATCGTCTTGATGGGCGAGCCGTTGGACCGGGCGAGCAGGGCGGCGGAGCCGGCGGTCGAGCCGACGTCGATCGCTCCGGCGCGCAGCGCCTCGTTCGCCTTGTTGGACCCGGCGGACTGCACCCAGGCGACGGTGACCTGCTGCTCGGCGAGGGCGGCCTCGAGCCAGCCCTTCTCCTTGATGACCAGGCTCAGCGGGTTGTAGGTCGCGAAGTCGAGCGTGAGGGTGCCGCCCTGCGTGACGGCGCCCTCGGCGGCGTCGGCGGTGGCGGCCGCGGCGCCGCCGGAGCCCTCGCCCTGGACGCAGCCCGCGAGCAGCGGCACGGCGGCGGCGGTCAGCAGGCCTGCGAGGGCGGTGCGGCGCGTGAGCGCGGTGGTGGTGAACGACATGGTGGCCTCTGCTTCGGTGCGGTTCCGGGGGTGGAACGAGTGTGGGGGAGGGGAGTCGGGGTGCGTGCGGGGAGGGGAGGAGCGGGGGAGGAGCGGACGGATCCGAGCCTGGGGAGGACTCAGTGCCGCTCGATGCCGAGCCCGGCGAGCAGCTCGGCGCGTCGCTCCGCCAGCTCTGCCGACCCGCGATCGCGCGGACGAGCGCCCGGAACCCGCATGATCTGCTGGATCCGCGAGACGCCTCCCGGCTCGTCGCGGCCGAGGAGCACGATGCGGTCGGCCAGCTGCAGGGCCTCGTCGACGTCGTGCGTGACCAGCAGGATCGTCGCCGGGGCGGCCGCGTGCACGTCGAGCAGGAGGTCCTGCATCCGGATGCGGGTGAGCGCGTCGAGCGCGCCGAACGGCTCGTCGAGCAGCAGAACGCCGGGGTTCCGGGCGAGCGCCCGGGCGAGCGAGGCGCGCTGGGCCATGCCGCCCGAGACCTCGCGCGGGCGGGAGGAGGCGTGCGCGGTCAGCCCGACCAGCGCCAGCAGCTCCTCCACGGCGTGCCGCGCGGCCGTGCGCGCGGTGCCCCGCGGCAGCCCGAGCGCCACGTTCGCCGCGATCGTGCGCCACGGCAGCAGGCGCGGCTCCTGGAACGCGACGGCGCAGCGCGTGTCGATGCCCGACACGGGGCGCCCGTCGATCAGCACGGAACCCGCGGAGGCCGTGTCGAGCCCCGCCGCGATGCGCAGCAGCGTCGACTTGCCGCAGCCGCTCGGGCCGAGGATCGCGATGACCTCGCCGGCGGCGACCTCGAGATCGACGTCCTCGAGCACGGGCGATCCGGGCGAGAACGTGCGGCCCACTCCTTCGAAGCGCACCGGGAACGCCGACTGACCGAGGTCGGCGTCGAAGGCCAGGCTCGTGCGGGTGGGCGTGTCGGTCATGGGGCTCCGGAGCGGCGGGGCGGGCGGGCGGACCGTCCCGATCGTACGGACGGCGGCCCATTCATCCGATTCCGTGATGAAACGCGGAGTAACAGAGCGATCGGAGTGACGCCCCGCGTCGGCAGCGCCCGCCGCCCACTCCTCCTCCCGCCCCCGCAGACCGCTCCGAGCCGCTGCCGGCCCGGAGACGCAGAACGGCCCGGCCCGCGGAGATCCGCGGACCGGGCCGAGCAGTGCAGCGACTACGCGCTGACGAGCACGAGCTCCTCGAGGGGCAGGCGGGTGCGCGGGGCGACCTCGCGCTCGCGCAGCACGTCGTTCGCGAGCGACTCCGGGTCGCCGACGACGCCGATGGCGGCGACGGTCACGGGGTCGAAGCGCTCGTCGATCGCGAACTCCTCGCGCAGCCCGTCCTTCTCGAAGCCGGCCATCTGGTGCACGTGCAGTCCGTCGTGGTGGGCCTGGATGCTGAGGTGCGCGACGGCCTGGCCGAGGTCGTAGACGGCCCAGGGGCGCGGCTTGCCGTCGGCGTCGACGGTCTCGGCGAGGGCGACGACGAGCGCCGCGGCCGAGCCGGCCCAGGCGGCGTTGAAGCCGACGAGGTGCTTCGCCACGCGGTCGAACTCCGGCGTGCCGCGGCGGGCCACGATGAAGCGCCAGGGCTGCGAGTTGCTGGCGGAGGGGGACCAGCGCGCGGCCTCGAGCAGCGAGGCGAGGGTCTCGTCCGAGATCGCGGCCGTCGTGTCGAACGAGCGCGGGCTCCAGCGCTCGGCGAGCACGTCGAGGATCGGCGCGCTGGTGGTGGCGGTGCGGGACGCGGTGGCGAGGGGCATGGTGGAGCTTCTTTCCGGGAGTGTGCGGATCGGGGAGGGCTCCGTTGCCCGCGTGGTGCAACCGTTCCGCACCCGCCCGCATTCCCGACGGTCCGCCGCCGCGGACCGTCCCTCCACAGCCCTACCAGGTCCGTTCGCCCAGGGAGGACCCCCGGGCTCCGCGCCCGGGGAACGGTACGCTCGGAGACGGCGTGGTTCCCCGCGCGCACCACTCACGACTCTGATGGAGGATCATCCATGGCCCAGCACTTCGACGTCGTCGTCCTGGGGGCCGGCCCCGGCGGGTACGTGGCCGCGATCCGAGCGGCGCAGCTCGGCAAGTCCGTCGCCATCGTCGAGAAGCAGTACTGGGGCGGTGTCTGCCTCAACGTCGGCTGCATCCCGTCGAAGGCGCTGCTGCGCAACGCCGAGCTCGCCCACATCTTCCATTCGCAGGCCAAGCAGTTCGGCATCTCGGGCGACGTCTCGTTCGACTTCGGCGCGGCGTTCGACCGCAGCCGCACGGTCGCCGACGGACGCACCAAGGGCGTCCACTTCCTGATGAAGAAGAACAAGATCACCGAGTTCGACGGCACCGGCTCCTTCACCGGCCCGCAGGGCCTCGACGTCCAGCTGACCAAGGGTGGCTCGGAGTCGCTGACGTTCGACGACGCGATCATCGCGACCGGTGCGAGCGTCCGCCTGCTCCCCGGCGTCGAGCTCTCCGAGAACGTCGTCACCTACGAGACGCAGATCATGACGCGCGACCTGCCCGACACGATGGCCATCGTGGGCGCCGGCGCGATCGGCATGGAGTTCGCGTACGTCCTGAAGAACTACGGCGTCGACGTCACGATCATCGAGTTCATGGACCGCGCCCTCCCCAACGAGGACCCGGACGTCTCCAAGGAGATCCAGAAGCAGTACAAGAAGCTCGGCGTCGAGATCCTCACCTCGACCAAGGTCGAGTCGGTCGTCGACAAGGACGGCTACGTCACCGTGACCTACACCGCGAAGGACGGCACGCAGTCGACCCTCGAGGTCGACAAGGTCCTGATGTCGATCGGCTGGGTCCCCCGCGTCGAGGGCTTCGGCCTCGAGAACACGGGCGTCGAGCTGACCGAGCGCGGAGCGATCGCGATCGACGACCACATGCGCACGAACGTTCCGCACATCTACGCCATCGGCGACGTGACCGCGAAGCTGCAGCTCGCCCACGTGGCCGAGGCGCAGGGCGTCGTCGCCGCCGAGACCCTCGCCGGTGCCGAGACCCAGACGCTGGGCGACTACCGCATGATGCCGCGCGCGACGTTCTGCCAGCCGCAGATCGCCTCCTTCGGCCTCACCGAGAAGCAGGCGACCGACGAGGGCCACGAGATCACCGTCTCGACCTTCCCCTTCATGGCGAACGGCAAGGCGCACGGCCTCGGCGAGCCCACCGGCTTCGTCAAGCTCATCGCGAGCAAGCAGTACGGCGAGCTCCTCGGCGCGCACATGATCGGCCCGGACGTCTCCGAGCTGCTCCCCGAGCTCACGCTCGCGCAGAAGTGGGACCTCACCGCGACCGAGTTGGCGCGCAACGTGCACACCCACCCGACGCTGTCGGAGGCGCTCCAGGAGGGCTTCCACGGCCTCAAGGGCCACATGATCAACATGTGAGTCGCCGCGGGCCGCACAGGCCCGCAGCACCCACCTCCGGCTCGCAGGAACCGGTCCGGCTCGTCCGGATCGCCGGTTCCTGCGAGCCGGTCGTGTTCCTGCGAGCCGAGGACCCGCCTGAGCGCCAGGTACCGTCGAGCGCATGGACCCGCGCGTGCTCGATCGCCTCGCCGCCGCCGCCTGGCCGGCGCTCGAGACCCGTGAGCTCGACGGCTGGCTGCTGCGCGCCGCGTCCGGAGTCACGAAGCGCGCCAACTCGGTCCTCACGTCCGGCGCCGTCACCGACCCCGAGCGCGCGATCGACGCCGCGGAGGCGTTCGCGCGCGAGCACGCGATCCCTCCGCTCCTGCAGCTCGGACCGGCGACCCTGCCCGCCGATCTCCCCGAGCGCCTGGCCGCCCGCGGCTACGCGCCGCACGAGCGCACGCTCGTCCTCACGGGCACGGTCCAGGAGGCGCTCGCCGCGCTGAGCGGGCCGCCCGCGGTCGTGGAGCCCGCCCCGTCCGAGGGCTGGCTGTCGCTCTGGTGGTCCGTCGACGGCCGCGGAGGCGCCGCCGAGCGCGACGTCGCGCAGCGGATCCTCGCGGGCTGCGACTCCTCCTACGCCCTCGTCCGCGACGAGCGGGGCGCAGCCGCCTGCGGTCGGCTCGCGTACGCGACCGGCGGGGACACGCCCTGGTGCGGGCTCTTCTCCCTCGCCACCCGCCCGGACGCGCGGCGCCGCGGCCACGCCGCGTCCGTCCTCCGCTCGCTCCTCGGGCAGGCCGAGTCGCGAGGCGTCGCGCACTACTGGATCCAGGTCCTCGAGGCCAACGCCCCGGCCCGCCGCCTCTACTCCGCCCTCGGCGCGACGGAGTCGTCCTGGTACGAGTACTGGCGCCGCCCCTGAACCACCCCGCGAGATGCCACTTCAGTACGCGACACGCCGGACGAGGCGTACCGGAGTGGCATCTCGCGCAGGCCGGCCCGGCGGATCAGCCCGCGAGCACCGCCCGCGCGACCGCGTCGGCCCGCGCCTCGTCGCCCGTCACGACCACGCGCCACCAGACATCCTCCGCGAGCACGTCAACCTCGCACGTCCCCGCCGAGCAGCCCGAGATCGCGCGCTCCCCGAGTCCGTCGACGGGCGCCAGCGGGATCGACAGCCCGGTGGTCAGCGACAGCGTGCGCCAGCCCTCCTCGCCCGAGGGCAGCGCGTCGATGCTCAGACCGGAGTAGGCGGCGCTGGCCGCGTCCGTCCAGGTGCAGGAGGCGAGACCCGCGCGTGCGGAGGCCGCGGCCCCCGCTGTCGCCGGAGTCGCCGCCTCCGTGCCGGCGCCGGCGACGGGCTGCGCCAGCCCGGCGAGCGAGGTCAGCTGCTCGGCGGTCAGCAGATCGGCGCAGACGGGTGCGGTGCCTGCGATGACGTCGTCGAGGCGTCCGTTCGCGGAGTCGGCCGTGGAGGAGGCGAGGGCCGCGAGGTCGAGGGTCGCGGGCGCCCCGATCAGCGCGAGCGAGACCCACGTCGATCCGGCGAGCACCTGGGCGGTGCAGCTCCCCTCGAGGCAGGCGCCGGAGGCCGCGTCGCCCGCCGCGAGTGCGGGGCCGGCGGGCAGCGCGGCGAAGGCGTCGCCCGCGTCCGTCGCCGCCGAGGCGACGATCGAGGCCGGCCCGTCCTGCTCGAACCAGGAGCAGGTGAGGAGCCCGCCGTTCTCCTCCGCGGCGGCGCGGATCAGCTCGGACGACGTGCGGACGGCCCCGTCGCGGCTGCCCTCGAGGCGGTCGGCCGGCAGCCCGAGGGCCTCCGACGCCCGCTCCACGGGTAGCAGTGAGTCGCAGTCGAGGCGCGTGAGCGGAGCGACGGACGCGGACGCGGACGCCGAAGCCGACGTCCCCGCGCCCGTCTCCGCCCCTGACGACGGACCGCCCGTGCATCCCGCGAGCATCCCCGCGACGACCGCTCCGAGCACGACGATCCGCGCCTTCACGCCGTCAGCTCGCGCTCGATCGCCGCCGTGAACACGTCGATGTCGTCCTCCGTCGTGTCGAACGAGCAGACCCAGCGCACCTCGCCCGTCGCCGGGTTCCAGTCGTAGAAGCGGGACACCTCGCGCAGGCGGTCGGCGACTCCCGAGGGCAGCGTCGCGAACACCGCGTTCGCCTGCGTGGGCTGCGTGAACGCGAGCCCCTGGATCCGTCCGGCGGCGACCGACTCCTCCAGCTGCGCGCGCAGTCGGGCGGCCATGGCGTTGGCGCGCCGGGCCGAGCGCAGCCACAGCGGCTCCGCCTCGCCGTCCTCGCCGAGCATCGCGAGCAGCTGCGCCGAGAGGAAGCGCATCTTCGATGCGAGCTGCATGTTGGTCTTGCGGAGGTAACGCAGGCCGCTGGAGGCCTCGGGGTCGAGCACGACGATCGCCTCGCCCAGCAGCATCCCGTTCTTGGTGCCGCCGAACGACAGCACGTCGACGCCGGCGTCGGTGGTGAAGGCGCGCAGCGGCACGTCCAGCGCCGCCGCCGCGTTCGCGATCCGCGCCCCGTCGAGGTGCAGGCGCATGCCGTGCGCGTGCGCGTGATCGGCCAGAGCGCGCACCTCCTCGGGGGTGTAGACGGTGCCGAGCTCGGTCGACTGCGTGATCGAGACGACGAGCGGCTGCGAGCGGTGCTCGTCGCCGTAGCCCCAGGCCTGCTCGTCGACGAGGTCCGGGGTGAGCTTGCCGTCGGGCGAGACGACGGTGAGGATCTTGATCCCGCCGACCTTCTCGGGAGCCCCGCCCTCGTCGGAGTTGATGTGCGCCGTGCCGGCCGAGATCACGGCGCCCCAGCGCGGGAGCATCGACTGCAGTCCGGTGACGTTCGCGCCCGTGCCGTTGAACACCGGGAACGCCTGCGCCTGCTCGCCGAACTCGCGCCGGAACGCGTGCTGGAGCCGCTCGGTGTAGACGTCCTCGCCGTACGCGACCTGGTGCGCGCCGTTGGCGGCGGCGATCGCCGCGAGCACCTCGTCGTGCACTCCGGAGTAGTTGTCGGAGGCGAAACCGCGGACGGTCGGATCGTGCAGAGCGCTCATGCCTCCATCTTCGCAGCCCCCGTCCGGGAGCCGTTCAGGAGCCCGACGCCCGCCGCCGTCGTGTTTCCGGCATGTGAACAGCCCGGGAGCGTCGAGCCGATCTCCGTCAAGAAGTTGGTATCGGCTGAGCGAACGGCCACTCTTGTCCTATGCGCATGGACACATCGGGGGCGGTCCGCGATATGCCGGCCCCTCCCGGGGTGGACGAGATCGCGGCCCGCTTCGGCGACCCGGTCCTCGCGTTCGCCCCGCAGCCGAGACTCGAGGAGTTCGCGGCGGCCCAGACCATGGCGCTCGGGCGGTTCGTCGAGATCTCGCTGTCGTACTCGTTCTTCAAGAATCCGCGCAATCGCGCCGATCCCGTCAACCACGTCCCGCTCACTCCCGAGCAGAAGCGGGCCATCGAACGGGCCGAGAACGACCACCTCCCGCCGTGGATGGTCGACCAGGTCACGCGGATGCGGTACCCGGTCCTCTGGGAGGCGGTGCGCACCTCCGTGCCGATCCCCGCCGAGCGCAGCCGCCCGCTCGAATCGCGTCTCGCCGCCCACATGGGCGACGTGCTGCGCAACACCTTCCCCGGTCGCGTGCGCAGCCGGCGCGGAGGGATGCCCGTGGTCGCCGCGGCGCTGCGCGACGAGGACGTCGTGCGCGGCGTCCCGGTCGTGGTCGACGGAGAGGCGCTGCGCGGCTACCGGGTCGACACGGATCCCGACGTCGTCGCCATCGGCGCGCGGGTCGACGGCCGGTACATGACCGTCGTGCTCGACCGGAAGATCGTGCCGGACATCCGCATGGAGTTCGTCCGCCGCTCGCCCCCGCGCGCGGCGGCCCCGCAGCCCCGCCGCTGACGGCGGCCGGCCGCTGCCGAGGAGGGGGTCTCTCGGCCGACACGCCTCGGCCGTCGTCCCGTCGGCGTCAGGACCGCCCCGGCACCGCGATCCCGTGCTCGTAGGCGAACACGACCGCCTGGATCCGGTCGCGCACGCGCAGCTTCATCAGGATCTTCGACACGTGCGTCTTCACGGTCGCCTCGCCCACGAACAGCTGCGAGGCGATCTCGGCGTTCGACCAGCCCCGCGCCAGGTACACGAGCACTTCGCGCTCGCGGTCGGTCAGCTCCGCCACGGCCGGGTGCTCCTCCGGGTTGCGCGCGGGCTCCGCGGCGAAGCGCTCGATCACGCGGCGGGTCACGTCGGGCGCGAGCATGGCGTCGCCGCGCGCGACCACCTGCACGGCGTCGACCAGATCCTCCGGAGAGGCGTTCTTGAGCAGGAAGCCGCTCGCTCCGGCCGAGAGCGCGTCGAAGAGGTAGTCGTCGCGGTCGAACGTCGTGAGGATCAGGACGCTCGAGCACAGCCGCGGATCCTTCACGATCTCGCGGGTCGCGGCGAGACCGTCCATCCCGGGCATCTGCACGTCCATGCAGATGACGTCGGGGCAGAGCTCGGAGGCGCGCTCGATCGCCTCGGACCCCGTGCGGGCCTCGCCCACGATGACGATGCCCGGCTCCGACTCCAGGATGATGCGGAACCCCGCCCGGACCAGCTCCTGGTCGTCCACCAGCAGGACGCGGATGTCCTCGGTCATGCGCGGCCCCCGCTCGCTGCGTCGGTGCGCCCCCGCGACGCCCCGGTCGACGCTACCGGTTCGAGGGGTCGCTCCGGAGCGCGCACCCGCGACAGCGGCACGTGCACGTGCACGAGGTACCCGTCGCCGCGCGGACCCATCTCGATGCGCCCGCCGACGGCCGCGGCCCGCTCGCGCATGCCCGTCTGACCCAGCCCGCACGACGCGGGGACGGTCGGGTGCGGGCCGGTGCCTCCGTCGTCGGCGACCTCGAGCTCGACGGCGTCATCGAGGTAGCGGAGCCGCAGCTCGGCCTGCGCGGAGGGTCCCGCGTGCTTGCGGACGTTCGTGAGCGACTCCTGCGCGATGCGGTAGAGGCTGAGCCCGACCGTGGCCGGGATCTCCCGCGGAACACCGAGGGTGCGGAACGAGGTGGGGAGTCCGGAGCCCGCGGATGCCTGGACGAGCTCCTCGAGCTGCGCGACTCCGCGGGTCGAGGCGGAGTCGGTGGGAGCAGAGTCGGTGACGCCCGCGGGGGTCGTCTCCTCGGCGCGGAGGGCGACCAGGATGCGGTGCAGCTCGTCGATCGCCGAGCGCGCGTCGTTCTCGATCGCGCTGAGCGACCGCGCCGCCTTCTCGGGGTCCCGTGCGAGGACGCGGCGGGCCGCTCCCGCCTGCACGCCCATCACGCTGACGTGGTGCGCCACGACGTCGTGCAGCTCGCGGGCGATCCGCAGCCGCTCCGACGTGACGGCGCGGCGGGAGGAGCGCTCGCGCTCGTCGTCGAGCTCGGCCGTGCGCGCCTCCAGCGCCTCGAGCCGGCGCGCCGACTGCCAGGACGCCTCGCCGAAGACGTACGCGCTGCCGAAGTAGAGCAGGTTCACCAGGACCACGAGCGCCGACTCCGCCAGGTAGGGCGAGAGCGGCCCGACGGCCTCGGTCGAGGGCACGGTGCGGTTCAACCAGTCGCCGCTCACGAGCGTGGTCACGAGCCAGCCCAGCATCGCGATCGCGATCAGGAGGCGCACCACGAGGGCGCGGCGCCGGTCCGCCCCCCACGCGCCCACCGTGTAGATCGCGAGGAACAGGCAGATCTGGTTGAACAGCGACTCCGGCACCTGCAGCACGAGGCCGAGCGCGTAGACCACCGCGAGGACGATCGCGACGGTGGCCGGGAACCGGCGGCGGAACGCCAGCGGCAGCGTGAGAGCCACGGCCCAGTGCGCGCTGACGATCGGATGCGCCGCATCCGGGAAGCCGGCGGAGGTGTAGAGCAGGA
Organism: Rathayibacter caricis DSM 15933; assembly: GCF_003044275.1. Taxonomy (NCBI): domain Bacteria; kingdom Bacillati; phylum Actinomycetota; class Actinomycetes; order Micrococcales; family Microbacteriaceae; genus Rathayibacter; species Rathayibacter caricis. The sequence continues at coordinate 861,736 of NZ_PZPL01000001.1, read as the reverse complement.
CCGAGAGCACGGTCGCCAGCAGCAGGACTCCCGCGCCCACCGCGTCGCGCACGTAGTTCGAGCGCGTGGGCGGTCTCCTCGACCAGCCGGCGTCGAAGGGATCGGCGGCGGCGACGGTGTCGGCACCTCGGGACATGGCGTCCAGAGTACGCGACGGGTCCCCGGCGGGGTCGGGAGACCGCCGCCGGGACCCGCGAGCGTTCTCAGTCGCGTCCGGTGATGCCCCGGGTCGACGTGATCACGTCGCCCATCTTCTTGGCCAGGGCTTCGTAGAACATCGACAGCGGGAACTCGTCGTCCAGCACCGCGTCCGTGAAGCCGCGCGGCGCTCCGAGGAGCACCTCGTCCGGCAGCCCGCGCGCCCAGGCCGAGGCGGGGTGCGGAGTGAGGACCGACGCGATCAGGGCGTGCGCGGCCAGCCAGTGCGCGGTCTTCGGGCGGTCGATCGAGCGCCAGTAGAGCTCGTCGATCGCGTCCGAGAGGGCGACGACCACGTCGGCGACGCCGTCCCACTCGAAGGCGAGCCGGGTGTCGGTCCAGTGCAGCACCCCGTTGCGGTGCAGCCAGGCGAACAGCAGCTGCCCGCCCAGTCCGTCGTAGTTGCGCACCCGCGAGCCCGTCAACGGGAAGCGGAACAGGCGGTCGAACAGGATCGCGTACTGCACCGAGCGGGCGCGCTCGGCCAGGCGCTCCTCCTCGTCGTCGAGGCGCTCGGCCGCGGCGAGACGGCGCTCGATCGCGACCGATTCGCGGAACGCCGTCAGGTCGCAGCGCAGCTCCTCGAGCGAGTACAGGAAGAACGGCATGCGCTGCTTGATCATGAACGGGTCGAACGGCAGGTCTCCGCGCATGTGGGTGCGGTCGTGGATGAGGTCCCACATCACGAACGCCTCCTCGGACAGGCGCTGGTCGGCGATCAGCCGGCGCGCGTCCTCGGGGAGCTCGAGGCGGGTGATCTCGGCGGCACGGCCGACGACGCGGCGGAACCGGGCCGCTTCGCGATCCGCGAAGATCGCTCCCCAGGTGAAGGCGGGGACCGCGCGCATGGCGACGGTCTCGGGGAAGAGCACGGCGCTGTCCGTGTCGTATCCGGACGTGAAGTCGACGAAGCGCACCGGCACGAACAGCGCGTTGGAGTAGTCGCCGGCCTCGAGCTCGGCGACGAAGCGCGGCCAGACGACCTCGACGAGCACCGCCTCGACGTGGCGCTCGCGGCTGCCGTTCTGCGTCAGCATCGGGAAGACGACGAGGTGGCGCAGCCCGTCGATCCGGTCGAGCTGGGGCTGGAAGGCCTGGAGGGAGTCCAGGAAGTCCGGCACTCCGAGGCCCTCGTCGCTCCACCGGCGGAAGTCGACCACGAGCGCCTCCAGGTAGGCGGCGTCGTGCGGGAACGCGGGGGCGAGCGTGCGGATCGCGGTGACGATCCGAGCGAGAGCCGCCCGCGCGTCCTCGAGGCGGTCGGGGTCGGCGAGGGAGCCGTCGGCGGCCTGCAGGGGCTGCACGGCGGCGACCGCCGCCGTGAGGTCGAGCCACGCGGAGGAGGACTCGACGCGGTCCTCGAGGACCTCCGGCTCTCCGACGACTGTGCTCTGCACGAACTGCGACATGGTGATCCTCCTCACGCTTCGAATCCCTGGTGGAACGGGTCGGATGCGACCCGACTCCGAGCGTAGGGGCCGTCGCGCGCGCTTTTCTTGCGTGGACCCGGAGCTGCACGGCGAGGTCGGCGCTCGCCGCGCACGCTTGCGCCGCTCGGCGCTCGTTCCCAGCTCTGATCAGCGTTCGACCAGGGGTTTCGGAGGTACGACCCCCCGTTCGGGGCTAGATTCCTCCACGGCCCACATCAGCTCCGACAAGGGGTCGAAGATGGGGCGGACATCGCGGCCGCATCCCGAGTGCGGCCATCCGATCGATCGGCCACTCCGAACACCTGGCGGAGGGGCGCGACCGACGGGCCATCCTGAGAGAGAGGATCGGAGCGCGTGACGGGACCCGAACCCGGAAGCGACCGCAGAACAGTCAGCATCGATCAGCAGTCCGAGAACATCCGCCTCCTGCCCTGGCCGCAGGCGGACGTCGCCGCACTCAGCGTCACCCGCGCGGAGTCGGACACCGGACACGAGGACGACGGCACCCTGCACGACCGCTACCTGCGCGGTTGGGCCGAGGGCACCGCCTTCTTCTACGCGATCGAGCTCGACGGCGACTGCGTCGGCTCCATCGGCTATTGGTACGGCCACTCGCGCGGCATCGTCGCGTACGAGACGGCCTGGGATCTCGCCCCTGAGGCGAGAGGACGCGGCGTCGCCGCGCGCTCGGTCCGGCTGCTGCTCGAGGAGGCCGCGGCGTTCCCGCTGCCCCGCTTCGTGCACGCCTACGTGCGCACGGACGACGCCGAGGACAGCGCGACGTGCGTCGAGGTCGGCTTCGACCGCGTCGACGTCGTCGAGAAGGGCGAGCCCCCGAGCCTCTACGCGGACTGGGCCTTCGACCTGGCGGCGGTCGCCTAGGGCGCCACTGATTGCGCGGGCATCCCCTGGATCGGGGTGCCCGTGCGCCGGAGCGACCCCGCAGGCGTCGTCAGACCTCGTGCCTCGCCAGCCACGGCCGGAGGACCGCGAGGAACTCCTCGGGCCGCTCGACGCTCGGCAGATGAGCGGCCGACTCGAACACGTGCCCCTCGGCACCGGCGATCGTCGCGACGAGGTACTCGAACACGGGGAACGACTCCGACACGTCGTGCGCACCCACGAGCAGGAGCGCCGGCACGTCCAGGTCGACCACCCGGTCGTACGCGGGCGGCTCGAGCGGGATCGGCCGCGGCTTCTCGTGCTCGTGGCCCGCACGCCCCTCGGCGAGCGAGCGCACGGTCCGGACGAAGGAGGGGTCGAGTCCGTCCGGGGAGCGGCCCGGCCCGAAGGCCCACAGCTCCGCCTCCTTCCGCGCGACCTGCGCGTGATCGCCGGTGGTGAGCAGGGCGTCGATCTCGTCGAAGAGGGCGTCCTCCTCCTCCGTCAGCTCCGGATACGGGAACCCGCCGACGCCCGGGCAGACCGCCACGAGTCCGCTCACCCGGTCGGGGTGCGCGATCGCGAGGTCGAGCGCCGCGGAGCCGCCGCGCGAGCAGCCGACGACGACGGCCCGCTCGACCCCGAGGTGATCCAGCACGGCGAGCAGGTCGGCGCGCTCGTCGAAGTCGACGTCGCCGGTGGTCGTGCCGCCGAAGCCGCGGGAGTCCAGGCGCACGACGAGGTGGTCGCGGGCGAGCTCCGGAACCACCGGGTCCCACATCCTGAGGTCCGCGATGCCGGCGTGCACCAGCAGCAGGGCGGGGGAGGAGGCGTGGCCGTCCGCCTCCCAGTGGAGGCTCGCGCCGGGGACGTCGAGATGCGGCATGCCGACACGGTAGGCCGGGCCCCCTCCGGACGCAACGGCGCCGGACCCTAGGCTGGGAGGCGATCCCCGCGAGCACTGCGCTCGCCCGAGCGACGGAGGACACCACGGAGGGCGTGCTCACCGGTTTCGCGATCATCGGCGTGGTGATCGCCGTCGGCTACCTCATCGCCCGCTTCGGGCTCGTGCCTCCGGAGGGACGAGCGGTCCTCTCGCGCATCGCCTTCTTCGTGACGACGCCGGCCCTGCTGTTCACGGTACTCTCGCGGGCCGATGTGACGGTGCTCTTCTCGTCGTTCCTCCTGGTGTCGCTGAGCACGGTCCTGATCGTCGCCGCGGTCTACGTGCTCGCGTCGCGGCTGTTCTTCCGCCGCCCGCTGCCCGAGACCGTGATCGGCACCGCCTCCTCCGCCTACGTCAACGCGAACAACATCGGGCTGCCCGTGGCGATCTACGTGCTCGGCGACCCGCAGTGGGTGGCCCCGACCCTCCTCCTGCAGCTGCTCCTGCTCGCGCCGACGATCCTGACGGTGCTCGACATCTCCACGAGCGGGCGCACATCGGTCGGCGCGATCCTGACGCAGCCGCTCCGGAACCCCATGATCATCGCCTCGGCGCTCGGGCTGCTCGTGGCCGTCACGGGGCTGGAGGTGCCGGCGCCGGTGCTGGAGCCGTTCTCGATCATCGGCAACGCCTCCATCCCGCTCGTGCTGATGGCCTTCGGCATGTCGCTGCGCGGGCAGCGGCCGCTGGAGGCGGGCCCCGCGCGGGTCGAGGTCGTCGTCGCCTCGACGCTGAAGTCGCTCGTCATGCCCGCGATCGCGTGGACGCTCGGCCGCTTCGTGTTCCAGCTGGACGCCGAGCACCTGTTCGCGGTGACGGTCACGGCCGCCCTGCCGACCGCGCAGAACATCTTCAACTTCGCCTCGCGCTACGACCGCGGAGTGGCCGTCGCCCGCGACACGGCGCTCGTGAGCACGGTGACCGCGGTGCCGGTGCTCATCGCCGTGTCCCTCCTCCTGGGCTGACGCGGCCCGGGCCGAGTCCCGGGCGATCACGGTCGGCCGCAGCCGTGTCGCAGGACGGATGGGGGGCAGTCGCGCGACGACTCCCGCGCCGAGGGTCGCTTAGGCTCTTCCGAATGACCACCACGACGACCTCTCCTCGCGGCGCCTCCGGCGCCCCGCGCCGCCGTCGCCGCGGACTGTGGATCACGCTGAGCATCCTCCTGGTGCTCGTGATCGGCGCGATCGTCGCGGTCCTGCTGGCCGTCCGGACGTACGACAAGGCGATGACGGTGCGCGACAAGCTCACGTCGGCGATCCCGCTCGTCTCGCAGGCCGCCGACCAGCTCACCGGCTTCGACACGGCCGGTGCGCAGGCCACCTCCGGGCAGATCGCGACCCTCACCGGCGAGGCGCGGGACGAGACCGACGACCCGGTGTGGCGCGTGATGGAGGTCGTCCCGATCCTCGGTCCGAACCTCTCGGCCGTGCGCGCGGCGACCGAGATCGCCGACGACGTGTCGGCGAAGATCGTCACTCCGCTCTCGGGAACCTCGCTCGACGTCCTCAAGCCCGTCGACGGCCGGGTCGACCTCGCCGCGATCACCGAGCTCTCGGCCAGGATCGACGTCGCGAAGCAGGTCGTCGACGAGTCGAGCGAGCGGGTGGCCGGGATCGACCGCGGCGCGCTCGTGCCGCAGGTCGCCGAGGCGCTCGACGCCTTCGCCCCCCAGCTCGAGACCGCGACGGAGGCGATGGACCAGGTCCAGCCGATCACCGCGATCCTCCCCGACGCGCTCGGTGCGAGCGGTCCGCGCAACTACCTCGTCATGTTCCAGAACCTCGCCGAGGCGCAGGCGCTGGGAGGCGGCGCCTCCTCGGTCATGCTGCTCCAGGCCGACGCCGGCGCCATCTCGATCACCGAGCAGCAGTCGAGCCAGGACTTCCGCGGGCTCGAATCGGTGGACGTCGATCAGAGCGCGCTGAACACGTTCGGCGGCAACCTGGCCACAACCTTCAACGTCTCGACCAGCCGCCCCGACTTCCCCACCGCCTCCTCCATCGCGACGCAGTTCTGGGCGCAGAAGTTCCCCGACCAGAAGATCGACGGCGTGCTCGCGATCGATCCCGTCGCACTGTCGTACCTGCTCGACTCCACCGGTCCCGTCGCGATGAGCGACGGCACCGAGCTGACGAGCGAGAACACCGTGTCGACTCTGCTGAACGAGGTCTACTTCCGCTACCCGGCGTCGACGGTCGCCGATGAGACCGACGCGTTCTTCTCGGAGGCGAGCGCGACGGTGCTCGGCAAGATCCTCAGCGGGGACATGGAGCCGACCCGCATGCTCCCGGCGATCGTCAAGTCGGTCGAGGAGAGCCGGATCCTGGCCTACAGCACGGATCCCGACGAGCAGGCGCTCCTCGCCCCGACCCCGATCGCAGGCATCCTGCCCACCGTCAACGACGCCACGACCACGACGGGCGTCTTCTTCCAGGACGCCTCCATCGGCTCGAAGATGGACTACTACCTCGACACCGCGGTGACGCAGTCGAGCGCGAACCGCTGCGCCGCCTCCGGGGCGACGTTCACCACGCAGGTCACGCTGACCAACACGATCACCAAGCAGGTGGCGCGCACCCTTCCGTCCTATGTGGCAGCGAACGGAGGCGACGGCAGGTTCCCGCGCGGCGACTTCGTCACGAACGTCTACGTCTACGGCCCTCCCGGCACGACGGTGTCGGGAGCGAGCTGGGGTTCCGAGCTCGGCGACGTCGTGCAGACGAGCGACGACCTCGGTCGACCGGTCTCGAAGGTCGCCGTGCAGCTGTCGCCCGGCGAGTCCGCCACCGCCACGATCACGTTCACGGCGGGCGCCGCCTCGGGCTTCGGTGAGCAGGCCGTGCGCGTCACCCCCATGATCAACGCGACCGACGTCACCCTCGTCCCCGACCCCAGCTGCGCCGGCTGACCCGTCGGTCGCCCGCCGGTCGAGTCGCCCCGCGTCGTGCGAGCGCCCCTCCCTGCTGGTCGAGTAGCCCCGGAGGGGCGTCTCGAGACCCACGTTCCCGCTCCCTGCTGGTCGAGTAGCCCCGGAGGGGCGTATCGAGACCCACGTTCCCGCTCCCTGCTGGTCGAGTAGCCCCGGAGGGGCGTATCGAGACCCACGTTCCCCGAGGTTCGGCCCGACCCGCCCGCTCAGGCCAGAGCAGACCCCGGGATCGCACTCGTGACCAGCCAGGACGCCAGGAACGCGGTGCCGACGCACAGCGCGAAGCCGACCAGTGGCACCCAGAACGCCCGGCGGCCCACCAGGTAGCGCACGACCGCCACGGCCACCGCGATCAGCGTCAGCACCGGCGGGCCGAGCAGGGCGAGCGAGACGCCCCAGTCGATCCGGTCGAAGTCGCACGCGATGTTCCGCCCCTCGCACTGCGCGGGGAACACCGAGAGGACGGCGGCGAGGTAGCCGAGCACGATCGCCACGAGTCCGAGCCCCAGGCAGCCGAGGATCGAGAGCACGAGGTCCCAGCGCCGGCGGCGCGGGCGCCCCGCCTCGAGCACCTCGCGGACGGTGCGGTAGGCGTCGGTCCGCAGCTCGTCGTGCGCGCGACCGGCGGGGCCGGGCCGGGCGGCCGGGCGCGGTGCCGCGGGCCGGGCGGAGGAGGAGCCGTCCGCGGCCGCGCGCGCCCGCTTCTTCTTCGAGGAGGCCATCGTCAGAAGATCATGGGCCGGTCGTCGTCGAGGGTCGTCTCGAGATCGAGGTCGACCACCACGGGGACGTGGTCGCTCGGTGCGTCGCCTTTGCGCTCGTCGCGGTGGATCGACGCGGCCGTGACCAGCTCGCCGAACGCGTGCGAGCCGAGGACGAAGTCGATCCGGAGGCCCTCGTTGCGCGGGAAGCGCAGCTGCTTGTAGTCCCAGTAGGTGTACCCCTCCGGCACGAGCGGGCGCACGACGTCGCTCAGTCCGGCCGACTCGAACGCGGCGAACGCCTCGCGCTCGGGGATCGAGACGTGCGTGGATCCGGGACCCAGCGACGGGTCGCCCACGTCGCTGTCGAGCGGAGCGACGTTCCAGTCGCCCACGAGCGCGAGCGGCAGATCGGGCTGCGCGGTCAGCCACTCGCGGGTGCTCGCCTCGAGGGCGGCGAGCCACTCGAGCTTGTAGAAGTAGTGCGGGTCGCCGACGGCGCGGCCGTTGGGCACGTAGAGGCTCCAGACGCGGACGCCGTCCACGGTGGCGCCGATCGCGCGGGCCTCGAGGGGGAGCGAGCCGTCCTCGGCGGGGGCCTTGGCGAAGCCGGGCATGCCGGGGAAGCCGATCTGCACGTCCTCCATCGGGAGGCGGGAGGCGATGCCCACGCCGTTCCACTGGCTGATCCCCGCCATCTCGACGTGATATCCCGCCTCGGCGAAGGTCTCGTGCGGGAACTGCTCGGGCTTGCACTTCAGCTCCTGCATGGCGAGCACGTCGACGTCCTCGCGGACCAGCCAGTCGACGACGCGGCCCGTGCGGGCCCGGATGGAGTTCACGTTCCACGTGGCGATGCGCATCCTCGAAGTGTAGGAGCCGCCGCCGACAGGACGGTGCGGGCGGTGGTGGGCGACCGGATGCGGCCCGCTCGTCGGTCATCCGCCCGACGGATTGCGCAACCGGTGTCGGTGGTCGATGGTTGTCTGTGCGCCGTCCCGATCGGCGCCACCCGCGTCGTCCTCGGCGCCGCCGCCCGCGGTCGCCGCTCCTCCTTCCGTCGCCCTCCGCCGTCACCCGATCCGCAGCCCCTCGCCGTCGCCCGATCCGCCCGGTCGCCGTCTGCACGGGATCCTCCGGTCACGACAGCCGTCCCTCCGGATCGGCCCGTCGCCCCTCCCCGCACTCCCCACCCCGTCTCGAGGAACCCCGTGATCCTGCTCCGACTCGCGTCGTCCTACGCGAAGCCCTACTCCCGCTGGATCGCGGCGGTCGTCGTGCTGCAGCTGATCTCGACGCTCGCGGCGCTGTACCTGCCGAGCCTCAACGCGGAGATCATCGACCAGGGCATCGGCACCGGCGACACCGACTTCATCTGGTCGACCGGCGTGACCATGCTGGGCGTCTGCCTCGTCCAGGTCGTCACCGCGATCGGGGGCGTCTACTTCGGCGCTCGCACCGCCATGGCGGTCGGGCGCGACCTGCGCCGCGACGTGTACCGCCGCGTCGACTCCCTCAGCGGGCTCGAGGTCGGCCGATTCGGCACGGCCACCCTCATCACCCGCGGCACGAACGACGTGCAGCAGGTGCAGATGCTCGTGCTGATGACCCTCAACTTCATGGTCTCGACCCCGATCATGTGCATCGGAGGCATCGTCTTCGCGCTGCGCGAGGACGTCGGCCTCTCGTGGCTGGTCTGGGTCTCGGTGCCGGTGCTGTTCGTCGTCGTCGGCGTGCTGGTCTTCCTCCTCCTGCCGCTGTTCCGCCTCATGCAGGACCGCATCGACGGCATCAACGGGGTGCTGCGCGAGCAGATCACGGGCATCCGCGTCGTGCGCGCCTTCGTGCGGGAGCCGTTCGAGTCCGAGCGCTACCGCCGCGCGAACGCCGCGATCACCGAGGTGTCGATCAAGGTCGGCAACATCTTCGTGCTGATGTTCCCGGCGATCATGATGATCCTGCACCTGGCTACCGCCGCCGTGCTCTGGTTCGGCGGGCAGCGCGTCGACGCGGGTCAGATGCAGATCGGCTCGCTGACCGCCTTCCTGCAGTACCTCCTGCAGATCCTCACCGCGGTGATGATGGGCGTCTTCATGGTCATGATGATCCCGCGCGCGGTGGTCTGCGCCGAGCGGATCGACGAGGTGCTGACCACGCGCACCAGCCTGACCACGCCCGAGGGCGGCGCCGACGCGCCCACCTCCGGCCGGGTCGAGTTCGACGGCGTCGTCTTCGGCTACCCCGGCGCCGAGCGGCCGGTGCTGTCGGGCGTCGATCTCGTCGCGGAGCCGGGTCGCACGACCGCCATCGTCGGCTCGACCGGTGCCGGCAAGACCACGCTGCTGGGCCTCGTGCCGCGCCTGTTCGACCCGCAGGAGGGGTCGGTCACGATCGACGGAGTGCCGGTCTCCTCCCTCGACCGCGCCCAGCTCGCCCGGGTCATCGGCCTCGTGCCCCAGCGCCCGTACCTCTTCTCGGGCACGATCGCCTCGAACCTCCGCTTCGGGCGGCCCGAGGCCACCGACGCCGAGCTCTGGGAGGCCCTGCGCATCGCCCAGGGCGAGGACTTCGTCCGCAGCAAGGAGCACGGTCTCGACGAGCCGGTCTCGCAGGGCGGCACGAACGTCTCGGGCGGTCAGCGGCAGCGGCTCTGCATCGCGCGGGCTCTCGTCGCCCGGCCCCGCGTCTACCTCTTCGACGACTCGTTCTCGGCGCTCGACGTCGCGACCGATGCGCGACTGCGCGAGTCCCTCGCCGCGGCGACCACCGACGCGACCGTGATCATCGTCGCGCAGCGCGTGTCGACCATCCGGCACGCCGACCAGATCGTCGTGCTCGACGCCGGTCGCGTGGTCGGCCGCGGCACCCACGACGACCTCTTCGAGACGAACGCGACCTACCGCGAGATCGTCGAATCGCAGCTGAGCACCGAAGGGGTGGCCTGAGATGGCGCGCGTCCGCGACGCAGTGGAGGAGCAGCCGGCCGAGCCGGAGTCGCTCGCACCCGAGTACGAGCCCGGCGAGGCCGACGGCGGCATGTTCGGCGACGGGCCGCCCGCCCGCAAGGCCCAGCACTTCTGGCCCTCCGCGAAGCGGCTCTTCAGCCTGCTCGGCCCCGAGAAGGCCCGGATGATCGTGGTCGTCGCGCTGGTCTCGGCGTCGGTCGTCCTCACCGTGATCGCGCCCAAGATCCTCGGCCAGGCGATGGACACGATCTTCAACGGCGTGATCGGGTCGCAGCTGCCCGCCGGAGTGCCGCTCGAGCAGATCATCGAGCAGCAGCGGGCCTCGGGCAACGGCACCTTCGCCGACATGCTCTCCAAGACCGACATCGTGCCCGGGCAGGGCATCGACTTCGTCGTGCTCGGCCGGCTCATCATCATCGTGCTGCTGATGTACGTGGTCGCCTCCGTCCTCATGTGGGCGCAGGGCTTCCTCCTCAACGGGCTCGTGATGCGCGTCGTCTATGGCCTGCGCCAGGACATCGAGGCCAAGCTCAACCGCCTGCCGCTGCGCTACTTCGACACCCGGCAGCGCGGCGACGTGATGTCGCGCGTCACGAACGACGTCGACAACATCCAGACGGCGCTCCAGCAGGCCTTCTCGCAGCTCGTGCAGTCGGTGCTGACGATCATCGGCATCGCGGCGATGATGTTCATCGTCTCGTGGCAGCTCGCGCTGATCGCCCTGATCTCGCTCCCGCTGTCCGGCGTCATCGCGGGAGTCATCGGCGCGCGCTCGCAGAAGCTGTTCGCCGCGCAGTGGAAGAACACCGGCGCACTGAACGGCCACATCGAGGAGTCGTTCTCGGGCCTCGAGATCGTCCGCGCCTTCGGCCGCGACCGCGAGATGCTCGAGGAGTTCGACCGGCGCAACGACGACCTCTACACGGCCTCGTTCGGCGCCCAGTTCGTGTCGGGCATGATCATGCCCGCGATGACCTTCGTGTCCTACCTGTCCTACGTCCTCATCGCGGTCGTCGGCGGGCTCCGGGTGGCGTCGGGGCAGCTGACCCTCGGAGACGCGACCGCGTTCATCCAGTACTCGCGCGAGTTCACCCAGCCGGTGACCCAGCTGGCGAGCATGGCCAACATGCTGCAGTCGGGCGTCGCCTCGGCCGAGCGCACCTTCGAGCTGCTCGACGCCGACGAGCAGGACGCCGAGACCGTCACCGATTCGCTCCCCGAGCGCACCGACGGCCACGTCGAGTTCCAGGACGTCTCGTTCTCGTACGACCCGGAGCAGCCGCTGATCGAGGGGCTCTCGTTCTCGGCGCAGCCCGGTCAGACCGTCGCCATCGTCGGTCCGACCGGCGCGGGCAAGACCACCCTCGTGAACCTCGTGATGCGCTTCTACGAGCTCACCGGCGGGCGGATCCTGCTCGACGGCGTCGACATCACCCGCCTCGCCCGCGGCGACCTGCGTTCGCGGGTCGGCATGGTCCTCCAGGACGCGTGGCTCTTCGAGGGCACCATCCGCGAGAACATCCGCTACGGCCGGCTCGACGCCACCGACGACGAGATCGCCGACGCGGCCCGCGCGACGATGGTCGACCGCTTCGTGCAGCAGCTGCCCGACGGCTACGACACCGTGCTCGACGCCGACGGCGGCAGCGTCTCGGCCGGAGAGCGCCAGCTGATCACGATCGCGCGCGCGTTCCTCGCGAACCCGTCGCTCCTGATCCTCGACGAGGCGACCTCCTCGGTCGACACCCGCACCGAGCTGCTGGTGCAGCACGCGATGGCGGCGCTGCGCACCGACCGCACGTCGTTCGTCATCGCGCACCGGCTGTCGACCATCCGCGACGCCGACACGATCCTCGTGATGGAGGCGGGGCGCATCGTCGAGCAGGGCGCTCACGACGAGCTCCTGCGCCGCCGCGGCGCCTACTACGAGCTCTACATGACCCAGTTCCGCGGAGGGAGCGACGAGCAGACGGGGGCGACCTCGCCCGCGGGCCTCCCCGGAGGCGTCGAGACCGCCCCGTAGAGTGGCCCTGTGAACGACGCACGCCAGCAGCTCATCGAGTACATCGGCTCCGACGCCGTCTTCCACGGGGACTTCACCCTGACGAGCGGCAAGAAGGCGAGCTACTACGTCGACCTCCGCCGGGTCAGCCTCGACCACCGGGTCGCCCCGCTGATCGGGCAGGTCATGCTCGACCTCATCGCGCCGATCGAGCGCGTCGACGCCGTCGGCGGACTGACCATGGGCGCCGATCCCATCGCGTCGGCGATCCTGCACCAGGGCGCCGCCCGCGGGCTCGCCTACGACGCGTTCGTCGTGCGCAAGGAGCCGAAGGACCACGGCCGCGGCCGGCAGGTCGAGGGCCCCGACCTCGAGGGCAAGCGCGTCGTCGTCGTCGAGGACACCTCCACCACCGGCGGCTCGCCGCTGAAGGCCATCGAGGCGCTGCTGAAGGTGGGCGCCGAGATCGCCGGAGTCGCCGTCGTCGTCGATCGCGCGACGGGTGCGCGCGAGATCATCGAGGACGCCGGCTACCCGTACTTCGCCGCGATCGGGCTGGCCGACCTCGGGCTGAGCTGATGGTCGACGACGGCAACCGCGGACGCGGCGACCACTCCGAGGGCGAGGACCGCCCGAAGGAGCCGGAGCGCCAGGTCGGCGGCAGCGAGTGGCTCCTGCAGCAGCTCAGCGGCGGACGCCTGAAGAGCATCTTCGACGCGCCGCGCGCGACACCGACCGGGTCCGAGTGGAAGCCCGTCGATCCGCAGTCCGCACCCGCCGCACCCGCCGCGCCGTCGGAGTCCGAGGAGGCCGAGTCGGCGCCGGAGGAGTCGTCCGACGCGTCGGAGCAGACCGACGGTGCTCCTGACGAGTCCGCACTCGAGGAAGCCGCGCCGGAGGCAGCCGCACCGGAGCGTCCTTCGCAGGCGGCCGGCCGTGACGAGCCCCAGGCGACGACCGTGCACGTGCCGCCGCTCGTCGCGGCCGAGGCCTCTGCTCCGCCGGAGCCGACCATGGTCCTCGAACCGACGCCGCCGCTGCAGACCTCAGGGGCTGCGGAGGAGCGCGAGGAGGAATCCCGCCCGGAGCGCGAGCCCGCCTCGGCCGACGAGCCCGACGCGAACCGCCGTCCCGCTCCGGCGCCTGAGCCCGAGCGCCCCGCGGAACCCGAGGCGGAGGCCGTCGTCGACCGCGGACCGGCTCCTGAGCCGGAGCAGACCGCGCCCCCTGTGCGCCCGCAGCCACGCTTCGACGCCGCGCGCCGCGACCCGGCCGAGCGCGCCTCGACCCCGCGCTCGGCGCCCCCCGTCGCCGGGCCTCTCGCGCCCAGCGCACCTCCCGCCGCTCGTGACGCCCAGCAGCCCGAGGAGCCGCGCGACGACCGTCCCGCCGGGGCCACCGCGCCCTCGCAGCGCGACACCGCGCCGAACGGCACCGTCTACCAGTGGCCGGACCCTCGCGGCGGCTGGGACGCGCCTCCCGTCTGGGAGGACGTCGTCACTCCGCCCGCCGGAGCGGACGACGACGACGCGGGCGACGAGGAGCTCTGGCGGGGCACCGCGTTCGCGTGGAATCTCGAGCCGACGGACTCCGGTGATCCCGCCGATCCGTCCGGGTCGCGCGACGCCGCCTCCGCCGAGGGTGCCGACGCTCCGTTCAGCACGACGCCGGCGACGGCGCACGCGAACGCCGCCGGCGAGAAGACGCCCCGGTCCAGGCCCGCCCGCGAGAAGGCTCCGCGCGAGAAGGCTCCGCGCGCCGCACGGCAGAGGACCCCTCGCGCGGACGCCCCGGCGCCGAGCGGCCCCACCACGGCCGGCATCGCCACCGAGCCCCCCAGCATCGCCCCGCTCTCGCCGCCGTCCCCCGGGCGGACGGCGGGACGTCGACGACTCCTGATCGCCCTGATCGCGGTCGGGGTCGTCGTGATCCTCGCCGTCCTCGCGGCCATCGGGTACGCCGTCGCGTCGGCGAACCGTCCCGAGGCCGCGGTGCCGGTCGCGACCCAGGCGCCGAGCGAGGAGGCGAGCGCGACTCCGGAGCCCACCGCGGTGCTGCCGACGGTCGGACCCCTGCCCGCCGGCACCTACGCGTGGAGCGCCCTCCTCGGCGGGGAGTGCCTGCAGCCGTTCGACTCCGTCTGGGCCGAGGAGTTCACTGTGGTCGACTGCGCCGCGCCGCACGCCGGCCAGCTGGTCGCTGCCGAGCCGCTGACCGAGACGGTGTTCCCCGGATCCGATGCGCTCGCGCTCTCGGTCGCCTCGCTCTGCCAGGCCGCCGGAGTCGTGGACGTCGCGGCGGCCGAGACCTACGGCGACGTCCAGGTCTCGGCCTCGTTCCCGGTCACGCAGGAGCAGTGGGACGCGGGCGAGCGCCGCTCGTTCTGCTTCGTGGACCGCGCGGGCGGCGGCGAGCTGGTCGGCTCGCTCGCCGGCACGCCCGCGGGCTGAGTCAGACCAGGCTGCAGCCGTACGGCCCGGCGTCCGTCCCCCACAGCCTGAGGGGCACGTCGAGCAGAGGCCCGACGTGGGCGAGCTCGACGACGTCGGTGCCGTTGCCCACCTCGAAGGTGAGGCTCGCGTTCGCGCCGCGCACGGTGTACACGTCCACGCCCGCCGGGTCGTCGGTGTCGGTCACCTGCGCCGCGCCCCCGAGCGCCGCCTCGAGCTCGGCGCGCGTGGAGCCGATGCCGGCACCGCCCGCGCTCCGGAGCGCCGGGCTACTCACGAGGATCAGCCGCAGCGGAGCGGCCTCCTCGTCGGCGAGGAGTCCGAACGGGAACCGCCCCAGCACTCCCGCCTGCGTCTCGTCGGGGTAGTTCGGCACCCAGCGGCCGGGCGCTCCGTCGACCTCGACGCCCGCCTCCACCCAGGCCGGGGTGCAGAAGTCCGCGTCGAACACGGCGAGGGCCGCCGCGCCGACACCCGCGGGGATCGGCTGCCCGACGATCAGCGAGGCGGATCCGTCGGGCGCGATCAGCCCGTCCGGAGTGAGCACGAGGTCGCTGAGCGCGGGAGGCGAGGCCTGCGCGCCCGGGCCGGTGGTCGCGCCACCGGTCGGCACCCCGGCGCTCGGAGCGGTGGTCGTCGGCGCCGCGCTCGGATCAGTGGCCCCCGGCGTCGCGCTCGGATCCGTGGCATCGGGCACCGGAGCCGCCGTCCCCGCGGCACTGGGAGTCGAGGGGGCTCGCGTCGCCGGCTCGGCGCATCCGGCCAGGGCGAGCAGCACCGCGGCCGTCGCGACTCCGGCGCGCAGAGCGGGGTGGAAGCGGGTCATGGTCGTCTCCTCGCGGGAGACGTTCTCGGCGTGCCCCTGCGTCAGTATCCCGGGCGTCGGCGCACGGAGGGAAGCGGCCGGTCGCCGCGGTCGGCCCTTGTAGGGTTGCCGATCGTGGACGAGAACGAGAGGCCAGCCGAGACCGGCCCCGCGCCCTCCGTCGAGGCGACGACCAACGGTGTGGGCCCGTGGATCGGCGAGCCGCCCGAGGACGAGCGGCTCGATCCGGAGCTGCTCGCGCACGGCGACGCCCGCAACGTGATCGACCGCTTCCGCTACTGGCGGATGGACGCGATCGTCGCCGAGCTCGACCGCTCCCGCCACCCGTTCCACGTGGCCGTCGAGAACTGGCAGCACGACATGAACATCGGCTCGATCGTGCGCAGCGCCAACGCGTTCGGAGCCCGCGGGGTCCACATCGTGGGTCGACGCCGCTGGAACAAGCGCGGCGCGATGGTGACCGACCGCTACCAGCACGTGCAGCACCACGAGACGGTCGCCGAGCTCGTCGAGTGGGCGCGGGCGGAGGGACTGCCGCTGATCGCGATCGACAACGTGCCCGGCTGCGTCCCGATCGAGACCTTCGCGCTGCCCGAGCGCTGCGTCCTGCTCTTCGGTCAGGAGGGGCCGGGCCTGTCGGACGAGGCGATCGCCGCCTCCGAGGCCGTGCTCGAGATCTCGCAGTTCGGCTCGACGCGCTCGATCAACGCGTCGGCGGCCGCGGCGGTCGCGATGCACGCCTGGGTGCTGCAGCACGTCCGCTTCTGAGCGCGAGGAACCGCGGGTCAGACCACGACGTCCGGCGGGAACTCCGACTCGAGGGGCTCGCCCGACAGCAGCTCGTGCACGCCGCTGAGTACCTCGTCGGGGCGGAACGGGTAGCGCTCGATCTCGGCGGCGTCGCTGATCCCGGTCATCACGAGCACCGTGTGCAGGCCCGCCTCGATGCCGGCGACGATGTCGGTGTCCATCCGGTCGCCGATCATGCCGGTGTTCTCGCTGTGCGCGCCGATCTTGTTCATCGCCGAGCGGAACATCATCGGGTTCGGCTTGCCGACGACGTACGGGTCCTTGCCGGTGGCCTTGGTGATCAGCGCGGCGATCGCTCCCGTCGCGGGCATGACGCCCTCGGAGCTCGGCCCCGTGGCGTCCGGGTTCGTCACGATGAACCGGGCCCCGCCGATGATCAGGCGGATCGCCTTCGTGATGGCCTCGAAGCTGTAGTTGCGGGTCTCGCCCACCACGACGTAGTCGGGGGAGGTCTCGGTCATGATGAAGCCGGCCTCGTGGAGCGCGGTCGTGATGCCCGCCTCCCCGATCACGAACGCACTGCCGCCGGGCATCTGCGAGGCGCAGAAGTCGGCGGTGGCGAGCGCGCTCGTCCAGATGCGCTCCTCCGGCACGTGCAGCCCCGAGGCGCGCAGGCGTGCGGCCAGGTCGCGCGGAGTGAAGATCGAGTTGTTGGTGAGCACGAGGAACGGCACGCCCGCGTCGGTCCACTCCTGGATCAGCTCGGGCGCGCCGGGGAGCGCCTTGTTCTCGTGCACGAGCACGCCGTCCATGTCGGTGAGCCAGGCCTCGACCTCGCCGCGATGTGCTGCCATGCCCCCGATGCTATCTCCGGCGCCAGCGTCTGAGACGTCTCGAAGTCACCCGATCAGGGACGGCTGCAGATCGCGCAGGGTGCGGAACCGCGTCATGCGGACCACTCCGATCGCCGCGAGGGCCAGACCGCCGACCAGCCAGCAGAGCAGCACGAGGGAGTCGTGCAGCGCCGCGCCGCCGTCGCCGCCGTACATCAGCTGCCGCACGGCGTCGGTGGCGAAGCCCATCGGCAGCACGTGGTGCAGCGCGGCGAGCGGCCCGGGGAGTGTCTGCCAGGGGAACGTGCCGCCCGCAGTCACGAGCTGCACGACCATCAGCACGAGGCCGAGGAACTGTCCGACGCTGCCCAGCCAGACGTTGAGGGCCAGGATCACCGCGGCGAACGTCAGCGAGGCGAGGGCCATCACTCCGTAGACGCCGAGCGGCGAGGCGACGTCGAAGCCGAGGGCGAGCGAGATGATCGCGAACAGCCCGGCCATCTGGACCACTCCGAGCAGGCCCGGAGTCAGCCAGCCGGCGAGGGTGATCCGGAGGGGCGAGTGCAGCGCGGTGATCGCGCGGCGCGAGACCGGCTTCACGATCAGGAACAGGGCGTAGATGCCGATCCAGCCGGCGAGGCTCGCGAAGAACGGGGCGAGTCCGGCGCCGTACGTGCCGGCCGAGGCGACCTCGGTCTGGTCGACGGCCACCGGATCGGCGATGGCGGAGGCCTGCGCCGCCTGCTGCTCGGCCGAACGGTCGGGGATCGCGACCACGCCGTCCTCGAGGCCGTCACGGAGCGTGGTGGCGCCGGTGGTGAGGTCGCCGAGCCCGGTGATGAGGTCGCCGAGTCCGTCGCGCAGGGCCGTCGAGCCGTCGCGGAGGGAGGAGGCGCCGTCTCGGAGGGTCGCGGCCCCGGCCGCGGCGGACTGCGCCCCGGCGGCGGCGGTGGCGGCTCCGCTCGTCAGCTGCGACGAGCCGTCGGCCGCGCTCGCGATGCCCGCGGTGAGGGCCGGAGTCGCGTCGGCGAGGGCCTGCGCGCCGGTCGCGACCTGCGTCGCTCCTCCGGCGAGCCGGTCGATCAGCGCGACCTGGCCCTGCGCCTGGGCGTTCGCAGCAAGAGTGTCGTCGCCGAGCGGATCCAGCAGAGCGAGCACCTCCGCGATGCGCGCGGGATCCAGTCCAGATTCCTGCAGGCTCGCCTCGATGTCGCCGCGGATCACGGGGACGCTGTCGGCCACCTTCTGGGAGGCGGCGCCCACGGCGTCGGCCTGCGCCGCGAGGGCGGAGTCGCCCGCGGCGACCTGGGCGGCGCCCTCGGCGAGGGTCGCGGTCTGCGCGGGCAGGTCGGCGGTGGCGCCGCGCAGCTGCTGCAGGCCGGTGTCGAGCGTGCCGCTCCCGTCGGCGAGCTGCTGCACTCCGCCGGCGACCTGTGCGGTGCCGTCGGCGAGGGAGGAGGCTCCGTCGGCGAGTCGGGCGGCCCCGTCGGCGAGGGTGCCCGCGCCGTCCTGCGCGGAGGCGGCTCCGCTCGAGAGGGTCGTCGCGCCGTCGACGAGCTGCGAGCCGCCGTCGACCGCCGTCGAGAGATCGCCGCGGATCGTCGCGAGGCCCACGAGGAACTGGGCGGTCGCCTCCTCGTCGACCTTCTCGACGATGGAGGCGCGCAGCGTCTTCGCGGCCTGCTCGCCGATGGTGCTCGCGAGGTAGCTCGTGGCGTCGTTGGTGGTGAGGACGACGCTGGCGCGGTAGGGCGCGTCGCTGCCGCTCGAGGCGAGGGCGGCCGAGAAGTCCGCAGGCAGGGTGACGCTGAAGTCGTAGGTGCCGTCGTCGACTCCGGAGGCGGCCTCGGTCGACGAGACGCGGTGCCAGTCGAACGCGTGGTCCTCGAGGAGCTGGTCGGCGACCTCGTCACCTGTGTTCGTGGCGGTGCCGTCGTCGGCGGTCGTGCCGGCGTCGTCGACGACCAGGGCCACCGGGACGTCGGGCAGCTTCGCGTACGGGTCCTGGTTGGCCCAGAGGTACAGGCCTCCGTAGAGGATCGGCACGAGCATCAGCGCGATCAGCGCGAGGCGGGCCATCGGGGTGGCGGTGAGGCGGCGCAGCTCCGCCTGGATCATCTGGGGGACGCGGATTCTCATGGGCGGATGTCGTCGATCGGGTCGGGGGCGGTCTCGGGGAGGAGCGAGGGGGCGAGGGCGCGGTGGAGAGCGCCGGCGGTCTCCTCCTCGAAGCCGTCCTCGAGGGTCGCGAGGGCGGTGGGCGGTGCGGGGTCGAACTGCGTGCGCAGGAGATCCGTCGCGGCGATGGCCGAAGCGGAGGCGGTGCCCGCGATCACGAGGACGGCCGGCCCGCGCGCGGCGAGCTCCTTGGCGAGCGCCCACCAGGCGGCGGGGTCGCCTCCGTGGCGGTCGGGCGAGACGATCACGAGCGCCTCCACCCCCTCGCGGAGCAGCGCGAGCTCGGCGAGCACGCGGACGCGCTCGAGCGCGGGGAGCTCGGACACCGGTCGGCGAGCGAGATCGGCGACGCCGAGCGCCTCGAGCGCGCGCGAGACCGCGCGCGGGTGCGAGGAGCGCCCGGCGAAGACGAGCTCCTCGGCGGCCACTCCGGCGAGGGTCACGTCGGGGGCGGGCTCGCTGACCACCGGGGCGTCGACCAGGGCGACCGCGGCGCGCATCCGCTTCGGATCCTCGGCGCCGTCGACGGTGATGCGCCCGCTGTCGGGGCGCATCCGCCCGCTCGCGAGGAGGCCGAGGACCGTGGGGCGCTGCTCCGTCTCGGTGAGGGCGAGGGTCGCCGATCCGCTCGAGAACGTCAGCGAGACGGCCGGGAGCGCTCCGCCCTTGGCGACGTCGTGCAGCTCGATCCTCACGAGCGGGCCTCCTCGGCGGCGACCCGCTCGGCGAGCGCGTCGGCGTCGGCCCAGCCGAAGCCCGCGATCGCGAGGACGTCGATCATTATCAGGCGCTCGGCCGCCGCGTCGCCGAGATCCGAGTCAGTGGCCTCGTCGAGCACCGCGATCGCGGCGTCCTCGACGAGCCTCGCCAGGCGGCCGGCGTCGAGATCGGGGCGGAAGCGGCCGGAGGCGATGCCGCGGGACGCGGTCTCGCGCAGCTGCGCGCGCACGGGCTCGAACGTCTCGGAGACCAGCTCGGCGAAGGGGGAGCGCAGGGCGGAGCGGGCGGGGACGCGGATCGACTCGACCTCGCGCCACATCCGCGAGCCGATCAGGGCGAGCTCGGAGGCCGGGTCCTCGTGCCGCACGGGAGCGAGGACCGCGGCGATGCGCGCGGCCCCCTCGCGGAACACGGTGGTGAGGAGCTCCTCGCGAGAGGAGAAGTGGCCGTAGACGGTGCGGCGCGTCACTCCCGCCTCGCTCGCGATCGCCTCGAGCGAGGCGTCGGCGTCGGTGCGGAGGAGGGTCCGCGCGGCGAGGAGGATCGCGGCGCGGTTCTCGGCGGCGTCGCGCCGGGGTGCTCTGCTCGTGGTCACCCGTCCATCGTACGAAGTTGCACACGACTGTGCAAGATCAAGTGGCCTCCACGGTGACGCCCCAGGAGGACGGGGTTAGCCTGAAGACATGAACGGCGAGAACCTGCTGGGCCCCGAACCGACCCTCCTCCCCGAGGACCCCGCGGTCACCGCGGCCCTCGCGAAGCACGCGACCCCGGGAGCCGTCGAATTCGCCGCCCTCGCCGCCGCCCACCCGCGCTCCCCGCTGGCCTGGGCACTCCTCGCCGACAGCGTCTGGGGCATCGACGCGGCCCTGCCGTCCTACGCCTACGCCCGCGTCGGCTACCACCGCGGCCTCGACCTCCTCCGCACCGCCGGCTGGCGCGGACAAGGCCCCATCCCCTGGCGCCACGGCCCCAACCGCGGCTTCCTCCTCGCTCTCTACGCCCTCCGCCGCGCCGCCGAATCGATCGGCGAGACCGACGAGGTTCAGCGCCTCACCACCTTCCTCCAGCAGGCCGACCCGGCCGCCATCCCCGAGATCGAGCGGTACCACGAGGACGCGCTCCCCCCCACCGCCGCCATAGTCATCCTCGGCGAGGACTGAGAGGGCTCCGGTCACGTCCCTTGCGGCGTTGTCGTCGGTCGCCGTAGCTCCGCTACGACTCCCTCCTCCGCCTTGCAATGAACGCAACCGGAGCCCTCTCAGTCACCCTGCTGGTGAGGAAAGTGGCCGTGCCTGCGGCACGAGCGGGATGCGCCGTGCCTGCGGCACGAGCGGGGCCGGACGGCGGGCCACCCTTGCTGGTCGAGTAGCCGCGGAGCGGCGTATCGAGACCCACGTCTTCCGGACGGGATGCTGCAGCCTCGCGAGTAAGGCTCAACGCGACAATGCGGACGGATTCCGGCCGATCGTCGTGCTCAGCCTCAGCTGTGCAGGCCTCGTCCGGGAGACCTGACCGACGCGGGCCCTCAGCGGCGGCGGAGGGACGCGGCGGTGGCCAGGGTCAGGAGGGCGCCGAGAGCGGCGGAGGCGGCGGTGACGGTGAAGCCGGACTGGGGGCCGAGGGACTCGACGGCGAGGCCGCTGAGGGAGGAGCCGGCGGTCACCCCGATCGCGAGGCCGGTGGGGGGCCAGGCGAGGGCCTCGGTGAGGCGGGCGCGGGGGGAGATCGTCTCGACGAGGCTCGAGCCGGTGATGAGGAGCGGGGAGGTCGCGAGGCCCGCGAGGAACGCGAGCACGGCGAGGACGGGCAGGGAGCTCGAGAAGACCAGCACGGGCACGACGACGCCGAACGCGACACCCGCGACGACGAAGCGCGAGAGCGGGCTGCCGGGCAGGTGCGCGGCGCCGACGACGACTCCGGTCAGCACGCTGCCGATGCTGTAGACCGACAGCAGGAGGCCCGACGCGGCATCCGCGCCGGCGGCCTCCGCCGTCGCGATCGCGGCCACGTTGAACGAGCCGAAGACGCCTCCGATCGTCGCGAACACGGCGACCACCCCGATCAGTGCCGCGGGCAGGCGCACGGGCACCGCCCTGCCTCCGGGGGAGCGCACCGCGAGCGGGGGCTGCGTCCGCACCTGCGCGAGCAGCGAGCCGCTCCCGATCACTCCGATCGCGAGGCCCACGAGCACGCCCGCCGCCGGATGCACGAGGGAGGCGAGCAGGGTCACGACCGGCGGAGCGACGACGAACGCCGCCTCGTCGGCCACCGATTCGACCGAGTAGGCGGTGTGCCGCAGCCCGGGGTCCGAGGTCGCGGCGCTCCAGCGCGAGCGCACGGCCGAGCCGATGTCGATCACGGCGAGTCCGGCGAGTACCGCCAGGGCGAACCAGCTCCAGACGGGCGCGCCGAGCAGTACGGCGGCGACGAGTCCGAGCGACGCCGCGACGAGCACCGGGAGCGACAGGGCGAGGGCGCGCCGCTGGCCCCAGCGGTCCATCACCCGCGACCAGACCGGCCCCGCGGCGGCCAGCGAGAGCGTCAGCGTGCCCGAGACGGCTCCGCCGAGCGCGTAGCTGCCCGAGACCTCGGTGACGAGCACCAGCACGCCGATCGCGAGGCTGCCCTTGGGGAACCGTCCGAACCAGCCCGAGGAGGAGAACGCGAGCGATCCGGGCACCGCGAACGCGCGGGAGTACCGTCCGGCGGCGCGTCCGAGCGCCGATCGCGGCGCGGCCGCAGGGCTCGGGGAGGAGGGTGCCGGGGAGTCAGGCATGCGGGTTCCGATTCCGGCCGACCGAAAGCGGAGGCGCTCCGCTGGCTGCTCGATCGACCCGGCGAGTCTACCGACCGGCCCGATCGCGGGATGCGCCCGTGCGTCGCCCGCGGCACACTGGCTCCGTGGATCCCGACGCGCTCGAGCAGCTGCTGACCGACCTCCCCGGCGCGGAGCCCGGCTTCCCGTTCGGCCCCGGCACGCGGGTGTGGAAGGTCGGCGGCAAGGTGTTCGCGCTCGAGTCCGAGCTGCGCGGTCGCGCCTGCATCAGCGTGAAGGCGCTGCCCGAGAACGTGGTGCACCTCGTCGCGGGGGTCGACGGCGTGGATCCGGGGTACCACCTCAACAAGACGCACTGGGTCACGGTCGACCTCGCCCGCGTCGATCCGGGCCTGGCCGCCGAGCTGGTGCAGGAGTCGCACGCGATCATCGTCGCGAAGCTGCCGCGCCGCGTCCGGCTGTCCCTCGACGGCACGTCGAGCGGCTCGCTGTCCGAGGACGGCTGACGCGCTGTTGCGCCGTGTGACGCCCTCGGATGCGGGACGCCGAGTGCGCCGCCTACCGTGGCGGGAACCACCCCACGAGAGGACGCGCCATGCCACCCCGCACCCGCCTGCAGACGACGGTCGACACCGCCTGCGAGCGCGGCGCGATGTGCGTGCACGACCGGGCCGGCCACGGACTCGGCGCACTGCAGCTGCGGCTGGCGCGCGCCACTCCGCAGGGCCGGGTCGACGCGATCGTCGCCTCGGTCGACAACGAGGGCTGGATCGAACTCGTGCTCTGGGAGTCGGGCGCGACCGAGCGCGTCTGGCACCACGCCCCGACGGCGCTCGCCGCGGGTGCTCCGGTGTCGTTCCACGCGCGCTACGGCGTGCTGACGGCGGGCGCGCAGCAGATCAGCGTCGCCCGCGGCTAGGGCCTGGTGAACACGAGATCGCCGTCGCGAGCACGGCCAGATCGTGCGAGCTGCAAGGAGGGAAGCGAAGGCCACTGCGGGCAGTGGTCGAGATTCCCGACGCCGCAGATCGTGCGATCAGGACGAGCGGAGCACGCGAGATCGTGTTCACCGGGCCCTAGCGGAGCGACGGCCCGTCCCGCAGCGCCGGTCAGGCCGGCAGGGTCGCCAGCATCGCCTCGCACGCCGAGGCGCAGTCCTCGCAGGCCATCGCGCACAGACGGCAGGTCTCGCTCATCTCGGCGTGGGAGGAGCACTCCGCCATGCAGGCGCGGCACACGGCGATGCACGCCTCGAGCATCGGACGCAGCACGGCGGCGTCCATGCTCGCCGGCCGCATCATCATGCGCATCATCGCGAGGCAGACGTCGGCGCAGGTGGCGCACATCGATGCGCACCGGCCCATGCCGTCCATCGACGACATCGCGGCGGAGCACATCGTGCAGGCCTGGAGGCAGGCGGAGCACGCGTCGATGCAGGCCTGCATCGCGGTCGTGTCCATCGTCGCGGCGTCGGCCATCGGCATGGCCTTCATCATCTCGTCCGTGCTCATGTCGCTACTCCCTCGGTCGGGGCGGTGCGGAGGCGCGTCCAGCGGGCGTCCGCGGTGGCTGCCTCCGATGCTAGGCCGGTCGGCTTCGCGCGTCACCCCTGCGGAAGCGCCCGCGTGACCCCGGCAGCGGCCCTCGCCCGGACGACGCGAGGCCCCCTGCCGGAGCAGAGGGCCTCGCGGAGCGGTCCGGATGCCGCGGATCAGATGCCGTACGACTCCAGGTACGCGGCGGTGTCGTGCCAGCCCTCGACCGCGAAGCACTCGACGCCCATGGCCTTGACCGGGTAGTCGTTGCCGTCGGGGTCGAGGCGGTCGCCGACGAAGATCATGTCGTCGAGCGGGATGCCGGTGAGCTCGGTGAGCTTGTTCATGCCGTAGGACTTGTCGATGCCCTTGCGGGTGATGTCGACCGAGGTGGAGCCGCCGGAGCGGACCTCGAGGTCGGGGAGCACGGCCTGGACGGCCTCGCGGAGGGTGTTCTTCTTCTCGCCGGTCGGGTCCCAGGCCTGCTTGACGGGCACGGGCGCGGCCTGGCCGAGGGCCGAGAACGTGATCTGCGACTCGCGGTCCTCGAGGATCGGGCCCCAGGTCTCGGACTCCCAGTAGCCGAGCTCCTTCGCCTTCTCCTCGACGGCGGCGAGGGCGCGGGACTTCTCGTCCTCGGTGAGGTTCTCGGCGTAGACCTGCGTCCAGTCGCCGTTCTCGAAGCGGTAGTACTGCGTGCCGCAGGTGGGCATGAGGTGGAGCTTGGCGAGCGCCTCGGGGTCGGCGCCCTCGAGGCGGTCGAGCACCTGCATCCGGAACTGGCCGATCTGCCCGCCCGAGATGATGCAGACCTCGGTCGCCTTCAGCAGGCGGACGAGGAGGTCGGCCATCGCCGGGTCGACGGGGGACTTCGAGGCGGCGAGGGTGTCGTCGAGGTCGAAGGCCATCAGGCGGGGCAGGGTGCTCATGCTTCTCGTTTCACGGTCTGCGGACGGGGCGGTTACGAGGATACGGGGCGGCGCGGGAACGCGCGTCCGACGGTCTGCGGACCCGCTCGCGTGCGCATCCGGCGCGCTGCCGAGCGCAGACTGGGGGCATGCCCGCCTCCTCGTCCTCCTCTCGCGCAGCAGGCCGCTCCGTGCCCCGCACGATCGCCCGGATCCTCCTGGGTCTCGTGCTCGTCACCGCGGGGGTCGGCCACCTGACCTTCGCGCGGCAGTCCTTCCAGGCGCAGGTGCCGCCGTGGCTCCCGTTCGATCCCGACACCGTGGTCGTCGCGTCGGGGGTGGTCGAGATCGCGCTGGGGCTGGCGCTCGTGCTGCTGGCGCGGTGGCGGGTGGTCGTCGGGGTCGTGGTCGCGGCGTTCTTCGTGGCGGTGTTCCCGGGCAACGTCTCGCAGCTCGTCACCCGGACGTCGGCCTTCGGCCTCGAGACGGACGCCGCGCGGGCGATCCGGCTCGTCTTCCAGCCGCTGCTGGTGATCTGGGCGCTCTGGTCGACCGGGGCGTTCGCGGTCTGGCGCTCCCGGCGGCGCCGCGTCTGAGGTCGCGGCGGGGTTCCCTCGCGCGGGGCGGCTCAGCCGCCCGACCTCCGGGCGAGGTACGCCGCCTCGGTGCGGGTGGCCGCGCCGAGCTTGCGGAGGATGTTCGAGACGTGCACGCTCGCCGTCTTGACGCTGATGAAGAGCTCCTCGGCGATGGCGCGGTTGCCGAGCCCCTGCGCCACGAGCGCGAGGACCTGCCGCTCGCGGTCCGTCAACGGCTCGGTGCCGAGCGCACCCGAGCCGGACGCGCCTCCGGAACCCGCCCCCGCGTCACGGCCGAGGCGCCGTTCGAAGCGGTCGACGGCGTCGACGAGGAGCCCCAGGCCGGCCCGCTCGGCCACGGCCCGCGCCTCCTGCGCCTCCCGCTCGGCCTCGTCGCGCCGGCCGACGGCCGCCAGCGCCTCGGCGAGGCGGAGCCGCGAGTAGGGGAGCAGGTGCACCTCCGCCGTGTCGGCCTCGTTCGCCCGGGCGGCGACCGCCCAGGCGCGGGGGTCGTCCCCCGTTCCCGAGGCGCCTCCCAGCTCCGCCTCGATCACGGCGATCAGGGCGGCGCCCGTCGGCCACCGGGCCGCCGTCGCGAGGATCTCGCGCAGCCGCGCCTCGGCGTCGATCCGCTCGCCCTGCGCGTCGAGGAGCACGACGCCCTCGCGGCGCGCGGCGGCCACGATGCGGGCCACGACGACGAGCAGGAAGAGATCGGCGGAGGGGAGCGGCCGGTGCTCGGGCCCGATCGCGTCGCGGACCTCGGCCCACGCGCCCGCGACGTCGCCGTTCTCGAGCGCGATCGCTCCGGCGACCTTCGCCAGGCCCACGAGCGAGAGCCGCTCGGTGCGCAGCTGACGGCTCAGCGGCTGCCGCCAGCGGGCCAGGAGGGACGCCGCCTGCGCCCGGTCTCCGCGCCAGAGGACCGTCCAGATCTTGCGGCGCTGGAGGTGGGCCGCGAACCCCAGCGGAGCGTCGAGCTCGAGCGCGCGGTCGAGCAGCTCCTCGGCGCGGCGCCACTCGCCGGTCGAGGCGAGAGCGTCGGCCGTGTTGGCCATCAGCATCGCGCCGAGCGTGCGCGCGACCCCGTGCCGACGGGCGTGCTCGGCGCCCTGCTCGCCCGCGGCCACCGCCTCGCGGAACCGCCCGAGGAGCGAGAGCGCGTCCGAGAGGTTGAGCCAGTAGCGCAGCCGAGCGGAGTCGTCCTCGCCCGCGAGCGCGCCGGCCAGCTCCAGCTGCTCCAGCCCCTCGTCGATCCGGCCGAGCTCGACGAGCGCCATGCCGCGGATGTTCGCCGCGACGCTCCGGCGCCCCTGCGACCCGACCGCCTCGGCCTCGGCGGCCGCCGCATCGGCGACCGCGACCGCCTCGACGAGATCGGCCTCGAGCATCAGCCGGGCGGCCAGCTCGCCGAGGATCCGTGCGCGCAGGGCACTCGGCTCCCCGCCCTCGAGCAGGGCGAGCGCCTCGCGCAGCAGGGCGACGGAGCCGACCTGGCCGAGGTTCGCGAGGTAGGACGCCTTGTCCCGCAGGAGGGTCGCCCGGCACGGGGAGCCCAGGCCCTCGATCGCCAGCGCCTCGTCGACCAGGGCGACCGCCCGCTCGCTCTCCCCCGCATCGCGGAAGTGGTGCGCGGTCGAGCCGAGGAGCTCGGCCCGGTCGCGCCCGCGGGCCTCGGGCGGCACCTGCTCCCACAGCTCG
This sequence comes from Rathayibacter caricis DSM 15933, assembly GCF_003044275.1. Classification (NCBI taxonomy): domain Bacteria; kingdom Bacillati; phylum Actinomycetota; class Actinomycetes; order Micrococcales; family Microbacteriaceae; genus Rathayibacter; species Rathayibacter caricis. Next base: position 834,421 of record NZ_PZPL01000001.1, on the reverse strand, counting down.
AGCGCCCGCTCGCCCATGCGGGCGGCGAGCGCGTGGGCGAAGGAGGCGCGCGCGTGCGCCATGGCATCGAGCGAGGAGGCGAACGCCCGCTCGGCGTCGTGAGCGGCCATCCAGTGGTACGAGATCTCGGACGCGGCGGACGGGCCCCGCGACTCGAGCGCCTCGGCGTAGCAGGTGTGCGCCCTGACCCGCTCGCCGGGCAGCAGCTCGTCGTGGATGGCGTCGCGCACGAGGGCGTGCCGGAAGCTGTAGCTGCTGCCGTCGACGACGAGCACCCCGCCGGCGATGGCCTCGCGCGCCGCGGTCTCGACCGAGTCGGCGTCGCCGTGCACCACCGTGATGAGGTCGTGCTCGACGCAGGTGCCGCCCGCCGAGAGCGTGCGCAGGATCTTCTGCGTCGGCTCGCTGAGCCCCTCGTACCGGGCGAGCAGGACGTCGCGCAGCGACTCGGGGTAGCACTCGGGCACCGTCGCCGCCTCGGCGCGCGCGAACTCCTCGACGAAGAAGGGCACCCCCTCCGTCCGCTCGACGACGAGCGCGAGATCGCGCGGAGCGACCGCGGCACCGCGGAGGGACGCGACCATCGCCTCGACGCCGCGACGGTCGAGCCGGGCGAGCTCGCGCCGCTGCACCCGGTCGCTCCGCTCGAGCTCGGGCAGCCAGGCGCGCAGGGGATCGCCGCGGCGCAGCTGATCGCTGCGGAAGGTGAGGACCACGAGGATCCGGCCGGCGGTCGCGACGCGCACGAGGAAGCGCAGCACTCCGAGCGTCGCCGGATCGACCCAGTGCAGGTCCTCCACGACCAGCACGATCGGACGCACGCGCGACGCCGCCTCGAGGGCGACGGTGACCGCTTCGAGGACGGGCGGGGCGGCCGCGGCCGGCTCGCCGCTCCCGGGCAGCTCGGGGAGCAGGATGCGCAGCCCCTCGACCGAGGCGCCCGCCAGCGCGGCGAGCTCCTCCGGCCCCACCACGCGCGCCAGTTCGCGCAGCGGCGCGGTGATCGGCGCGTAGGGAGGCGCGTCGCGGTCGAGATCGACGCACTGCCCACGGAGCACCAGGGCCTCGGACGGCAGCCGCTGCACGAACTCGGCGACGAGCCTGCTCTTGCCGATCCCGGCCTCGCCGCCGACGACCACCGCGCGCGCACCCTGGACGAGCATCCGCTCGTAGGCGCGCCGCAGGGCCGCGAGGTCGTCGTCGCGACCGACGAGGACGGACGGGGAGGGCGGGATCGGCATGGGAGTCATGGTGCCACCGGGCACGGACACCGGAGGGGCTCCGCGACGCGCGATGTCGGTTTCGCGCCGGTGCTCGACCGGAACGCGGCGGAGTCGTTCAGAGGCGGGCGGGACCGCGGCGGAGCGCGGGCAGGAGGCGGCTGATCAGGGGCGGTCGGCAGGTCTCCGCAGCGCGCTCCCGGCGCAGCCGCTCGCATTCGAGGTCCTGCGCGAGGCGGCGCTCGCGCTCCTCGAGCAGCGCGGGGAAGGAGTGGTCGCTCAGCATCATCTCGGTCCTCTCGTCGGGGGTGAGAGGAGGCTCCCGCGGGAGTGCGCGGCGGCGCATCGGGCGATCGCCTCATCCGACGAGCGGAGGAGGAGCGCGGGCGCGGCTGGACGAGTCCCGCCTCGTGGATCCCGGGGCGCTGAGCGGTGCCACCCGGGCGGAACGTGCGTCCGGATCCGCGGAACGGCGGGGATCGGGTGGGATAGGGCGATCGCCCGATGCGGCCGACGGGGTCTTACGCGGATCGTCGTGATCGGCGCAGAGAGCGCCCGAATGCGAAGGAGTTCGCCATGGTCTTCCTCATCGTCCTCGCCGCCCTGATCGTCTGGGCGATCGCCGCGGCCGTCGTCTCCGTCGTCCGCGACGGCTACGGTCCCCTGCCGACGTGGACGGGCACCGAGCGCATCGTCGCCCGCCGCTGAGGCGGCTCGGTACGCCGGCCTCACGTCCGGCCCGCAGAACGACGTCCGGCTCGCGGAATCAGGACGATTCCGCGAGCCGAACGCGATTCCACGAGCCGGAGGTGCTCCCGCGGAGGGAGCCCGCGGGGCGCGGCGCTCGCTACGCCGTGCGGCGGCGCCGAAGGATCGTCAGCGCCGCTCCCGAGAGCAGCAGCAGGAGCGCCGCTCCCGCGAAGCCGGCCGCGTCGGAGCCGGTGTGCGCGAGCGAGCCCGAGTTCCCGCCTCCGGCGACCGGCACCGCCGTGGCCGTGGGCTGCGGCGACGGAGCGGCCGTGGGCTGCTCGGTCGGCGCGGGGGTGCCCGGCTCGGTCGGGGTGGGCGTGACCGGAGCCGCGACCGAGGTCAGCGACCAGTTCGCGTCGAAGAAGTCGGCCTGGTCGATCACTCCGCGCGCGGTCGCCCAGTCGATGAGCAGCTGGCGGATCTCGAGCCGCTCGTCGTAGACCAGCGGAGCCGCGGCGACGGCCGGGTAGGCGCCTCCGCCGCTCTGACGGTAGTTGTTGACCGCCATCACGAACACGTCGTCGTCGGCGACCGGGGTGCCGTCGAGCTGGGCGAGATCACGGATGCGGGATCCGGCGGGCTGCGAGATGTCGATCACGTAGTCCAGGCCCGAGAGCGCGTCGTAGTTGTAATCCGGGATGCCCGTCGGGCGATCCTCGGTGATCGCGTTCGTTCCCGTGGCCGGGTCGAACGGTGCGCCGGGCGCGACCTGGTTGAAGTACCGGGCCGAGAACTCGAGGTACTCGCGCACCTCGGCACCGGTCATCTCCACTCCGCGCAGGGTGTTCTCGTAGATGTAGAGGCCCGCGATGTCGCGGATCGTGACCTGCCCCTTCGGGAAGACCGCGGTGCGCGAGAACGGCGACGCCTGCGAGATCACCGGGACGTCCGCCCACTCCGTACCCTCGAGCGCGGCGTCGACCGTCTCGGCCTGCACGGAGTTGATGAAGTCGATGATCGGGGTGTCCTCGTAGCGGGAGGTCTCGGCCGAGAGCTCCTCGACCGACTCGGCGACGGGGGTGTTCACGTAATCGATGGTCGTCGCGTGCGCCTCGGCGAGCGCGTCGAGCACCGCGGTCGACTCCTCCGGGATGTCGCGCGCGTAGACGGCCTCGGCGACCGGCGCCTCGCCATCCGACCAGTCGACCTGCAGGTCGCCGGCCGCGTCGGGCACGAGGTTCAGCGTGACCTCGGTCAGGCCCTGCGCCCAGTAGTAGGGCTGCGTGACGAGCACCTGCTCGCCGGCGACGTTCGTGTAGAGCGTCTGCGGCACGTCCTGGTGGCTGTGCCCGGCGACGAGCACGTCGATGCCGGGGACCTGCGTCGCGATGTTGTTGACGACGTCCTCGTTGAGGTCGGCCGGGTCGTAGTCGGCGTCGGCGACGGTGCCCTGACCGGTGTGCGCGAGCACGACGACCACGTCGGCCTCGGCCTGCACCTTCGGGACCCACTCCTTCGCGGTCTCGACCATGTCGCGGAACTCGAGCACGCCGTCGACGTACTGCTTGTCCCAGACGCGGACGCCCGGGGTGACGAGGCCGAGGACGCCGACGGTGACGGTCTCGCCGTCGATCTCGCGCTCGATCAGCGTGTAGGGCTCGTGGTACGGCTCGCCGGTGGCGACGTCGACGACGTTCGCACCCAGCAGCGGGGCGTTCAGATCGCCCTCGTAGGCGCTGAGCATGTCGAGGCCGTAGTTGTACTCGTGGTTGCCGACGACCTGCGCGTCGTAGCCGATCGTGTTGAACGCGGCGGCCATCGGATGCGTCGTCCCGCCGGCGAGGACGCCCGCGGCTCCGTCGCCCAGGCCGTAGTAGTAGCTGAGCGGGGTGCCCTGGATCGCGTCGCCGTTGTCGAAGACCAGGACGGACTCGTCGCCCTTCTCGGCGCGCAGGCGGTCGACCTCGGTCGCGACGCGCGTGAGGCCGAGGGTGTCCTCGCCCTCGTAGGGCGCGTTCGCGAAGTAGTCCCAGTTGTAGACGTGTCCGTGGGTGTCGGTCGTCGAGACGAGGGTGAGCTCGAGGCCGTCGTCGACGGTGGCCGCTGCCGCCGAGGGGGCGACGGTGGCCGCTCCGAGGGCGGCGACGACGAGGAGGCTGGCAGCGCGGTATCGGCGCATCGGTGTCCTGTTCGCGTGATGAGTGGAGAGTGAACGTCTTCGAACCTAGGCCGGATGTGTGAACGCCGTGTGTCGGATTCGAGAGCATTGCTCGGCGATGCATCCCCTCCGCCTCCTGAGCGCCCCCGGAGCCGCTCCGCTAGAATCGAGCGGCTGGTCGCGCAGAAGCGGCATCTCGATGTCGGGCCGGCCCGCCGAGGCCCGGTGGACCCGAAACGGGCCGGGCGCCCACTCCCCGTCGAGAAGGACACGCCATGCCAGCAATCGTCATCACCGGCGCCCAGTGGGGCGACGAGGGCAAGGGACGCGCCACCGACCTCCTCGGCAGCCGCGTCGACTACGTCGTCAAGTTCAACGGCGGCAACAACGCCGGCCACACCGTCGTCGTGGGCGACGAGAAGTACGCGCTGCACCTGCTCCCCTCGGGCATCCTGACCCCGGGCGTCGTGCCCGTCATCGCCAACGGAGTCGTCGTCGACATCGAGGTGCTCTTCCACGAGCTCGAGGCGCTCAGCGCCCGCGGCGTCGACGTCTCGAAGCTGCTCGTCAGCGCCAACGCGCACGTCATCACGAGCTACCACCGCACCCTCGACAAGGTGACGGAGCGGTTCCTCGGCAAGCGCCAGATCGGCACCACGGGCCGCGGCATCGGCCCCGCGTACGCCGACAAGATCAACCGCGTCGGCATCCGGATCCAGGACCTCTTCGACGAGAACATCCTCCGTCAGAAGGTCGAGGGCGCCCTCGACCAGAAGAACCACCTGCTGGTGAAGGTCTACAACCGCCGCGCGATCCTCGTCGAGCAGGTCATGGAGGATCTGCTGCAGTACACCGAGCGCCTGCGCCCCATGGTCGCCGACACCTCGCTCGTGCTCGCCCAGGCCCTCGACGCCGGCAAGACCGTGCTCTTCGAGGCCGGCCAGGCCACCATGCTCGACGTCGACCACGGCACCTACCCGTTCGTCACGTCCTCGAACGCGACCTCCGGAGGAGCCGCCACCGGCTCCGGAGTCGCCCCCAACCGCATCGAGCGCGTCATCGCGGTCATCAAGGCGTACACGACCCGCGTCGGCGCGGGCCCCTTCCCGACCGAGCTGTTCGACGAGTGGGGCGAGTACCTCCGCAAGCAGGGCTTCGAGTTCGGCACCACGACCGGCCGCCCGCGCCGCTGCGGCTGGTATGACGCCCCGATCGCCCGCTACTCCGCGCGCATCAACGGCGTCACCGACTTCGTCCTCACCAAGCTCGACGTGCTCTCGGGCCTCGAGACGATCCCCGTCTGCGTCGCCTACGACGTCGACGGCGTGCGCCACGACGAGGTCCCCGTCTCGCAGAGCGACTTCCACCACGCGAAGCCGATCTACGAGGAGTTCCCCGGCTGGCAGGAGGACATCACCGGCTGCCGCACGTTCGCCGACCTCCCGCAGGCCGCACAGGACTACGTCCGCGCCCTCGAGGCGATGAGCGGCGCCCGCTTCTCGGCCATCGGAGTCGGCCCCGAGCGCGAGCAGGTCGTCGTCCTGCACGACCTCCTCGACTGACCCGCACCCGTCGTCGCTCCGCGGCAGACTCGCTCGCGGGCGCCGCGGTGCGGGAACTCTCCGCTGGTCGAGTGGCCCCCTAGGGGCGTATCGAGACCCGCCGTCGGCAGCAGAGCGGCCGCCTGACCGGGTCCTCGGACGCGGGTGGATCTACTGGTCCTTGCTGGTCGAGTAGCCCCGAAGGGGCGTATCGAGACCCACGTCTCCCAGAAGATCCGTCTCGTCCCCGCCCTGCGTCAGCACCGAAGGCGCCCCAGCAAGGGTGCGAACCGCCGCGAAACGGCCCCTGCGCCTCCGCTGGACCCCTTCTCGCGCCCACTCGCCGTCGCCCTGCGCGCCGAGCCGACCCGGAACGGGCCCCGCGGAGTCGGCAGACGCCATCGAGACTGAGCGCCGCCCCCGCTGGTCGAGTAGCGCCGCAGGCGCGTATCGAGTCCCGCCACGTCCGGGACACGCGGATCTCGATACGCCCGCTGCGCGGGCTACTCGATCAGCAGACTGGCGACACCTCGCCTCCCCCAGCGGATCGGCAAGGGGGCGCGTTCCTCGGCCCGGGCCCGGCATGATCGGCGGATGCAGATCTACGCGGACCTCCCCGCCGTGCGTGCGCGGCAGATCACGGCCGACGCCCTGGCGGTCGCCGTCGCCGTGATCGCGATCGCGGCCGGCATCGCAGTGGCGAGCCTGATCGCCGGGCTGGCCGAGATCGGGCGCCGCCTCGAGAGCGCGGGCAGCGGCTTCGGCTCCACCATGTCCGACGCCGGGACGACGCTCGGCGGCATCCCGCTGCTCGGCGACGCCGTGCGCGCGCCCTTCGACGAGGCGAGCGGAGCCGGCTCCGTGCTGGCCGCGGCGGGTCGCGATCAGCAGCAGCTCGCGGGAGCCCTCGCGATCGTGGCGGGCCTGGCCGTCGGCGGGCTGCCGCTCCTGCTCCTGGCCGTTCTCTGGCTGCGTCCGCGACTGCGCTTCGCCCGGCGCACCGCCGAGCTCCGGGCGCTGGGCGCGACGGCCGCGGGCTCCGAGCTCCTGGCGCTGCGTGCGCTGACGGAGGCGTCGCCGCGCGAGATCCTCGCGGCGCACCCGGACGCCGTCCCCGGGTGGCGCACAGGCGACCCCGGGGCGACGCGGGCCCTCGCCGCCCTCGCGCTCCGCCGGGCCGGACTCCGCCCCCGCTGATCCTGGGCCGCCCGTACAGAGGACCACCTCCGGTCCCCCGCTGGGATGACCGGGCGACCACCGTCGGGCGACGCCCGCGACGCGGCCCGCTCCGTAGCGTCGAGGACATGCAGAACCAGACCTCCACCGTTGTGGCGCGCGTCGAGAACGTGCGCAAGCTGTACGGCAGCACGCCCCCCGTCGTCGCCCTCGACGGCGTCACCCTCTCGATCCAGCGCGGCGAGTTCACCGCCGTCATGGGTCCGAGCGGCTCCGGCAAGTCCACCCTCATGCACGTCCTCGCCGGCATGGACACGGCGACCGACGGACGCGTGTTCCTCGGCGACACCGAGATCAGCGGCCTCGGCGACGCCGAGCTGACGATGCTCCGCCGCCGCGAGGTGGGCTTCGTCTTCCAGGCGTTCAACCTGATCCCCACGCTCGACGTGCGCGGCAACATCCGCCTGCCGTTCGAGCTCGACGGCCGCCGTGTCACCGCCGACGAGGAGGCGTGGATCGCGAGCCTCATCGAGTCCCTCGGACTGCGCGAGCGCCTCACCCACCGGCCCTACGAGCTCTCGGGCGGCCAGCAGCAGCGCGTCGCCATCGCCCGCGCCCTCGCGACCCGGCCGCAGCTCATCTTCGCCGACGAGCCCACCGGCAACCTCGACTCGCGCACCGGCCGCGAGGTCCTCACGCTGCTGCGCGCCTCCACCCGCGAGTACGGCCAGTCGATCGCGATGGTGACACACGACCCGATCGCGGCCGCGTACGCCGACCGCATCGTGTTCCTCCGGGACGGCGCCGTCGTCGACGACCGCCGCGGGATGAGCGCCGAGGAGGTCTCGCGCGCGATGCTCGAGATGGAGGCGGCGGCGTGAGCGGCGTGCGCACGGGCTCCCGCCAGGGCGGCGGAGCGATCGTCACGGTCGCAGCCCTCTCTGCGGCGTTCGGCGGAGTGCTCGTCATGGTCGTCGCCGACATGGTCGCCGCGTTCCAGGACGCCGGCCTCGACGGCATCGAGCAGGCCGCGACGACCCTCGGAGTCGTCGGGGCGGTGTTCTTCGGCATCGCCGTGTTCGTCGGCGGCATCGTCACCTCGAACGCCGTGTCGACCGTCATCGCGGGGCGCACCCGCGAGATCTCGCTGCTGCGGCTGCTGGGCGCCTCCGGTCGCTCGCTGCGCGCCGAGGTGGTGCGGAACGGCCTCGTGCAGGGGGTGCTCGGCGCGGTCATCGGCCTCGTCGCCGCCGTCGTGCTCGTCGCGGCCGGCGCCGAGCTCGCCTTCGCCACGGGCACGTTCTCGCGCATCGACTACCCGCTCGTCTCGCCGGGCCTCGTGCTGCCGGCCGCCGCGGTGATCGCGTCGACCGTGATCGCATCGTGGGGCGGATCGCGGCGCGTGCTCTCGGTCTCGCCGGCCGAGGCCGCGGGATCCGCCGCGGAGCCGCGCTACGACGAGCTCCGCGGACGTCGCGGACGCAACGCGCTCGCGATCGCGTTCGTCGTGCTCGGCTTCGTCCTCCTGGGCGCGGGTGTCGTGGCCGGACTGGTGAGCCCGTACGGCGTGCTGCTCGGTCTCGTCGGGGGCATGGTCTCGTTCACGGGCGTCATCCTCGGCGCCCCCGTGCTCCTGCCTCCGCTGACCTCGCTGGTCGGCCGGGCGTTCGGTGGCGGGCCGGTCGCCCGCCTCGCCTCGGCGAACGCCATCAGGAACCCCGCCCGCAGCGCCCGCGCGGTCATCGGGCTGGTGATCGGAGTGACGCTCGTCACGATGTTCGCGGTCGCCGCCGCGACCTTCGCCACGATCATGCGGATGTCCGAGGACATGGAGCCCGAGCTCTTCGCTGCGCTCGACCAGTTCGTGTCGGTCAGCACCGCGATCATGAGCGTCCTGCTCGGCTTCTCGGTGCTCCTGGCCGCCGTCGGCATGGTCAACACCCTCTCGCTCAGCGTGCTGCAGCGGCGCCGCGAGCTGGGGCTGCTCCGCGCCCTCGGATTCACGGGCTCGCAGGTGCGCTGGATGGTCGTGCTCGAGGCGGCGCAGATGGTGCTCGCCGCGGCGCTGCTGGGCCTCGTGCTCGGCGTCGTCTACGGCTGGAGCGGGGCGATCGCGATCTTCGGCTCGATGAAGGGCATCGGCCTCGTGCCGCCGACCATCCCGGTGGGGATCCTCGTCTCGGTGGTGGCCGTCGGCGTGCTGATCACGGTCGTCTCGGCGGTGCTGCCCGCCCGCCGGGCGACGACGGTCTCGCCGGTCGCCGCACTCGCTGTGGCCTGAGCGGGGTCTGCTTCCGCCGGCAGTACGGAGGATGCGGATCTCGATACGGCCGCGAGCGGCCTACTCGATCAGCAGGGCCCCTTCGCTGGTCGAGTAGCCGCGCAGCGGCGTATCGAGACCCGCATCCACCGGCAGTACGGCGGGCGCAGATCTCGATACGGCCGCGAGCGGCCTACTCGATCTGCAGGGTGCTCGCGTGCCCGGGGTCAGACGACCGAGAAGCCGGCCGGGAGCCCGTCGCGGCCGCTGACCGCCATGAGGAACTCCTCCGCCCGCCCGGACCTCGCCGCGAGCGACCCCGCCAGCGCGCAGGCCGCCTCGACAGCGGGGCCGGGCAGCCCGTGGGGCGCTCCCGTCGCGCGCGACAGATCGACGGAGTGCACGACCAGCTCGAGCACGCGGGTGCGGAGGTACTCGTCGAGCGCGAGGGAGTGCGGCCCCACCGCGACGAGCCGGCCGGGCGGCTGCTCGGCGAGACGCGCCGACGCGCGGCGCAGCGCCTCCGCCGCGACCACCGCGGGCCGGTCGCCGAGAGCGGCACCCGCCTGCACCCCGCGCCGGGCGACGGCCGCCGGGTCGCCGATGTTGCCGGCGAGGGCCCCGTAGTACGCGAGCGCGTCCGGCACCGTCGCCTCGGCCGGCTCCGGGGCGCCCAGGTACGCCTCGACGGTGAGGATCGCGCGCGAGGTGTGCCCGGCGAGCCCTCGGACGTCCCACTCGCCGAGGGCGGGCAGCGTCCACTGGTCGTCGCGGATCCGCTCGAGCAGGCGGACGAAGGCGGCGGCGGAGGTCTCGAACAGCGCGGAGTCGGCCATGGACCCCATGCTGGCACGCGGTCTGGACCTCTCGCCGGGGCGGAGGGGACCCAGAATGGCCGGGTGACCGACTCCGCTCCCGTCCCTCCGCGCCGCCCGGGCCCCGTGCGCCTCGTCGGCCGCACCGTCGTGCTCGAGCCGCTCGGCGAGGAGCACCTCGACGGCCTGCACGCCGCGATCGCGCGCCCCGAGGTCTTCGCCGGCGGCTACGGAGGAGGAGCAGCCGGACTCGATCCCGATCCGGCCGCCTTCAGCGCCTTCGTCCGCCGCTACTACCCGTGGGAGGGACTGCCGTGCGCCGTCCTCGTCGACGGGCGGGTGGTCGGGGCGACGGCGCTCGCCGACTTCGACGAGACGCGCGAGGCGGCACACCTCGGCTGGACCGCCTACGCGCCCGAGGTGTGGGGCACCGCGGTGAACCCCGAGACGAAGCGGCTGCTGCTCGGTCTCGCGTTCGACAGCGGCTACTCGCGGGTGAAGCTGCAGGCCGACGCGGCCAACGCGCGGTCGCGGGCCGCGATCCTCCGTCTGGGCGCGACGTTCGAGGGGGTGCTGCGGCACGATCAGCGGCGGGCCGACGGATCGTGGCGCGACACGGCCGTGCACTCGATCCTCCGCGAGGAGTGGCCGGCGGTGCGCGACGGCCTCGACGAGAGACTCGAGGCGCTCCGCTAGCAACGGCGAGGCCGCTCCCGCAACTCCTGCCCCCTGATCCGGGACAGGAGTAGGAAGAGGGCATGGAACGGATCCACTACGCGGGCAGCTCGGTGCTGACCGGCAGCGCCATCGCGCGGTCGCTGGTGCACTACGCCGAGGCGCTCGCGCTGCGGAGGGGATCCGCGGCGGTCGAGATCCCCGTCCGGCGCGAGGACGGCGGGCTCGGCACTGCGGCCCTGCTCATCGGCCCCGCCAGCCAGCTCCTCAGCGAGCCGGAGGAGAGCGACGCCGAGGAGATCGTGGACGAGGAGCTCGTGGCGCGGATGACGCGCGAGGCGGGGCGGCTGGGCGTCTCGCACCCGGTCGCCGAGCCGGCGGACTCCGAGAGCGCGCTGCACCTGCCCGACCTGGACTTCACCGGGTTCGACGACGACGAGGTGCGCTGAGGTGGCCGCACGAGGACGTCTCGGTAGGATCGGCTCCTGCCGCGAGTACCGGAGCGGGAGCGCTGCCCCGGCGTCACCCGGCCCCCGCCGAGCATCGCGGCCCGAACGGAGAGTGCCCTGATGGGCCGACTGATCTACGACTCCACTCTGGAGGCCGACTTCGACGACCGCCTGCTGGCGCACCTGCAGATCGTCATCGGCTCGAAGCTGTCGCGCAACGAGTCCTTCTACTTCTCGTGGAAGGACTCGCAGGCGGTCGGCGACGGGCGCACCTCGATCTGGCTGCACCCCGCGATCCCGCTGCGCTTCAAGTACCACGGGGGCCGCGCGCCCTCGATCAACCCCGACTGGATCCGTCAGCTGCTGGCCGATTCGCACACCGCACACGGTCTGCGCATCAGCGAGGAACCGCACGGCAGCAGTCGCCCGAGCGAGGAGCCCATCCTGTGAAGCGTGTGGAGATCATCTACGGCGGATCGCCGTACAGCCTGACCGATACGAGCGCCGCGGAGGTGCGCGCCGATGTGGAGCGGGCGCTCGACGGCGAGTCGTCACGCTGGCTGATCGTGAATCAGGGCGAGGGTGAGCCGCGCAAGACGGCGATCCTGATCACTCCGGGAGTCGCGTTCTCGGTCGCGGACGTCGCGCTCTGAGCGGTCGCCCTCGCTGATCGAGTAGGGCGCGGCGCGGCCGTATCGAGCGGAGAGGGCGCCTTCGGTGCCAGCGCGGGGCGCGGAAGAGACTGATCTTCTGGGAGACGTGGGTCTCGATACGCCCCTTCGGGGCTACTCGACCAGCAAGAGCTTCTGCTGATCGAGTAGGGCGCGCAGCGGCCGTATCGAGATCCGCGGTGTCTCGGAGTGGATGGCTCAGGCGCGCAGCAGGGGCGGGAACTCGGCGGGGATCTCGCTCGCCAGGTAGCCGGCCGCGCCGATCCGCTCGGTGAGGCGGGAGTCGGCCTCGGTGTGCAGGTGCACCGCCCAAGCCGCCGCGCCGGCGCCGTCGAGGCCCCGCGCGCGGAGTCCCGCGGTCGCGCCGGCGAGCACGTCGCCGCTCCCGGCCGTCGCGAGGCCCGGGTGCTCGCCCTCGGCGTGCACGAGCACGCCGTCCGGGCTCGCGACGACGTTGAACAGGCTCACGACCGCCTCGTAGCGGCGCGCGATCGCGACGGCGGCCGTCTCGACGTCGTCGATCTCCGCTCCGAGCAGCCGCTCGGCTTCGGCGGTGTTCGGAGTCATCAGGAGCCGTCCCGCGAGCGAGCGGGCGACCCGCTTCTGGCCCGGCAGCACGCCGAGCGGGAACGCGTCCAGGTGCACGGCGGGCACGTCCCGCAGCAGCGGAGCGAGGGCCCGCAGCGTCGCGGCGGTCGCCTTCGGGTCGTCCAGGCCCGGTCCGACCAGGGCGACGTCGGCCGAGGCGAGCTCGCCCTCGAGCGCCTCGAGCCCGCGGCCGGTGATCGATCCGGTCCGCGACTCCTGCAGCAGGACGACGCCGCACTCGGGGAGCGCCACCGCGGTGGCCGAGGCGACGGACTCGGCGACGCAGAGCGTGATGCGGCCCGCGCCGACCCGCAGCGCCGAGATCCCCGCGAGCAGGGCGGCGCCGGGGGTCTTCCTGGCGCCGCCGACGACGACCACGTCTCCGCGGGCGTGCTTGGATCCTCCGGGCTCGGGCAGCGGCCAGCGCCCCTCGAGCAGTGCGCGGTCGATGACCTCACTCATGCGGGTCTCCCTCTCCTTCGTCGCGGTCGTCGTGCCGGGTGACCGGCGCGCCGGTCCGCTCCAGGTGCTCGGTGCTCGAGAAGCGCTCGACGCTCCAGCCGTCGTCGCCGCGGATCAGGCGCGTCACCGACGCGTTGGCCACGGGGGTGGAGGCGCCGATGTCGAGGAGCTCGCGCTCGGACAGCCCCTCGCAGACGTAGCGGGTGATGAGCACGACGGCGTCGTGGCAGAACAGCACCGCGGGTCCGGTCGGCGCTGCGGCGTCGAGGTGGTCGAGGAACGAGCGCATCCGGAGCGCCAGGTCGGTCCAGGACTCGCCGCCCGGCGGCCGGTAGTAGAACTTGCCGTGCCACTCCCTCCGCGCCGCCTCGTCGGGGTAGCGGGCGCGGAACCCGGAGGTGGTCAGCCGGTCGGCGATGCCGAGGTCGCGGTCGCGGAGGCGCTCGTCGATCCGGAGCGGCAGGTCGAGGCCAGCCTCGGCGAGGGCCAGGTGCGCGGTCGACGAGGCGCGGAGGAAGGGCGAGCTCCAGGCCGAGACCGGGGCCGCCTCCCCGCCGAGCCAGCGTCCGAGCGCGTGGGCCTGCTCCTGCCCGGCCTCGGACAGCTCGACGTCGGCGTCGCGCCGGTCGACCGCGATCTCGAGAGCACCCTCGGCCTCGGCCGCGCTGGCGGCGACGTTGGCGACGCTCTCGCCGTGGCGCACCAGGAGGAGCTCGGTCGGTCCGGTCGTGCGCGCAGGAGCCATGCCACCAGCATCCGCTCGGTGCCCTCGGACGGGTAGGGGTTTGCGAGCGGGGAGGAGCGCGCGCTACGGGGCCCTCGACTCCTCCCGGCGCGCGGACGAGACTGGGACGACGACCGGAGGAGACCCATGATCCCGACGCTGTCCTCGCGCGCGATGCTCGTCATCGGCCTCGTCGCCGTAGCGCTGCGCATCCTGCTGATCGACGTCGCGCCGTTCGTCTGGGGGCCGTACCAGGGGTCGTCGCCGACGCTGGCGCTGCTGCTCCAGGTGCTCTCGATCACCGCCGGAGTCGCGTCGGGTGTGGGCTACGCGTTCCTCGCCGGCGCCTTCGTCGTGCGGCACCTGGAGGTGCGCGAGGAGGCGGAGCGACGCCGCTCCGTGCACTTCGTGGGGCGGTCGGCGGCGAAGGAGTAGGCGCTCAGGCGCGCTCCTCGGCCGACACCGCGGCGATCACGGCCGCGAGCGTCTCGGGGTTCCCGAGGATCCGGAAGTGACCGCCGGTCTCGATCCGCACATTGACCGCGCCCTCGAGCATGCTGCCCTCGGGGATGTGCGGGTCGAAGACGCCGAAGACCGAGGTGATGCGTGCGTTCGCTCCCGCCCGGCTGGCCAGCAGCAGCGTCGTGGCGTCGCGCGGCGAGAACGAGCGGAGGCTCTTCAGCACGAGGTAGGGCGCGTAGCGCGAGCCGCCGAACGGGGTCGAGACCGCGACCATGCGGTCGACCCGGCCGTCGGGGTCGAGCTCGGTCATGACGTACTTGCCGATCAGCCCGCCCTTGCTGTGGGCGACGATCACCACATCGCGCAGGTCGTGGCGCTCCAGGTAGGCGGCGACGTCCTCCGCCGTGCGGGCGACCGGGCGGCCGTTGCGGCCCAGGTCGTCGAGCACGTGCAGCGGATGACCGCGCCGGTGCAGCGGGTCGATGATCGGGCGGAGGAAGGACCACGTCTCCCAGATCCCGGGCAGGACGAGCACGGGCCGGCGGTCGCCGTCGAGGTAGTCGTCGGGGGCACGGCGGGAGACGACGCCGCGCACCTGCCAGGCCACGGCGTAGGCGTAGTCCTGGATCCACCAGAGGCCGTCGCGCAGGATCCGCTTCACCGCACGGCCTCGACGACGGGGGCCGTCTCGGGGGAGGCCTCGGCGGTCGACTCGCCGGGAGCCGCGGGGGGTGTCCCGATCGCGGCGGCGAAGCGCCCCAGCTCGCGGGCCAGCTCCTCGGGCTCGGTGCGCGGGACCACGTGGCGGGAGCGTCCGAGCTCGATCACCCGGGCGTCCGAGCAGGCGTCGGCGAGCCGCGTGCACCAGTCGCGCGTGCCGATCGGGTCGTCGTGGCCGCGGACGATCAGCACCGGCTGCGCGAGCACGGCCGCCCGCTCGACGATCGGGTGGTGCAGCATCTCGGGGAGCTGCCGGAGGTACCAGCCGATGCCTCCGCGCACGTAGTCGCCGAGGACCAGTGCGTCGACTCCGATCGGCTCGCCGAGGCAGTCGCGGGCGAGCGCGAGGCCCTGCCGGACGGCTCCGGGGCGCTGCGGGTCGACGACGGGGCCGATGAGGACGACTCCCTCGACGACGTCGGGGACGAGTGCGGCCAGCTCGACCGCGACCTGCGTGCCCATCGAGTGGCCGACGGCGATCGCGCGCGTGACGCCCCGATCCTCCAGCACCCGGGCGACGAACCTGGCGTGGTCGGCGATGCCGACGCGCCGCTTCGGCGAGCGGTTGGCGCCGAAGCCCGCGAGGTCGACGGCGACCACCCGACCGTGCCGCCGCAGCGGAGCGACCAGGCGCGAGAACGTGCGGTGCGACATCCCGATGCCGTGCAGGAGCACGAAGGTCCGGGGCGCGTCGAGCGGGCCGACGGCGTAGGAGCGCAGTTGCACGCCGTCGACCTCGTGGTGGACGGCGGGATCGCGGTGGGGCATGCGTCCCAGGCTAGGGAGCGTGCGGATGCTGCGCGCGGGGATGCGCGGGGGCGGTGGGCTGGGCTAGGGGCGGCCGGGCGGCCGCGGGGGCGGGGTCCGGCTCGCCGTCGCCTAGGGCGTGACCGTCGCGCCGGCGGCGCAGGAGGGAGCGGGCTGCTCGGAGTACTCTCCGGTCGCGCACGCGGCGGCGTGGATCCGGATCTCGCGGGACGTCACCCGCAGATCCGCACCCGTGACCTCGATCACGGCTCCGCCGATCGCGTCGAGCAGCCACGTCTCGCGGGCGCCGGTCTCGCCGCTGCAGGCGGCGTACGTCATCGCCGGGCCGGAGAGCGCCGACCAGGAGCCCGAGCCCGCGTCCACGAGAGCGAAATCGAGGAAGTTGCACGCGCCGCTGACCTGGAGACGCGTCTCCGAGTCGCGCGTGACGAGCTCGAGAGTGAGGGCACGGGTCCAGTCGAGCTGCTCCTGCCCCTCCGACGCTCCGGTCACGCCGTAGGTCCCGAGGGCGTCCGCTCCCGTTGTGGACGCGCTCGAGCGGTCGGTCGGGGTGCCGACGTCCGCAGGAGGGGCCGCGGAGCAGCCGGACGCGGCGATCACGCCCGCCACGGCCAGCGCGGACAATGGTCCGCGGAGGAGGGTCTCGCGCATGTCGTCTCCCGTTCCCGTGGTGGACCCGGGAGTGCCGGGTCTCCGACGCCCGTGCGAGCCTCGTGCCGTCGGCGTCGAGTCCGACTCGAGGCATCGAGAACGACTGTAGGAGGCGGACCGGCTGACCGGCACGTTCCGCGCCGGTTCGGCGCTGAGGAGTCGTGTCAGCAGCCGCACCTCGGTGGCCGCCCCGTCGAGACACTGGTCGAGTCGACCGGGCCGGTGGAGACGTGCCGACGACGGCACGGCTACCGAGCCCGATCCCGTCGATCGCGCGATCAGGCGATCGCCAGAGCTCCGATGCACAGACCCGCCGGGACGAGGATGACGACGCCGAGCGCGATCACCCTCCGGTCGGCTCGGTCGCCGGCGTCGTCCGTGTCGTTGCCGGTGGGATCAGCAGGTGACGAGCTTGTCGAACTTGGCCTGGACGGCGGAGCTGTCGCTAAATTTCCGGTCGCCTGCCCAGGTGGTGTTGCATCCGCTGTCGGGGCCGTACTTCCAGATCACTTTGACCCGACGGCGGTCTCCGCAGGTGTTCCAGACGGTGACCTGCGCGGCCCCTATCGCGTCCCGCTGTTTCCGGACGGTGAAGCAGTGCCCGGGTCCACCGTTGCTGTAGACGAGCTCTCCTGCGGCGGCCGGAGGAGCTGTGAGCAGGGTCGCGCCGAGGACCACTGCGGTGGTGGTGAGAGTGGTCACGATCCTGCGGTTGAACATGCTCGTCTCCTTCGAGTAGTCGGGGTACGGGGTGACCGGACGGCCGTCCGTGCCCGCGAGGGTAGACCTGCACCGCTCCCGGACATGCGTCTCGTGCCAGGTGATCAGGACCATCGGGTCGTCGATGGGCGCGCCCGTCAGTGCAGCGCGGCGAAGAGCTCGTCGCGGGTGGAGACGCCGAGCTTGCGGTAGACGCTGCGGAGTTGGGTCTTCACCGTGTTGGGGCTCACGTGCAGGGCGGAGGCGATGTCGGCCGTCGATTCCCCGAGGGCGGCGCGCTGGGCGACGTCCTGTTCCCGGGGGGTCAGCAGCGGGGGAGAGAGGGCTGGGGTCGGCTCGAGGGGGCTCTGGGGGGCGATGAGCGGCTCGTGCTGCGTGAGCAGCGCCGAGACCGTGCTCCGATCGTGCTCGGGGAGCGCGGTGAGGAGCCAGTACAGGCCGTGCTCGGCCGCGAGGGCGGCGATGCGCTCGAGGTCGTCGGGGGAGCGGTCCGGTCCGACGACGAGCGCCAGGAGTTCAGCGCGGGGAGCGAGCCGGGCGGTGCGGAGGCGGGCGAGGAGGTGGCGGGCGTCGGCGGTGCGTCCTTCTCTGGTGTGGACGAAGGCCCTGAGGGCGGTGATGAAGTGGTCGAGGATCGTGCTCATCGACGTCGAGGATCCCAGTGCGTCGACCGCGCGACGGGGCCGAGTATCGGCGGCGTGCAGGAGGTAGCGCGTGATCCGCACGGATCCGTTATCGATCACGGAGAGCGTCGAGAGCGGTCGCGACTTCAGCTGCGTGTCCAGCTCGGCTTCGAGAACGCGTGATCGCTGCTCCCACTCCACGATCGCGCGGACGTGGAAGTAGTGCGCCCAGCGGTGCCTGACGGTGGTCGGATCGATCCCGGCGACGAGTCGGCGAGCCCCCTCGCGGTCGAGGACGTCGAAGCGCAGGAGCGCCCGGGCGAGAGCCGCGGAGGCGCCGCCGCCGAGCGGCTCCTCTTCGCCCCCGCAGAACTCGTCGAGAGAGCGCTGAGCTCGGGCCCGCTCGCCGTGGAGGGCGGCGAGGAGGGCAGCGGCGCCGCCCGCGAGCGACCGCATCCTGCCGGCCGACGGTGCGGACTCCGTCGCGAGGGCGGCGGCCTCGTAGAGGTCGAGCGCGTCGCTCGTCTCGCCGAGGTCCTCGAGAGCGCGAGCCCACTGGTAGAGCCGTTCGGAGCGTTCGCCGGCCGCCTCGACCTGAGAGGTCGCGTTCTCCAGGCTCCGGCACTGCGCGAGGAGCGGAAGCGCCTCCGCGGCTCGACCCGCGCGCCGGAGCTCGACGATCCGGGAGGTGAGGGCCGGGAGCCCGGGGAGATCGTCGTCGTCCGGTGGTGCGGTCGTCGAGCGGCTGCGGACGAAGTCCCGCGCTCGGATCCACCGCGGGCGCTCGTCCAGGACGCTCTCCGGGATCAGCTCGAGGATCCCCAGCAGCTCGGCCTGGCGGACGTGGACCAGACGCGGCCAGTACTCCTCGAGGAGTTCGAGGGTGCGACTCCACTCCTGGGCCTCGGCAGCGCTGAGGAGGGCTGCGAGGTATCGACCCTCGGGCATGGAACGGCCCTCCGAAGCGAGGAGCGTCTGCATCCTCGGGGCCTGGGAGGAGACGCGTCCCGTACGCTCCAGCATGTACGGGACGCCGTCCTGTGAAGTCTATCCGCACCTGCACAGGCGGCATGCGGGTGACGATCGTGGTTCAGAGCAGGGGAACCGACCGCTGGGATGCTTCCGGTCGGATCGCGCAGGTGAGGCATCCGTCGTCGTTCCGAGGCTGATCATCGACACGGCCGTCGTCGTCATCGCCCACCAGGCTTCTCCGTCGTAGTGGTCGGGTGAGCGGCGAGGGCGCGGCGGAGCGCGCCTCGGTCGCGGAATCCGGAGAGCCCTGCGAGCGGCCGCGCAGAGGATTCTGCCGACTCGATCGGCTCAGCGAGCCGCCTACCCGGTCCGGAGTGCCTCGTTCATCGCGCGGACCGTCCGGTAGCCGGAGCGGCGGGCGATCTCGTGGCGCCCGACCCCGCGGTCGCGGGCGTGGAGATCCAGGCGCTCTCGCGCCAGGCTCGCGCGCGCTGCGTGGATCTCGGCGAGCGGAGTCGCGCCGTGAGGGGCGAAAGCGCGGTACAAGTGCCGCCGGGAGACGAGGAGTCGTGCGGCGAGAGTCGTGACGGTGAGGTCCGGGTCCGCGGCCTCCTTCCGGATGAGCTCCAGCGCTCGGCGGTGGAGAGCCTCTTCGGGGGTCGTCGCCTCCGCAACGCCGAGGAGCTCCGGCAGACCGGTCATCAGGCTCTCGACCGCCTGCCGGAACGAGACGAACCCCTGATCGCCGGGATGGATGCTCGAGGAGAGCGCGCTGATCGCGGTCGCGACGAGCACCTCGCGGAAGGCGGTGCTGCCCGCCTCGAGCGTCTCGATCCGGCGGTCGGCGACGTCGGACGGCCAGAGTCCGTACCGGGTTCGCATCTCGATCCGAGCGCTGGCGACGGCTCCGTCCAGGACCCAGGAGCCGTCCGACGGCAGGAGTGCGACGCCGCCGGGACCGAGCGTGCTCGACTGCGACCCGCTGGTGAGAACGACGGCGCCGTCGATCTGCAGGAGGGTCTCGCTCCGGGAGCCGGACCGGCCGTCGGGAGTCCGGCCGAGGCGCGCGGGCGTGTGCCAGACGCGGAGGAGCTCGAACGGCCCGTCGAGGAGCCGATCCGCGAAGAGGTGGAGGGGCCCGCGGGGCTCGCACCAGAACCCGCGGCGGCCCAGCCAGGCGATCGCGTCGCCGTCGCGGAGGGCGAGCCCTCGCTCGGCGAGCTGATCGTGTCGATCGCGGGCAGCGGGGAACGCGGGTGTCGGCTGGTCGGTCACGGCTCCATGACAGCGCACCCGGAGCCGGAGCGGCAGCGATCCCGTCGATTGAGACCGGGTAGCGACGCGATTTGAGACGAAAGCTCACTTCCCCTCCTCGTCCTGCCGCCTCGGGAGACACGCTCGCTTCGCATCACCTCGATGCCTCACCGATCTCGAAGGACTCACATGACCGAGAACACTCCCGGATCCGTCCACCGCCGCACCGTCGTCGCCGGTGCCGCCTGGACCATCCCCGTCGTCGCCACCGCGATCGGCGCACCGCTGGCCGCGGCGTCGGGCGAGACTCCGACGCTCGCCTTCACCAACGGGCCCTACTCCGTCGCCGCGTGCGGCACGCTGAAGGACGTCGTGATCAAGGCGACGACCGATGGCACGACTCCGCCGCCCTCCAACACTCCGGTCACCGTCACTCTCCCGGCAGGTCTCACGTGGTCCAACGGCGAGACGGGCTCGCGGGCTCTGCCCACCGACGGCAACGGCGAGGTCGTGCTCAGCGGCCTCAAGGCGACCGGCACCCCCGGGACCGGGACGATCACCGCAGCGACATCGTCGAACTCGGCTGCGGCTCCCGTCACCGTTTCTGGCGGGGCCTCTCATATCTACATCCTCACCAGCGGCAGCGCCCCGTACAACGGAGTCCTCACCGGTGTGCCTGGTGGCTCGACTCCGATCGGTTCCGGCTTCTGGCTGAAGGACGGGACCATCCGTAGTCAGGACGGTGCTGTGATCGCGACGAACGTCGTGAATTCCGCCGCTGACTTCACGAACTGGGGTTCCGCGAATCAGTCGCGCCTCACCTGGACTGATACTGCCGGTGTCGCTCACCTCTTCATCCAGACCAGCGGCAATGCCCCCTACACCGGAGTCCTCAGCGGCGTGCCGGCCGGGGCGACTCCGGTCGGGACGCTGTTCTGGCTCAAGGACGGCACGATCTACGGCCAGGACGGTGCCGTGATCGCCACGGACGTCGTCGACTCCGCTGCCGATTTCAACAACTGGGGTTCCGCGAACCAGTCGCGACTCACGTGGACCGATTCCGCCGGTGTTGCTCATCTCTACATCCTGACCAGCGGAGGTGCCCCCTACTTCGGCACCCTCACCGGCGTCCCGATCGGCGCGACGCCGGTCGGAACGCTCTTCTGGCTCAAGGACGGCACCATCTACGGTCAGGACGGTGCCGTGATCGCCACGGACGTCGTCGATTCCGCCGCTGACTTCACGAACTGGGGTTCCGCGAATCAGTCGCGCCTCACCTGGACCGACTCGGCCGGTGCGGCTCACCTCTACATCCTGACCAGCGGGGGCGCCCCCTATTCCGGAGTCCTCGGCGGCGTTCCGACGGGGGCGACACCGGTCGGGACGGGCTTCTGGCTCAAGGACGGCACCGTCTACGGTCAGGACGGCGCCGTGATCTCCACCGGAGTCATCAGCTCTGGCGCGAGCTTCAACAACTGGGGCTCGGGCAATCAGTCGGTCCTCGGCTACGCCACCGGAGCGACCTGCTGAAACGTCACGTGGCACCGGCTGGCCCGAGCTGGCCGTAGAGAACTGGACGTCGGACGATCGCCCGGGTTTGTCCTCGGGCGATCGTCCCCTCGGCCGCCGCTGTCGTCGGCGACCGGTTCTTCCTCATGCCGGACGGCACGCTTCTGTACAACAACGGGTCCACGACCGAGATCATCGCGAAGGGCGTGCTCGACGCGAAGTGCCTACGACCACCCCGGTGGCGCCCTCATCGCCAGCTACACGACCGGCGGCTGCTGACCGCGCCGTCGGCGCTGATCCGGTCCCGGTACGAGCGCTCGACCGACCGTCGAGCCGGTACCGGGGCTCCTCCGTGGTTCGACCCCGCGATCGCCGGTCGGGTCCTGGACCCCGTCGGCGAGCTTCCGCCGGCTGGAGTCCGAGCGAGAGCGACTAGTCCTTCCTCGCACGAGCCGCTTCCCGCCGGAACGCGTCCTTCATCATCCGAGTGGACGAGAATCCCGCGCGGCGCGCGACCGAATCGACCTCCTCACTCGTCGGGCTCGTGCCGTCCTCGAGCAATGTGCGAGCGATCGTCACCCTTCTTCGTTCCAGGAAGGTGAGGGGTGTCGTCCCTGCGTTTCGAAAGGCGCGTTGCACGTGCGACTTCGATATCCGCAACTCTTCGGCGACCTCGTCGAGAGTCAGCTCGGGATCGCTTGCGCGAGTGATCAGGATGTCGGCTGCGCGGTGATAGAGATCCCTCCCCCTCGCCTTCTTCTCGACGCCGAGCAGGAGTGCCATGGTCGCGTACTCGATCGATCCCTGCAGATAGGCGAACTCGTTCATCGACGGCTCGATCTCGGAGTTCAACGTGGCGGAGATCTGGCCAGCGAGCATCTCCCGTAACGCGGGAAGCGGTTCGAAAACGGCTCCGTCGCCCCGCTCTGCCGAGATGAAATCACGGGGGACGCCTGCGCTCTCGATCTGCATCAGCGCGAGAGGTGTCGGTGACTCCAGCGACACCTTCGCCCTTCGGTCCCGCCAGATGGCGTACCCGCCGTGAAGGCGACTCTCCTTCCCTCCGATCTCGACTCGCGCATCCCCTTCGATGACGAGGGTGACCTGGGTGATGTCAGGATCGAGCGCCGTCCACCGGCCGGAGATCGTCGATGTCCACTGTCGTCGGATGACGAAGTCGTGCCGGCGGATCTCGTCGGCGTAGAGCTGCTGCGGGCCCGTCTCCTCCGAGAGGCTCCATCCTCGTCGCCGCAGCCATTCCCGGGCGGAAGGCCCCGTCAGCGCGATTCGCCTTTCGGACGAGGAGGCGTTCACGGAACCACCTCGATCGGATTCGGACTGTCGATCCTCGGGGGTCCGCGCGCCAGCACCCCTCGGACATAGGACCACATTCGACCGCTCCGACCGTCACGGCAAAAGGACGGACGTCAGACGCGCAGAGACGAACGTCAGACGCGCATCTCCTCTCGCGAAAGATGATTTCCCGTCTCTCGGTGTCGAAGATCACTCACGTCATCTGTTCTCGTCGACGTTAGGAAATCCGAATGACCAAGAACGACACTTCATCCGCAGTGCAGGCGGGCGCGACCTTCACGGGCTCCGACGGCGTCCAGCGCCGCACGATCGTCGCCGGCGCGGCCTGGACGATCCCGGTCGTCGCGACCGCGATCGGCGCACCGCTCGCAGCGGCATCGGGCGAGGCGCTCACCCTCGCATTCGATCTGCCGCAGTACACCGGCTCCGCGTGCGGCACCATCGACAACGCCCGAGTCGTGGTGAGCAGTGGCGGCGCTGTCGCTCCAGGCGAGTCCGTCACCATCACCCTCTCCGGCGGCTACACCTTCGACGACGGCAGCACGTCGAGGCCCTTCACCTCCGGGGCGGACGGATCGGTGCTCCTCCCTCCGATCACGGTCCCTGCGGGCGGCGGAGACTCGACGATCGTCGCGAGTGCGGGCGCCGCCACGGCGACGGCTGCGCTCTCGGCGCCGCGCGTCGGCGGTGCCTTCCAGATCGGCGTCGGCTCCGGAGTCAGCGCGTTCACCTCCGTGCCGGCAGGGTCCGAGCCGGTCGGTTCCGGATACTTCCTGGCTCCGAACGGTGACCTCTACTACACGAACTCCGTGATGGCCACGGGTATCGACTCCGTCGAGACCTACAGCAACCAGGGAGGCAACTTCGCGAACTTCATCACGGCCGCCGGAGTCGCGGGTCAGGTGGGGGTGTCGGGCGTGCCCACCTACTTCTCGAGCGTCCCGAGCGGATCGACGCCCGTCGGCTCCGGCTTCTTCCTCGCTCCCAACGGTGACCTGTACTACACGAACACGGTCGTCGCCACCGGTGTCGCATCCGCCTCGAGCTACAGCAACGCGGGCCAGAACTTCGCGAACTACGTCACGACCAGCGGCACCGCCTTCCAGGTCGGGAACGCGTCCGGCCCTGATCAGTTCACGTCGGTTCCCCTCGGGTCCACGCCGGTCGGCTCCGGCTACTACCTCACCGACGACGGCGACCTGTACTACACGAACACCCTGGTCGTCTCCGACGTCGCCTCCGTCTCGACGTACAGTGCCCAGCAGGGCAACTATGCCAACTTCGTCACGAACTCGGGGGCGGCGGGTCAGGCGGGAACCGCCGGACCGACGGCCTACTTCCCCAGCGTCCCGGCCGGCTCGACCCCCGTCGGCTCCGGCTACTACCTCGCAGACAACGGCGACCTGTACTACACGAACACCGTCGTCGCCCGGAACGTCAGTGCTGTCTCGACCTACAGCAACGGCGACAACTTCGCGAACTACGTGGTCACCCAGCCCTGCGCGTAGACAGGCGGAAGAACGGCCTCGACCGCTTCTGGCGGTAGGGGCCGTTCTTCGTCGAGCAGAGGCCGTCGGATGCCCGCGCGGGTGGTTCCAGGTCTCGCGAGGACGGGTGGCCTGCTAGGGGAGCGGGTCGTGGTGCTCTCTTGTCTTCAAGGCGCGTCGAAGGGAGTCCACCGAGCCGAATCCCGCCTTCTGCGCCAGCTCGTCCATAGTCAAGCGGATGCCCGCCTTTCGGCTCTCTTCTGTGAATGCGACGGCCGCGCGGCGCCGGATAGCGCGAAGCATATCGCTGGGCGTAGTGGATGTCTCGTCTTTGACTACTCGCCACAGATAGGCGCGGGTGACACCCAATTCCTCGGCGAGTCTATTGACGGTGAAGTTCGGGTCCAATGCTCGCGTCTCGATGCTCGTCAAGGCTCTCCGTGCGAGCGTGTGTGCAGCGGAGTCCGCGACGGCTTCCGAGGTGGTGACAGCGTGCGGGAGGAATGCGCTCCAACACGCCCGAACAGCCGCGACGAAATGAAACGAATCGGTCACGGGGGCGTCCTGATCGAGATTGAGCACGACATTGATGAGCGAGACCAGCGCCGAATGCGACCACCCCTGATCCTGGCGCCTCCAGAGAAGCGCGGGAAAGGCCGCCTCGTCGAGGCCCGATGGCTCTTCTTCCTGCAATTCGATCTCGATGCGCGCGCCTGCCGTGGTCGACTGCATCAGTATCCGCTGTCCGGCTTCGACTGCGAACGAGTCACCAGCGAGAACCTCCACAAGGTCCGATGATCCATGCCCCTCCTGCCACGGCTGGATATCCAGAGAAGAGTCGAGCTGAAGTATGACGAGTAGTGCGTTCTGCGGTGCTTCGAGAATTCCTGATACCGGGCTGTGCCACGTCCTCGTGAGGCGGAGACCGGGCAATGTCCTTTCGTCGACGACCACCTCGGACGGGCCCGTCGGTGTGAGTCCGCGAGACGAGAACCAGGCTGTGCCGGCATCACCGCGAAGAATCATTCGGCGCTCGCTCCGATCGGGCCGCGACGCCGTCTCGCTCCGGGCGGGGAGGATTCTCGACGTTGATCGGCAATCCGAAAATAGCCGTCAGCGACGCTCGTCCACATACGGATGCATTACGTATACAAGCTAGGCCGCAACAGGTATGCAAAACCGCCGCTGCGGTGGACCCGAGCGCGAGGGATCGTCATCATCTGACCGTCCCCATAAAGCGAAAGGTTCTCATGACTCACAATCAGCCCGATTTCGTCCGCGACTCGAATGGAGGCGTTCAGCGCCGCACTCTCGTCGCCGGCGCCGCCTGGACGATCCCGGTCGTCGCCACCGCTGTCGGCGCACCGCTCGCGGCGGCGTCGGGCGAGGCGCCGACGCTCGCCTTCACGAACGGGCCCTACACGGTCGCTGCGTGCGGCACCCTGAAGGACGTCGTCATCAAGGCGACCACCGACGGTACGACCGCGCCGCCCACCGGCACTCTCGTCACCGTCACCCTTCCGGCAGGACTCACCTGGTCGAACGGCGAGACCGGCTCGCGCCCCTTCTCGACCGACGCGAACGGCGAGGTCGTGCTCAGCGGAGTGAAGGCGAGCGGCACCGCCGCAACGGTCACGATCGCCGCGTCGACCTCCAGTGCCACCGCCGCCGCGCCGGTCACGGTGTCGGCTGCGGGTAACGCCTGGGCGTACGTGCACGAGACCAACAGCGCCGCCTCGATGGGAGGCAACCGATCGGGTGTCGTTGGAAACGGCTACTTCCTCGACTCCGAGGGCAACCTCTACTACTACGAGAACCCCAACCCCGTCGCCACCGGCGTGGCATCTGCAGTCGGCTACCTCGACGCGGCCAACAATCACTACGTCGACTACGTCAAGACCGATGGGAGCTCCTTCGCCTACCGCGCCGAGGACAACAACACCGCCTCCTTCGGCGGTGACCGCTCCACCGCTGTCGGCAATGGGTACTTCCTCTCACCCGACGGCGGCCTCTACTACTACGAGAACCCCAATCCGGTCGCGACGGGCGTCACTTCCGCTTTCGGCTACCTCGACACCGCCAACAACCACTACGTCGACTACATCGACTCCACCGGGAACGCCTTCGGCTATCGGGTCGAGGACAACAACACCGCCTCCTTCGGCGGCCCCCGCTCGAAGGCGGTCGGCAACGGGTACTTCCTCTCGCCCGACGGTGGCCTGTACTACTACGAGAACCCCAATCCGGTCGCGACGGGCGTCACCTCCGCGATCGGCTACATGGACTCCGCCAACAACCACTACGTCGACTACGTCGACTCGACCGGCAACAGCTTCACCTACCGCGTCGAGGACAACAGCACCGCGTCCCACGGCGGCGACCGTTCGACCGCAGTCGGTGTCGGCTACTTCCTCTCCCCTGAGGGTGGCCTCTATTACTACAACGAGCCCAACCCCATCGCTACCGGCGTCACCGCGGCGATCGGCTACATCGACGCAGGCAACAACCACTACGTCGACTACGTCACAGCACCGGCCTGCTGACTCTCCCTGCAACAGCAGGCACCTCGAGCCCGGCCCATCGTCTTCGATGGGCCGGGCTCCCGCCTTTCAGGCCCTGATTCCGGCAGCGCGGTCGCTCGGGAGGGATGCGCCTGACGGCGTAGTGAGAGGAGCGGCTCTGTCGCACACCGCCGAGGTCACCAATGGTCGCAGCGACCTGTCAAGCCGCCGCGGCATCCCAACACCACTGCCTAGCCTCGAACCACGGCGGCGCCTGCCGGCCGGGGGAGGACATCGACATGCGGATCGCGATCGTCGGAGCGACGGGCAATCTGGGGACGGCGCTGCTGCGGCGGCTCGAGCGGGAGGAGTCGGTCGAGGTCGTCGGCATCGCGCGCCGGGCGCCCCGCCCCGACTCCTCCGAGTACCGGGGAGTGACGTGGAAGGAGATCGACGTCGCCTCGAGTGCGGCGCAGCGGCTCCTGCGCGAGGCCTTCGCGGGCGTCGACGCGGTCGTGCACCTGGCGTGGGCGCTCCAGCCCAGCCACGATCCGGCGTTCCAGCGCCTCGTCGAAGTCGGAGGCACGGCGAAGGTGCTCGAGGCGGCGGCCGCGAGCGGGGTCGGGCAGGTGGCGGTGGCCTCCTCCGTCGGCGCCTACAGCGCGGCTCCGAAGTCGCAGCGGGTCGACGAGAGCTGGCCCACGGGCGGGCTGCACACCTCGACCTACAGCGTGCACAAGGCGGCGAACGAGCGGGCGCTCGACGTGTTCGAGGCGGCGTATCCGGAGATCGTCGTCACGCGGCTGCGGCCCGGGCTGGTGTTCCAGAAGGCGGCGGCGACCGAGATCGCGGGGCTCTTCGCGGGGCCGCGCTACCCGACGCGGTGGCTCGGAGGGATCCGGCCGCCGGTGCTGCCGCTGCCGAGCACGATGATCTTCCAGGCGGTGCACGCGGACGACGTCGCCGACGCGTTCTGGCGGGCGATCGACCGTCGGGCGGGCGGCGCGTTCAACATCGCGGCCGAGCCGGTGCTCACACCGCAGCGGATCGCGGACCTCGTCGGCGCGCGCTGGATCCCGGCGCCGACCGGTCTGATCCGCTCGCTCGTCACCGCGACGTGGCACCTGCGGATCCAGCGGACGGACGCGGGGTGGATCGACATCGCGACGAACGTGCCGGTGATGTCGACCGAGCGGGCGCGCGAGGTGCTCGGGTGGGAACCGACGCGGACGGCCGAGGACGCGTTCCGGGAATTGCTCGCCGGACTCGCCGAGCGGACCACGAAGGCGGGATCGGCTCCGCTGCGGGGCTGAGAGAACGAAGAAGGGCGGCGGATCCGGGGATCCACCGCCCTTCTCGTAGGTGAGGGGAGAGGCTACGCCTGTCCGTTCTCCTGCACCGCGTGCTTGGCCTCGCGGGCCGAGTCCTTGACGTCCTCGGTCGCGGACGTGCCGGCGTCCTTGACGTTCGCGGCGGCGTCGGTCGCGGTCTCCTTGACGGACGCGAAGGCCTGCTGCGCGGGCTCCTGGAGCTCGCTCGCCGCCTCCTTCGCCGCGTCGGTGACCTTGTCGACGACCGGCTGGGCCGAGTCCTTGACCTTCGACGCCGCCTGCTTCTCGGCGCTGGACGCCGGGATGAGGGAGGCGACGAGCAGGCCCGCGCCGAGCGCGATCAGGCCGACCGCGAGCGGGTTGCCCTCGGCCTTGCCCTTGACCGAGCCGGCGGCGCCCTTGACGGAGTCGCCCGCTCCGGAGACCGAGCCCGAGACCGAGTCGGTCGCGTCGTGCACGGTGCCCATCACCCGGTCGCGGACCGAGCCGACGGCGTTCTTGACCTTGTCGGTCTGGCGCTGAGCGATGGCGTGCGGGCTGACCTTCTCGGCCAGCGCGTCCACATCCGTGCCCAGCTCGCCGCGGGTGCGCTCGATGTCGGCGCGGATCTCGTCCGCGGTCTTGTTCTGTGCTGCGTCGTACGTCATCGTCCTGCCCCGTTCGGCTTGAGTGATTCGGGAATCTTCTTGAGGGAGTCGACCGTCTCGGGTGCGCCCTCCACCTGCTTGAGGCTCTTGCGCCCGACGGAGTAGAGGATCGCGGCGATGACGCCCCAGATCACGGCGACGACGACGGCCGACCAGCCGTTGTCGATCAGGTGACCCAGGCCCCACCAGAGGGCGATCGAGAGGAACAGCACGGCCATCAGCGCGGCGTAACCGGCGCCTCCGAGCAGTCCTGCACCCTTGCCCGCCTTACCGGCGGACTCCTTGATCTCGGCCTTGGCGAGCGCCATCTCCTGGCGGATCAGCGTGGAGAGGTCGCGGGACACCTCGCCGAGCAGCTCGCCCAGCGACGTGGTGGCGGCGCGTTCGTCTGGGGTCGGCTCGCCGAACCCGGCGCGATGCGCTCCGGTGGAGTCGGTCATGGCCGCCCTCCATCGCGGTAAGTACCGTCGCCCGGGAAGGTGTCGTAGCCCGTCGAGGTCGGCGGCGTGCTCAGCGGGTCGGCGACCGGCTCGGTAGGCAGGTGGTCGCGCTCGAGCGAGCTGCTGCCGGTGGTGCCCGTGTAGGTGTCGTCGACGAAGGGGCTGTCGACGTACGCGGTGTCGACGCTGGACGCGGCGGGGGCGCTGTACTCGGGGCCCGAGGTGGAGGCGGTGGCCTCCTTCTCGTCCTTGGCCTCGGCGGTGAGCGCGCGGAGGAGGCGTCCGCCGACGAGGCCGGTGGCCGCGGCGATCAGGATGAACGCACCCGGACGGCGGCGGGCGAAGGACTTGACGTCCTCCAGCAGCTCGGCGGGCTCGCGGTCCTCGAGCCACGACGCCACGCCCTGGGCGCGATCGGCGAGCTGCGAGACGAGGTTCGTGGCGGCGTTGCTCCCGCCCTCGCCCTTGGCGAGCGAGGTGAGGTCGTCGCTGAAGGCGCGGACGCCCTTGGCGGCGTTGTCCTTCTGGGCGTGCGCCTGCTCGGTCAGCTGGCCGCGGCTCTGGTCGAGGAGGTCCTTGACCTGCACCTTGGCCTCGTGGGCGACGTTCGCCGCCTCCTGCTTGCCGGTGGAGAGCACGTCACCGGCGGCCTGCTTGGCGTCGCCGGCGACGGAGCCGGCCTGCTCCTTCGCGGTGCCGACAGCCTCCTTCGCGGTGTCGACCTTGCCGGAGGTCCCGGAAGTGCCGGTGGTCCCGGTGGTCGTCGTGGTGTCGTAGCTCGCCTCGGTCGCGCCGTAGTTGGCCGCGCCGTTGCCGAACGGAGGTGAATCGGGATCGATGGTGGACATCGTCAGTCCCTTCCAGGATCGAGTCGGGGGAATAGGTGTGCGTGCCGACGGGCCGCTCCGAGGGAATCGGTGCGCCGGCAGTGGCCAGTCTGGGCAGCGCTCCCAGGAAGCGGGAAGGGCGTAGCGCTGAGGCGGCGGACAGGTCTACCATCGCGCCCCCGCGATGCCCGGATCGGGTGCGACGGGGGGCTGCCGTCGAGCGCCTCGGAGCACACTGCGGAGTCGCCGGGAAAGCGCTCTCAACTCGTCGGTCCCGCGGCGGGAACGCTCCGCAGTCAAGCCCCTTCTGGCCCGCGAACAGGGCTGCCTACGGTCGAGAGGACACGGGGTCGCACCCGCCCATATCTGTGAGGAAAGGGATCCATCAGCATGTTCTTCCACAAGCAGGAATTGCAGTTCACGGCGTCGCCCTCCAAGCCCGACGCGGTCTTCGCGAGGAGGTTCCAGGAGGTGCTCGGCGGGCAGTACGGAGAGATCTCCGTCGCCATGCAGTACGGCTTCCAGGCGTGGAACTCGCACGAGCCCGGCAAGTACCGCGACCTGCTGTTCGGCATCGGTGCCGAGGAGTTCGGCCACGTGGAGATGATCGCGGTGATGATCGCCCAGCTGCTCGAGAAGGCTCCGATCGAGCAGTCCGAGGATGCGATGAAGAAGGACCCGGTCCTCGCGGCGGTCATCGGAGGCACCGACATCCAGCACGCGATCGTCGCCGGCGCCGGCGCCCGCCCCGTCGACAGCATGGGCAACCCCTGGCAGGGCTCGTACATCACCGCGAGCGGCAACCTTCTCGCCGACTTCACCGCGAACGCGAACGCCGAGATGCAGGGCCGCCTCCAGGTGGCGCGGCTGTACCACATGACCGACGACCACGGCGTGCGCGACCTCATGTCGTTCCTCCTGGCCCGCGACACCATGCACCAGAACCAGTGGATGGCGGCCGCCGCCGAGCTGCGCGCGGAGGGCAAGGAGGACCTGCCGGTGCCCTCGAACTTCCCGCTCGCGAACGAGGAGCGCTCGGTCTCGTACCAATACCTCAACTTCTCGGACGGGCAGGCCGCCAAGGAGGGCACCTGGGCGTCGGGCCCCACCCCCGACGGCAAGGGCGAGTTCAGCTACCACGACGGGCCGACCACCAGCGCCCCGATGCCGCCGGCCACCCAGCCGGACCCGCGCTTCTACGGCACCGACCCCAAGCCGAACATCGTCGAGAAGGTCACCGGAGCGGTCAAGGACGCGGTGAGCAAGAAGTGACCGCCCGACGGATCCTCGGGGCGCTCGGCGCCTCCGCCCTGATGGTCGGCCTGCTGGCAGGCTGCACGGGCGACGCGCAGACGCCGAACCAGTCGGGCAGCGCGGTGCCGACCAGCGCCGACGACGGATCGACCCAGACGCCCACGAATCCGCCGTCGGACACTCCGGCGTCCGAGACGGCGACTCCCGCGACCTGAGGGGCGGAGCTTGGCCCTCCCCGGGCCGGGACGCAACCCCCTGCCCCTGTTCAGGTGGTAGCGAGCTTCGATGCCTAACGTCGTGCTCAACGATCAGTGAAGGAGGCACCACCTATGGGGCTCGATGACAAGATCAAGAACGCCGCTCAGGACATCGCCGGCAAGGCGAAGGAAGCCGTCGGCGACCACAAGAACGACCAGGACCTGAAGGCCGAAGGCCAGAAGGACCAGGCTGCCGCCTCGACCAAGAAGGTCGGCGAGGACGTCAAGGACGTCTTCAAGTAGGCAGTCACTCACGTCGGCGGCGCTCCCCTCGCGGGGGCGCCGCCTTCGTGCGTTAACCAGCCTCGGAGCCGTGGCCGAGCAGAACGTCGGCCAGGAGTGCTTGTCAGCCACGATGGTGGCTGAGCCCTACTCCTGGCCGACGTTCTGATCGCGGAAGGGGAGCCCTACGGCTGCAGGACGACCTTGATGCAGCCGTCCTCCTTCTTCTGGAACGTCTCGTAGAGGCCCGGTGCATCCTCGAGCGGCGCGTGGTGCGTGACGAGGTCCATGACGCCCAGCGGATCGCTCGGGTCCTCGACGAGCGGCAGCAGCTCGTCGATCCAGCGCTTCACGTTGCACTGGCCCATCTTGAGCGTGACCTGCTTGTCGAACATCGACTTCAACGGCAGCGGGTCCGCCTCGCCGCCGTACACGCCGCTCAGCGACACGGTCCCGCCGCGGCGCACCAGCTCGAGTCCGCCCTGGATCGCGGCGAGCCGGTCCACTCCGACCGTGTCCATCGCCTTCCGCGCGAGCGGATCGGGCAGCAGCCCGGCCATCGACTGCGCGAGCGACCCGACGGGTGAGCCGTGCGCCTCCATGCCGACCGCGTCCACGACGGAGTCGGGGCCGCGCCCCTCGGTCAGGTCGCGCAGCTCGGCGACCACGTCGTCCGTGAGATCGAACACCTCGACGCCGTGACGCGCCGCCATGGCGCGGCGCTCGGCGACCGGGTCGATCGCGAGCACCCGGAAGCCCTTGTGCACGCCGATGCGGGCGGCGAACTGACCGACCGGGCCGAGCCCGTAGACGGCCAGCGTGCCTCCCTCCGGGACCTGCGCGTAGTCGACGCCCTGCCAGGCGGTCGGCACGATGTCGCTGAGGAAGAGGTAGCGGTCGTCGGGCAGGTCGGTGCCGACCTTGACGGTGTTGTAGTCGGCGAGCGGCACGCGGAGGAACTCCGCCTGCCCGCCCGGGACCTGGCCGTACATCTTCGTGTAGCCGAAGAGCGCGGCGCCCGACTGGTACTCGGTGACCTGCGTCGTCTCGCACTGCGACTGCAGTCCGCGACGGCACATGAAGCACTCGCCGCAGGCGATGTTGAAGGGGACGACGACGCGATCGCCGACCGACAGCGAGGTCACTCCGGCGCCCACCTCCTCGACGACGCCCATCGGCTCGTGGCCGAGGATGTCGCCCTTGTCGAGGTACGGCCCGAGGAGGCGGTACAGGTGCAGGTCCGATCCGCAGATCGCGGTCGATGTGATGCGGACGATCGCGTCCGTGGGCTGCTGGATGCGGGGGTCGGGGACGGTCTCGACCGAGACCTTCTCGACGCCCTGCCACGTGAGTGCGCGCATGCTTGCTCCGTTCTGACCGGCGCTCGCCGGTCGTGCCCCTCCAGGCCACACCGAGCGGGGAGGGGCTGTCAGGGGGTTGACGCCGTGGCGCCGGGATCGTCGGCGGATACTCGGCCTGCCGGGGATTCTCGGGCCGCGGGCAGCGCGCACTGGGAGGACGTGCATCCGGCGTTCACCTCGCACACGGGCGACGAGTGGTGTGATGGGGGGATGGAAGCTCTCTACACCGCTATCGCCCACGCCTCCGGTGGAGGACGCGACGGTCACGTCCGCACCGAGGACGACCGCCTCGACCTCGACACCCGCCCGCCCCAGGAGCTCGGCGGCTCCGGGGACGGCACCAACCCCGAGCAGCTGTTCGCGGCCGGCTACTCCGCCTGCTTCCTCGGCGCCCTGCACGGCGCCGGCCGGGAGCTGAAGATCGACACGACCGATGCGGCCGTGTCGGCGAGCGTCTCGATCGGCAAGAACGACGACGGCGGATTCGGCCTCGCGGTCGAACTCGACATCCACGTTCCGAACGCGAGCCCGGAGCAGGCGCAGCAGGTCGCCGAGAAGGCGCACACGCTGTGCCCGTACTCGAACGCGACCCGCGGGAACATCCCCGTGGAGCTGACGATCGTCTCCTGACGACGCGCCCTTCGACGGCCCCTGCTCCTCGCGGAGCGGGGGCCTTCGTCGTCGACGGGGTCCGTTAGGGTCGGACGCATGACCGAGAACCCGTCGCTCGAGGAGTCGGAGGCCCGGGCCGAGCTCGAGCAGATCCGGCAGAGCATCGACAACATCGACGCCGCCCTGATCCACCTGCTCGCGGAGCGCTTCAAGTTCACGCAGAAGGTCGGGCGGCTGAAGGCGGCGCACGGACTTCCGGCCGCCGACCTCGACCGCGAGGCGCGCCAGATCGCGCGGCTGCGGTCGCTGGCGGAGGAGTCGCACCTGGATCCGGCGTTCGCCGAGAAGTTCCTGGGCTTCATCGTCGCCGAGGTCATCCACCACCACGAGCAGATCGCGAACGGCGCGGAGGCCTGAGTCCCTGAGCGCCGCCTGCGCGATCTGCAGGTGCTCGTGAGATCTGCAGGTGTTCGTGCGATCTGCAGGGGATCCGGGCTGATCCGCGTCCTGCGATGTGGAGGGAAGCGCGTTCCCGGGCGGAATGCCTGCAGACGGTACGAGGGCTGCTCGGCTGCGTGCCGCCTCCGAAGCGGTCCTCGTGCGATCTGCAGGTGTTCGTGCGATCTGCAGGGGATCCGGCTCCGATGCCTGCTGGTCGTGCGGGGGGATGCGCGTTCCCGGGCGGGATGCCTGCAGATGGTACGAGGAGTGACCGGGAGGGCGCGCCTCCGGAGTGGTGCTCGTACGATCTGCAGGTGATGAGGGCGGATCCGCGTCCTGCGACGCGGGGGGAAGCGCGTTCCCCCGCGGATCCCCTGCAGATCGTACGTCGAGCCCGCCCGGCCTACGCCTCCGCGGGGCGGCCCAGGGCACGCACCGAGGTGACGCGGTGGCGGGCGATCGCCGCGACCGTCAGCAGCAGGCCGAACAGCAGCCAGAGCACGAGGCCGACGACCGCGCCGCCGACGCCTCCGGTGCTCTCCACCACGCCCGACAGCGCGTTCTGCGCGGCCGACAGCGGCAGGAACCCGAGGGCGTCCTCGAACACTCCGGGCACCGTCGAGATGATGCCTGCGCCCAGCCCGATGACCGCGGCGAGCATCGCGAGGAAGCGCCCCACTCCGCCCAGCAGCGCGACGAGGCCCTGGTTGACGGAGGCGAACGACGCGCCCACCAGCATCGACAGCAGGGCGAAGCCGACGAACGAGCCGGCGTCGAGATCGGCGACGAACTGCATGACGATCGCGACGGCGAGGCCCTGCACGAGCCCGATCCCGAGCGCCGGGGCGTAGGAGGAGAGGGCGAGCGCCGCGGAGGACCGGGTCGAGGTCAGTGCGCGGTGCGAGAACGCGGCGAGCACCAGGAACGACGCCAGCGCGCCGAGCCAGAGGGCGATCGTGGTGAAGAACGGCACCGAGGACGCCCCGAACAGCGACGTGGAGCTGCTCGCGTTCTCGACGGGATCCGCGACCACGTCGGCCAGGTTCTGCGACTCCGCCTCGGTGTAGGTCGGCAGCTGCGCGACGGCCGAGTCCAGGCCGGTGGCCAGGGTCCGCGTGCCGTCGGCGAGCTGCAGGGCTCCGTCCGAGACTCCGACGGCGCCCTCGGCGAGCTGATCGGCTCCGTCGGCGGCCGAGGAGGCGCCGGTGGCGAGCTCGGCGGCTCCGTCGGCGGCCGAGGTCGCGCCGGTCGCCAGCTGGGCGGCTCCGGTCGCGGCGGCCGTGGCTCCGGTCGAGAGCTGGGTCGCTCCGGCGGCGGTCTGGTCGGCTCCGTCGGCGAGCTGTCCGAGGCCGGTCGAGAGCGAGGTCACCCCGGTCGCGACCTGGCGGGCGCCGCCCGCGGCCTGCTGCGTGCCCGCGACGAGTGAGGGCACCTCGGGGGTGCCGACGCGGATCCCCGCATCGAGCGCCTGCGTCGCTCCCGCCGCCGTCGCGGTCAGTGCGACCGGACCGTCGGCGGCGGTGAGGGCGTTCGCGACGATGCCGCTCGCGGCCAGGCACTGCGGGTCGGCGCAGCCCTCGAGGGCCTGCTGCAGCGCCGCGAAGGTTCCCGCGGTCGACTGCGCGGCGCCGCCCGAGAGCTGCGCGATCTGCTGGGTGCTCTCGCCGATCGTGACGGTGCTCGCGCTCAACTGGTCGAGCCCGTCGGCGACCGCGGTCGCTCCGGTGCCCAGCTGCGCGGCGCCCGTCGCCGAGTCGCGCGCGCCGGTGGCGAGCTGCGCGACTCCGCCCGACAGCGCGGACGCGCCGGTGCCGAGCTGCGCCACTCCGCCCGACAGGTCGGTCGCCCCGGTACCCAGCTGCGCCACTCCGTCGGACAGCGCCGATGCGCCGGTCGACAGCTCGTCGATGCCGTCGGCCAGCGAGCTGGTGCCGTCGGCGAGCGTCGAGGCGCCCGTGCCGAGCTCGGTCGCTCCGTCGGCGAGCGTGCCCGCGCCCTCGGCCGCCTGCCCGATCTGCTCGTTCAGCGTGTTGAAGCCGACGTAGACGTTCTCGAGGTACGCGGTGGTGAGCTGCGTGTTCAGGAGGGACGTGGCGGTGCTCGTGACGGTCGCCGAGATCGCGTCGTCGACGAGCTTCGCCTTGTCGCTCGTGGCGATGTCGATGGTGGCCTTGGTCGCCGCCGCCGCGTCGCCCGCGTAGGAGGTCGCCGCCGCCGAGAAGTTCGAGGGGATGGTGACGACAGTGGCGTAGGAGCCGTCGGCGAGTCCCTCCGCGGCGTCGTCCTTGTCGGTGAGGACCCAGGTGAAGTTCGAGGTCGAGTCCGAGCCCGAGACGTTCGGCGCGGGAGTGGCGGACGCGGAGGGCGCGGGCGTGGACTCCTCCGTGCCCCCCGTCACGAGGCCGGCCGCGAGCTGGCGCCCGAGCGGCACGGTCTGCCCGTTGAGGTCGACCGGGGTGTCCTCGTTGACGACCGCGGCCGTCACCTGGTCGAGGCGCTGGGTCGGGTCCCACAGCGCCCAGACGAGCAGCCCGCCGATGGCGAGGGGGACCAGGACGATCCCGAGGAGGGTGAACCAGGACACCTTCTTGGCGCCGCGGGGGCGCTCGAGGGAGAAGAGAGCCATCTGTCAGAGGACCTTTGCGATCGCGCGGCCGGCGGCCGCAGTCGAGACCGCGCGCACGTCGCGGTCGGAGGGGAGGAGGTCGTCGAGCGCGTCGGGCTCGACGGCGGAGGCGACGACGGTGAACGGGCGCTCGTGCTCGAGCGCGTGCGCCCGGGCGCCGTCGAGCTCGGCCCGCAGGTCGTCGCGCAGCTGCGGATCGGTGACCGTGTCGACGTCGTCGAGCACGAGGAGCGCCGGGTGCGTCGAGAGCGCCGCGCGCACCTCCTCGATCGGATCGGCGGCTCCGGCCAGGCGCACGAGCCCGACCCGGCCGCGCACCGCGGAGGAGCGGATCGGCACCACGAGCCCGTCGACCTTGAGGCGACCGGAGTCGGGGGCCAGCCGGCCCGCCAGCGTCAGCAGCAGGGCGGTGCGTCCCGAGCGGTGCGGTCCGTGCACGACGAGCGCGGCTCCGGCCGGCAGCCGCACGGCGACGTCGCGGTAGAGCGGGCCGTCGGGTCCGTCGAGCGAGAGGCCGTCCGCGGCGATCGCGTCGGTCGCTCCGGGCTCGGGCCAGTCGGCGAGCGCGAGCTCCTTCGTCAGGCCCTCGCCCTCCACGTCGAAGGAGGGGAGGATCCGGTCGAGCCAGCGCGGCATGTGCCACGCGCGGTCGCCGAGCAGGTGCAGGACCGCCGGGACCAGCGTCATCCGCACGATGAACGCGTCGACGAACACGCCCACGGCGAGGCCCAGCGCGATCGGCTTGATGTTCGTGTCGCCCTCGGGCACGAACGCCGCGAAGACCGAGAACATGATGACCGCGGCCGCCGTGACGACCTTCGCCGAGCCGACGAAGCCCGACTCGACCGCGGCGCGCGCGGACCGTCCGTGGACGTAGTCCTCGCGCATCCGCGAGACGAGGAACACCTCGTAGTCCATGGCGAGGCCGAACAGCACGCCCATCAGGATGATCGGCATGAAGCTGATGATCGGGCCCGTCTTGTCGACGTGCAGGGCGTCGGCGAACCAGCCCCACTCGAAGACCGCGGCGACGGCGCCGAACGACGCGCCGACCGACAGCAGGTAGCCCAGCGTCGCCTTCAGCGGCACCCACAGCGAGCGGAACACCATGGTCAGCAGGACCAGGGAGAGGCCGACGACCAGGATGCCGAACGGCAGCAGGGCGTTCGCGAGCGTGTCCGAGATGTCGATGCCGACCGCCGTCTGGCCGGTCACTGCGAGGTCGACGCCGTACTCCTCCTGGAAGTAGTCGTGCTTGTCGCGGATCTCGGCGACCAGCGCCTTGGTCGCCTCCGAGTCCGGTCCGCCCTCGGGGATCACCTGGATGATGCCGGTGTCGGCGGTCTCGTTGGGGGTGGCCAGCGGCACGGAGGCGACGCCGTCGAGTCCCTCGATCTCGGTCTTGAGGTCGGCCATGAGACCCAGCGGGTCGGTCGAGCCGATGATGGTGCCCGTCACGATGAGGGGGCCGTTGTAGCCGGCGCCGAAGTTCTCGGCGAGCAGGTCGTAGGTGTCGCGGGCGGGTGTGCCCTCGGCCTGGTAGCCGGCGTCGGGCAGCGCGAGGCGCAGGCTCAGCGCCGGGATGCTCGCGACTCCGAGCACGCCGATCACGGCGATGATCGTGACGATCGGGAACCGGGTGACGGCGCGGACCCAGCCGCGGAAGAAGCCTCGCGGCACCTCGGCGTGGACGTGGGTGCCCGGAGAGGCGGGGAGCGAGTCGGGCTCGACCTCGGGGTCGGCGTGGGCTCCGGCGACCTGCTTCGCGGCCGCCGCCTTCTTCTTCGCGCGGCGCTCCTTCGGGCGCAGGCGCTCGCCGGCGAACCCGAGCAGCGCCGGAGTGAGGGTGAGCGCGATGACCACCGCGATCGCGACTCCGCCCGCCGCGGCGACGCCCATGGTCGTCAGGAACGGGATGTTCGCGACCGACAGGCCGACCAGCGCGATGATCACCGTGAGGCCGGCGAAGACCACCGCGGAGCCGGCGGTCGCGACCGAGCGGGCGGTCGACTCCTCCGGGTGCATGCCCTGCTTCAGCTGGTCCTGGTGGCGGCTGATGATGAAGAGGGCGTAGTCGATGCCGACCGCGAGCCCGAGCATCAGGGCGAGCAGCGGAGTCGTCGACGAGATCGACGCGAAGCGGGTCGCGACGAAGATGGCCGACATCGAGAGCGCGACGCCGAGGAGAGCGGTGACGAGCGGCATGCCGGCGGCCAGGAACGAGCCGAAGGTCAGCACCAGGACCACGAGCGCGACGATCAGGCCGATCGCCTCGGTGATCGTCACTCCGGGCAGGTTCTGCGAGAAGAGGTCGCCGCCGAGCGAGACGACGGAGCCGGCGGGCAGCGCGTCCTCGAGGGTCGTCGCCTCGGCCTGGAGGGCGTCGCGGGACTCCTCGGAGGTGGTGGTCGCGGAGCCCTCCATCTGCGCGGTGATGACGAGGGCGTTCCCCTCGTCCGAGATCGTGCCCTCGACGGTGTCGGAGTAGGGATCGGTGACCGCGGCCACGCCCTCGACGTCGGTGAGCGCGGCGACGGCGTCGCCGACGGGCCCGGTGATGTCCGCGTCCTCGACGCTGCCGCCGTCCGGAGCGACGACGACGTAGCGAGCGGACGTGCCGCTGACCTGCGGGAACGTGCGCTCGAGCTGGTCGAGCGCGGTCTGCGACTCGGTGCCCGGGATCGAGAAGCTGTTGTCGGTGCCCTGGTTCAGCAGCACGGCGCCGCCTCCCGCGAGCACGACGACGGCCAGCCAGAGGACGGCGACGAGACGGTGGGCCTGGTAGACCCATCGCCCGAGTCGGTAGAGCAGCGACGACACGCGGTCTCCTGATGATCGAGGGGAGGAGGACGATACGACGGTGTACCCGATACACGAATGTATCCGATACAGGAACGTATCCGATACAGTGATTCCGCTCAACGCCCCGTGACAGCTCTCGGAGAGGATCCAGGAATGACCGTGGTCGACGCTCCCGAGCAGTCCTCCCGCCGCAGCCGCACCCGCGAGCGGCTCCTCGACGCGGCCTACGACGTCTTCGCCGAGACCGGCGTGCACTCGGCCTCGGTCGAGCAGGTGTCGGAGCGGGCCGGCTTCACCCGCGGGGCCTTCTACTCGAACTTCACCAGCAAGGAGGAGCTGTTCTTCGCCCTGATGGAGCGCGAGAACGGCGCCCGCCTCGCCGGGCTCGTCGAGCAGATGGGCCGCACGCTGCCCAAGCTCGCCGGCACCGCGGAGCCGCTGACCGCCGAGGCGCTCGGCGCGGTGGTGCTCGACTTCCTGCACGGCCCCTTCGACGACGACCGCCGCTGGTGCCTGGTGCAGGCCGAGTTCGAGCTGCTGGCTCTGCGCGACCCGGCGATCGCGCCGCGCTACAGCGGGTTCCGGGCGCGCTTCGACGCCTCCCTCGTCGACATCATCGGCTCGGCGCTGCAGCAGGTCGGCCGGACGTTCGCGCTGGAGCCGACCGTCGCGGTCCGTCTCGTGCTGGCGAGCTACGAGGGCGCGGTGAAGCAGTCCCTCCTCGACGGCGACTCCGACGACCAGAGCCTCGAGCGGCTGCGCTCGTCCCTCACAGGAGTCGTGATCGCGGTCTCGGCCCCGGTCTGAGCCCGCGGTCCCCGCCGGCCCCCGCGCGCGGCGAAGATGGACCCATGGAACTGCGTCAGCTCGAACACTTCCTCGCCGTGGCGAAGGAGCAGCACTTCACCCGCGCCGCGAGCGCGCTGCAGATCTCGCAGTCGGGCCTGTCGGCCTCCATCCGCGCGCTCGAGAGCGAGCTCGGCAGTCCGCTGTTCACCCGCAGCACCCGGCGCGTGGAGCTGACGCCCGCCGGCCGGGCGATGCTCGAGGAGTCGGAGCGGTCGGTGGCGAGCGCCCTCGCCGCGCGCGACGCGGTGCGGGCGGTGCAGGGCGTGCTGCGCGGGAGCCTCGCGGTCGGCACGGAGGAGTGCCTGGGCGGCGTGCACCTGCCGCGCGAGCTCGCGACGTTCCGCGGCGAGCATCCGGGAGTCGCGCTGCGGCTGACGCACGACGGGTCCGGCGCGCTGCTCGACGCGGTGGCCGCCGGCCGTCTCGATCTCGCGCTGGTCGCCGACATCGGAGCGACGCCCGCGGGCGTGCGGACCCTGCCGCTCGCGAGCGAGGGCTTCGCGGTCCTGGCGCACCCCGATCATCCGCTCGCCGACCGCGCGGTGTGCCGCGTGCACGATCTCGTCGGCGAGACGATCGTGGGGCTGCAGGGGCACTGGGGCGCGAGCCACCTGGCCGCGCAGGCGTTCGCCGAGCACGGTCTGGCGTTCGAGATCGAGCTCGAGGTGAACGACGTGCACACGCTGCTCGACCTGGTCGGCTACGGCATGGGCGTCGCGGTGGTGCCGGCGCACTTCGCCGAGAAGCGGCCCGAGGCGCTGACCGCGGTGCCGCTCGAGGATCCGCTGCTCGTCTGGCGCACGATGGTGGCGGTTCCGGAACGGCCGACCGCGGCGGCCCGCGCCTTCGTGTCGGCGCTGCCGTCACCGTCCGCGGTGTCGCAGAACCTCAGCTGAGAGGGGGGTCTGACGGCTGACAGCCGCCCGACCCCCCTCGGCACTGATGTTGCGTCGGCTCCCTGCTTGTCGAGTAGCCCCGAAGGGGCGTATCGAGACCCGCGCGTCCGGCGGTGGGGGATCTCGATACGCCCGCTGCGCGGGCTACTCGATCAGCGGGGAGTTGCTGCTGGTCGAGTAGCCCCGGAGGGGCGTATCGAGACCCGCCACTCACTCGAGCGAGGCGAGCTCCTCCGGGGTCAGCTCCAGGTCGGCCGCCGTGGCCGAGTCGCGGATGCTCTCGGGACGCGACGAGCCCGGGATCGGCAGCACGATCGGCGCCTTCGCCAGTTCCCACGCCAGGCAGACCACCTGTGGCGAGACTCCGTGCGCCTCGGCGACGGTCGCGAACGCCGAGTAGCGCGAGCCCAGCTCGGCCGCCGACGAGATGCCGCCGAGCGGGCTCCACGGCAGGAACGCGATTCCCAGCTCCGCGCAGAGCTCGAGCTCCGGCTCGCTGGAGCGGAACGACGGCGAGAACTGGTTCTGCACCGAGACGAGGCGCCCGCCGAGGATCCCGTGCGCCTCCCGGATCTGCGCCGGGTCGGCGTTCGAGATGCCGGCGCGCACGATGACGCCCTCGTCGAGCAGCTCGACGAGCGCTCCGATCGAGTCCGCGTACGGCACCGACGGGTCGGGCCGGTGGTACTGGTACAGCCCGATCGCCTCGACTCCGAGGCGCTGCGCGGACGCGCGCGCCGCCTCCTTCAGGTGCTCGGGACGCCCGTCCTGCGTCCACACGCCGGGCTCGGGGCGCAGGTGCCCGCCCTTCGTGGCGACGAGCACTCCGGAGGTGTCGCCGCCGTAGCCGCGCAGCGCCTCGGCGATCAGCAGCTCGTTGTGTCCGAGGTCGTCCTCGCCGCCCAGGTGGTAGGCGTCGGCGGTGTCGATCAGGGTGACGCCGGCGTCGAGCGCCGCGTGGATCGTGGCGATCGACCGGTCGCGGTCGGGGCGGCCCTCGATCGACATCGGCATGCCGCCGAGGCCGATCGCGCCGACGGTGATGTCGCCGAGTGCGCGCTGCTTCATGAGTCCTCTTCGTTCGTGGGGAGTGGGTGGGTGAGTGGCGGCGTCACCAGGCGTAGTCCTCGGGCGCCGTGCGGTGCCCGGGGAAGATCTCGTCGAGGCGCGCCAGGTCGTCGGAGTCGAGCGCCACGTCGACCGACGCGACCGCGCTCTCGAGCTGCTCCATGGTCCGCGGGCCCGTGATCGGCCCGGTGACGCCGGGCTGGTGCAGGAGCCACGCGAGCGCGAGCTCTCCGGGCGCGACGCCGCGCTCGCGGGCGAACGCCTCGTACTGCTCGAGCGCCGGGCGGTTCTTCTCGATCGCCTCGGCGGAGCGGCCCGCGTTGCGGCGGCTGCCCGACTCCGTCTTCTCGATCACTCCGCCCAGCAGCCCGCCCTGCAGCGGCGACCACGGGATCACGCCGAGCCCGTAGTGGAGCGCGGCCGGCAGCACCTCGCGCTCGATGTCGCGGGTGAGCAGGTTGTAGATCGACTGCTCCGAGGCGAGGCCGGTGAAGTGCCGCGATCGGGCCGCCTCCTGCGCCTGCGCGATGTGCCAGCCGGCGAAGTTGCTCGAGCCGACGTAGAGGACCTTGCCCTGCTGCACGGCGACGTCCATCGCCTGCCAGATCTCGTCCCACGGCGTCGAGCGGTCGACGTGGTGGAACTGGTAGAGGTCGATGTGGTCGGTCTGCAGGCGGCGCAGGCTGTCGTCGAGAGCGCGGCGGATGCTGAGGGCCGACAGGCGTCCGCCGTTGGGCCAGGAGTCGCGGCCGCGCTCGGCGCCGGGCGCCGCGTACTGCTCCATGTCGCCGTAGACCTTGGTCGCCAGCACGGTGCGCTCGCGGCGCTCGCCGCCCTGCGCGAACCAGCGGCCGACGATCTCCTCAGTGCCGCCGCGGTTCCCGTCGCCGCCGTAGACGTTGGCGGTGTCGAAGAAGTTGACGCCCAGCTCCTGCGCCCGGTCCATGATCGCGAACGAGTCGGGCTCGCTGGTCTCGGGTCCGAAGTTCATGGTGCCGAGGACGGCGCGGGAGACGGACAGGCCGGTGCGGCCGAGATTCGTGTACTGCATGCTCCCATCCCACGCCGCCCGGGCCCGCGTGTCCAACAGGGGCTCGTCATGGCATTCAGCGGCTGCGGAGGTCAATCGAGAGGGCGAGCGGGAGACCGGCGTCAGGTCACCAGATCGAG
This sequence comes from Rathayibacter caricis DSM 15933, assembly GCF_003044275.1. Classification (NCBI taxonomy): domain Bacteria; kingdom Bacillati; phylum Actinomycetota; class Actinomycetes; order Micrococcales; family Microbacteriaceae; genus Rathayibacter; species Rathayibacter caricis. The sequence goes on along the minus strand of NZ_PZPL01000001.1, from coordinate 791,208 downwards.
CTCGATGAGCCACGCCGTGGCGATCGGACCGAAGGCATCGCGATCGCCCTCCGGCAGGGCAGGCCGTACTCGTCTCCCCAGAGCCTCCACGACTCCCAGCAGCGTCGAGCCGTCGGCCGAGTGACCGTCGAGAACGATCTCGGCCACGTCCACCCGCCACTCCGCGAGAGTCGTCTCGTCAGCCACAGCGGGTGCGTCGACGCTCCAGAGGCGGGCGGCGACGCCCGCCGCTTCCGTCAGGCGGCGCAACCCCGTCATGGTGATGTTCAGATCCGCGGCCGTCTTCTCGTCGGCCGCGACTGCGGCGAGGGCGAGCGGAGTCATGAAGCCGGCTCGGCGGCAGGCCGCGCGGTGCGGGGCGAACAGCTCCAGGTCCCACAGCCCGACGGGCGACCTGCTGCCCACCATCCTGGCTACGGCTGCCCGGCCCCGATTCCGCACGACGTCGGGATCTCGACGGATCCATCGGCGCAGCTCCAGCAGAGTCAGCGCGGGCCGGACGAGGAACTCAGCGAGCGCGTCGTCGCCTGTCTGCAGCGCCACGAGGGCTGAGTTGTAAGCGCCGTGCGGATCGAGGCGAGAGTAGAGTCCCGCGGTGTCGCCGGGACCGGGCAGAGGTTCCTCCCCTACGCCCTCGTACTCGGTCTCGACTGCCGTCGTGAGGACCGCGTACCGCTGCCGAGTCGCGAGCAGGAGCGGATCCTGCTCGGTGAGGCGGTCCAACCGCTCCGTCTGCGCGAGCAGCTCCGACATCTGGGCGTGGCGCTGCGCGAGGTCATGGGGACGGAGGGTGTCGCTCGCGGCGGCGTGCAGGTTCACGAGTACGGCGAAGTACGTGATCATCACTCGTTGCGCCAGAAGGGTGTGGCCGTCCTCACGGAGACGGTCGGCAGTCGCAGCGAGACTGTCTCGATAGGCCCTCAGCTCGGCCGCGTCCGTCGCGCCCCGATGCAGCAGGTTCTGCAACGCGACGTCCGCGGCTCGATTCCCCGGGTCGATCTTCAGGGCGCGGCCGAGCAGGAGCTCCGCGGTCCGGTGGTCGTCGGCGAAGGTGGTCGTCGCGACGTACTGAAGGCCTACGCTCCGCCCGTCCGTGGCGCCGGCCAGACCCTCGAAGCCCGGGTGGGCGCGGCTGAGTGCGACGATCACGACGCCGGCGGCGAGTGGGCAGAGCATCGAGCGTTTCTGCTCGGTCTCGTCCGCGCCGTAGAGCGGCTCTGCGCCTGCGCCGGCCGACGTCGAGAGGACGGCCGTCTGCACGGTCCGTCCGTTCCGGCTGACGACGACTGCGGCCGTGTCGTCGTCCAGGTAGTCGAGCACGACCTTCCAGGGCGTGCTGCCGATGAGGGCGGCCAGGACCCCGAGGACGGCCTTGGCGAGGGCGTTCGCCGGAGCCGGAAGCAACATCGAGTCTCCGAGCGATGTCACATCGCTCCCTCGAGGGATCTCGACACCGGCAGGCGGACTGCCTCCCACTCGACCGAGGAGCGCGATCAACTGGGTCGTCCTCTGCTGGGATCGGTCGGCGTCCCCCTCCTTGTCGGTCGCCTGGAGGGAGACGCGGAGCCGGCCGAGGAGATGAAGGGCGGTGAGGACCGCAGCCACGGCGAGGAGCGCCGCCGGGGCGAGCCAGAACGCCGACGGCGCCTGGGTGATCGCCTCGCCGGCAGCGCCGCTCTCCTCGAGCCGCAGTCCGCGTCCGCGTTGACTGAGGAGACCGGCGAGCATGCCGAGGGCGAAGACGATGCTCCCGGTGGCACCCGCAGCGAGCGCCGCTTGCGAGCCGCGCCCGCTGCGACGGGACTGCGCCCAGGGAAGAGCGGTGAGCGCACGGACCGCGACGATGAAGACGAGCGCTGTCCACCCGAGCGCGATGAGCAGGCCCCCGAGAAGGGGCGCTATCCACTGCCCGACGACGGATTCCCAGGCGCGATCGGCATCGCCCGTCGGGCCCTGCGGCCCGGTCGTGTCGGCCATCAGGGCGGCTCTTCTCTCGTCGGCGCACAGCTGCGCCCCGTCGTCGCCTCGTGCCGTGCGCTCGGCGTCGATCAGAGCCAGTGCCGCGGTCGGCCGGTTCTGGTCGAGGAGGGTCGTCGCAGCGGTGCACACCGGGTCCACCGCGGTCACTGGCGGCTCGACGGACGGGATGGACGTCGAGGTGCGGGTCGTGGTGGTGGTCGTGCCCGGAGCGGGTGTCGTCACCGTCTCCTCGACGATGACCACCGGACCGCTCGAACCGGCGTCGGTCGCCACGGCGGAGGTGGCGGTGACGACGGCCCAGCTGGAGAGGAGGAGCGCGATCATCACCGCTCGCCTTCGAGCGCGGAAGCTCCCACCCGCTCGTGGACGGTTCGTCACGGTGTACGGATCGGCGTCCCCCTGGCCGATCGTCGAGCAGTGCGGATCCGGCATCATCGCCTTCTGCGGGACAGTGTGATCCTCAGCGTGCTGGGAGGCAATACTCGACCGTCGTGCAGTTCCCGGACGACCACTTCCCGTTGACGGCCGGTGCGGGGCGGCGCCGTCGGGCGGAGGCCGCGTTAGAGTCGCCGGGTGGCACGGCAGACGACGACCCAGCGAATCCTGATCGCCCTCTCCTCGACGCTCCTGCTGGCGGGCTGCACGTCGCCGGCCCCGAGCCCGAGCGCTCCGGCCGAGACGCCGGCCGCGACGACGGAGCCCGCCGCCGCTCCGCGTCCCGTGCCGAGCGAGGTGCTCGCGCCGGTTCCGCTGGCGGGCGCCTCCGGTTCCACGCCGTCGACGGGCTCCTGCGCCTCGGTTGCCGCCGCTCCCTCGGGCTCGATCGGCGACGTCGATCTCGAGTCCGTCCGCGACAGCGGTCCGACGACCGGCGCGACGGGCACCGTCACGACCGCGACCGACGGCAGCCCCGCCTCCTACCTCGTGGCCGGAGGCGACATCAGCGCCGAGATCGCCGAGCGGTTCTGCGTCAGCCCCGAGTTCCTCGACGCGCTCAACTCGGTGCGCCGCGACGGAGTGGGCATCGACTCGCTCTACGCCGGCGACACGCTCAACCTGAGCCCGTCGACCGTGCTGAGCGTCGGCGACCAGAACGGCCGCGTGCTCGACAACGACGCCCCGGACCCGCTGCCCGAGCAGGAGGACTGACCGCGCGTCAGGCCGCGACGAGTCCGACGAGCACCGCCGTCACCGCGACGGACGCCGCGAGCCCCACCCCGCGCCGGCCGGCCTTCTCGCCCTCGGCGAGCCAGGGCAGCGACTCCCAGCGCAGGGCGGCTCCGGCGACGGCGGCCGCGGTGACCGCGACCAGTGCGAACCACGGAGCGAGCGTCACGGCGGTCCAGTCGGCGAAGACCCGGACGAGCGCGAGCACGAGCACCGCGTCGACCAGGTGCGAGAGCAGGCGGAGGCGGTCGCCGGCGAGGAGCTTCGGGAACCGGCGCAGCGGCACCGCTGCCAGGGCGGTGCGTCCGACGACGTAGACGCCGATGACGAGTGCGACGAGCGTGGCGAGGATCACGACTGCTCCTCCAGGACGTGGGCGAGCAGGTCCAGGCCGACGTCGTCGACCGAGGTGGCGGTGCTGCCGCTGAGGAAGACGGCGACTCCGCGCTCGCGGTCCATCGCGAGCATCGTCGAGTAGCCGGACGTGCCTCCGTTGTGCCACGTCGTCAGGCCACCGCCGGCCGCCTCGGAGGTGAACCACGCGAGGCCGACGCGACCCGACCCGCCGGCGTCGTGCCGCGGTGCGAGCACCTCGTCGGCCGCGACTCCGAGCGCCGGATCGTCGGTGAGCAGCGCCTGCGCGTAGCGGGCCATGTCGGCCGCGGTCGAGCGCACGCCTCCCGCGGGGGCGTAGCCGCCCATCGCCCAGGCGTCGACGGAGCGGCCGCTCGCGGCGTACCCGGTCGGCGCGTCCGGCCCGAGGGCGTCGGCGGTCGTCGGGATGCGGCTGCCGGTCATGCCGAGCGGGGCGAAGACGCGCTCCTGCACGAGATCGGCGTAGTCGACCCCCTCCGCCCGGGCGAGGGTCTGGCCGAGCACCGCGGCGCCCAGGTTCGAGTAGAGGAACGGCTCGTCGATACGCGACGCGTCGGCCGCGTGGCGCAGGACGTCGTCGGCGGAGTAGCCCGCATAGGGATCGGTTCCGCGCAGCTGCGCGAGCAGCGACCGCCCGATCGTGCCGAGTCCGCTCGACAGCCGCGGCAGTCCGGAGGTGTGCGTCGCGAGCTCCTCGAGGGTGCCGCCGAAGTCACCGACGTCGGCGTGATCGGCGGCCCGATCCTCGAGCGCGACGGTGCCCGCCGCGGCGCTCTGCGCGAGCAGGAGCGCGGTGATCGTCTTGGTGACCGAGCCGATCTCGACCTCGGTCGTCTCGTCCGCGCCGAAGCCGGCGAAGCGCACGCCGTCCGGAGTGACGACCGCGGCGACGATCTCGTCGCGCACGCCGTCGCCGAGGTTGTCGCCGATCCAGCTCGCGAGCTCGGCGTCGCCGGTCGTCTCGGGGGAGAGGGACGGGGTCGGCGGGCGGAGGAGGACACCGGCGGCGAGGACCGCGACGGCGGCGGTGGCGGCGGCCACGAGACGGGTGCGGCGGGTCATCGGGGACCTCCGGAGGCGAGCAGGATCACGAGCAGCGGGACGAGGCGCTCCGGAGGGACGCCGTAGCGTCCGCGTCCGCGCGCCTCGAGCCAGCCGGCCGCGACGAGCTGGTTGACGTGGTGGTAGATCTGACCCGTCGTGCCGGCGCCCTCGCTCTCGGCGAGCTGCGCGACCGTCTCGACTCCGCCGGCGACGGCCTGGAGGAAGCGCAGGCGCACCGGACTGCCGAGGGCCGCGAGCGCGGCGGGGCCCGGGCTGGCGCCCCAGTCGCGCTCGAAGAACGCGTCGGTGGTGAGCCCGTACTGCCACTCGACGGGGCCTGCCGGAGTGCCGACCGTGCCCGCGAAGACGACGCCGCCGGGAGGAGGGAGCCGGTCGCGGAGGGCCGTGAGGGCCCAGAGCGGGTCGTCGTGCGGGGCGTCGGGCGCGGTGGCGACGACTCCGCCCGCTTCGAGCCGGTCGAGGCGCGCGCGGAGCTCGTCGAGCTCGGCGGCGAGGTCGCGAGAGGTCATACCTCCACTCTTACGACAATTCCGTAATAACGAAACCCTCGGATCCGCCTCTTCTCCAGAAGTTGTGGGAAGCGTGCGCGGTCACCGCAATTTCTGAGGAAGCGAGCAGGCGGGAGCCCGCGCGTCCCGCTGCGGCGCTCGAGTCCTCCGAAATCGTCGTACTCGAGCCCCGGTACGACGACTTCTGGACAGTGGACGGCGCGACGGCCACGGAGACGTGCCCACTCTCCAGAAGTTGCGGGAAGCGTGAGCAGTCACCGCGACTTCTGCGGAACCGAGCCCGCAGGAGCCCGCACGGCGATCCTCCCGAAGTCGGCGGAACCGCGCGCCGTCACCGCAACTTCTGCGGAACCGCGACGCCCCTCAGGCGAAGTGCTTCGGCAGCACCGCGCTGTTCACCGTGCGCAGCTCCGCGAGCGGCAGCGTGAACAGCCCCTGCACCTCGACGGCCGGAGTCGCCGCATCCGTCACGCCGATGCGCAGCACGGGGTACCCGCGCCCCTCGCAGAGCCCGCGGAACTTCACGTCGTCCTCGCGCGGCACCGACACCAGCACGCGGCCGGTCGACTCCGAGAAGAGGGCGGCCGTCGCGTCGACCCCGTCGCGCTCCATCAGCTCGTCGAGCCAGATCCGCACGCCGACGCCGAAGCGCAGCGCCGATTCGGCGACCGCGACGACGAGCCCGCCGTCGGCGAGGTCGTGGGCGGAGGCGATCAGCGACTCCCGCGCGCCCGCCGCGATCAGCTCGGCGAGGGCCTTCTCCTGGCCGAGGTCGAGCTCGGGCGGCAGGCCGCCGAGGTGGTCGTGCACGGTGCCGGCCCAGGCCGACCCGTCGAGCTCGTCGCGGGTCGTGCCCAGGAGGTAGACGTTGTCGCCCTCGTCCTGCCAGCCCGAGGGGATGCGGCGCGCGACGTCGTCGATCACGCCGAGCACGCCGACGACCGGGGTCGGGAAGATCGGCACGTCGCCGGTCTGGTTGTAGAACGAGACGTTGCCGCCCGTGACGGGGATCTCGAGCTCGAGGCAGGCGTCGGCGAGGGCGGTGACCGCCTCGCGGAACTGCCACATGACCTCGGGGTTCTCCGGGCTGCCGAAGTTGAGGCAGTCCGAGACGGCGACGGGGGAGGCGCCGGTGACGGCGACGTTGCGGTACGCCTCCGCCAGCGCGAGGCGGGCGCCCTGCGCCGGGTCGAGCTGGCACCAGCGGCCGTTGGCGTCGGTCGCGACGGCGAAGCCGAGACCCGACTCCTCGTCCACGCGGACCATGCCGCCGTCGTCGGGGTAGCTGAGGGCCGTGTTGCCGAGCACGTAGCGGTCGTACTGCGAGGTGATCCAGCTCTTGTCGGCGAGGTTCGCCGAGCCCAGCAGGGCGAGGGTCTCGGCGCGCAGGCCGTCGCCGGACGTCTTCCGCGGCAGGCGCGAGGACGAGTCGGCCTGCAGCGCGTCGAGCCAGGCCGGGTACTCGAGGGGGCGCTCGTAGACCGGTCCGTCGACCGCGACGGTCCGCGGGTCGACGTTGACGATCTCCTCGCCGTGCCAGTTGATGATCAGGCGGCCGGAGTCGGTGACCTCGCCGAGCACGCTGGTCTCGACGTCCCACTTGCCGACGACCTCGAGGAACGCGTCGAGCTTCTCGGGCGTCACGACCGCCATCATGCGCTCCTGCGACTCCGACATGAGGATCTCCTCGGCCGTGAGCGAGGGGTCGCGCAGCAGCACCGAGTCGAGCTCGATGAACATGCCGCCGTCGCCGTTGGAGGCGAGCTCGGAGGTCGCGCACGAGATGCCGGCCGCGCCGAGGTCCTGGATGCCCTCGACGAGGTCGCCGCGGAACAGCTCGAGGCAGCACTCGATGAGCACCTTCTCGGCGAACGGGTCGCCGACCTGGACGGCCGGGCGCTTGGTCGGTCCGCCGTCGGCGAAGGTGTCGGAGGCGAGGATCGACGCGCCGCCGATGCCGTCGCCGCCCGTGCGCGCCCCGAAGAGCACGACCTTGTTGCCGACTCCGCGGGCGTTCGCGAGGTGCAGGTCCTCGTGGCGCAGCACTCCGACCGCGAGGGCGTTCACGAGCGGGTTGCCCTGGTAGACGGAGTCGAAGTAGGTCTCGCCGCCGATGTTCGGCAGGCCGAGGCAGTTGCCGTAGAAGGAGATGCCGGCGACCACGCCGTGCACGACGCGCGCCGTGTCGGGGTCGTCGATCGCTCCGAAGCGCAGCGCGTCCATGACCGCGACGGGCCGCGCGCCCATCGAGATGATGTCGCGGACGATGCCGCCCACTCCGGTCGCCGCGCCCTGGAACGGCTCGATGTAGCTCGGGTGGTTGTGGCTCTCGATCTTGAACGTGACGGCCCAGCCCTCGCCGACGTCGACCACTCCGGCGTTCTCGCCCATGCCGACCATGAGGTTCTTCTTCATGGCGGGGGAGACCTTCTGCCCGAACTGGCGGAGGTACATCTTCGACGACTTGTAGGAGCAGTGCTCGCTCCACATGACCGAGTACATCGCCAGCTCGCCGCTCGTGGGGCGCCGACCGAGGATCTCGCGGATGCTCGCGTACTCGTCGGGCTTGAGGCCGAGGGCCGCGTACGGCTGCTCCTTCTCGGGAGTCGCCTCCGCGTTCGCGGTGGTGTCGGGGACGGCGATGCGGCTCTGTGCCATGTGCTCGAGGCTCCTGGAGAGGGGGCGGGGGATGCGGGTCGATCCTACCGGCCGCCGCCCGCGCGGCCCCGGCCGCGGGACGACACCGCGGGGGGCCTCCCGCGGCAGCACCGGGACCGCACTGAGCGCATAGGATCGCCGGATGAAATGGGCGGCTCTCCTCGTGACCGTCCTCTGGGGTCTCGTGCAGTGCTTCGGCAACCTGACCGCCGCGAACGTGAACTCGGACGAGCCCGTCTACCTCTCCGCAGGCTGGGACTACCTGCACGGCGACGTGAGCGCGAACCTCGAGCACCCGCCGACCGCCAAGTACGTGCTCGGCCTCGCGCAGCTCCTCCTGGGCGAGGGGCTGTTCGCCGGCCGCCTCGCCGCCGCGGCCGCGACGTTCCTCACCGGCGCGATCCTCTGGTTCTGGCTGAAGCGCGAGCTCGGCTTCGTGCTCGCCCTGATCCCGGCCGGTCTCTTCCTCCTGCTTCCCCGCTCGAGCGCGGGCGGCCCGGGGCGGATCGACCGGTTCGCGATCCTCGAGCCGTTCATGATCCTGTTCGCCGTCGCCGCGATGGCGGCCGCGTGGGCGTGGGCCCGGCGAGAGGGTGCGCGCGCCTGGCTGATGCCGCTCGCGGGCGCGCTCCTCGCCCTCTCGGTCACGTCGAAGCTCACGACGGCGGTCCTCGCGCCGGTCGTGCTGATCCCGCTGCTGATGGTCGGCCGGCGGAGTCGCCGGCGCGCGTGGATCGGCGCCGCGGGCTTCTCCGCTTTCCTCGTCGCCGCCGTGCTCGCCTACCTGCCCGTGCATCCGGTGCAGGCGATCCGGTACCTGGTCGAGTTCCAGTCCGAGCACAACGCCGACGGGCACCTGATCGACGTGGCCGGCGCCGCCTACGCCTTCCCGCCGTGGTGGGCGAACCTCTGGTTCACGGCGGTGGGCCTCGGAGTCCCGGCGCTCGCCGTGCTGATCGCCGGGGTGCTCCTCGCGCTGATCGCACCGCGGCAGCGCGCGCTCGTGCTCTACCTCGGCTCGGCGACGGCGCTGCTGCTCGTCTTCCACCTGGCGATCAGCTCGGTCGCGCTGCCGCACTACTACGCGGTCTGGGCGTGGCTGCTCTGCGCGCTCGCCGGAGTGGGCATCGCGGAGGCGCTGCGCGGGCGCGTCTCCCTGCCGCCCCGGATCGCCCGCGGGGTCGGGGCGGTCCTGCTGGCCGCCTCCGTCGTCATCGGGGCGACCTCGACGGTCGGGGTCCTGCAGGAGCGGCCGACCGGAGTGGCGCGCGTCGCCGACGCCCTCCGCGAGCGCGGTCTCGACGAGGGGCTGGTGCTCGTGCAGGGCATGTCCTCGGGCGTCTACGTCCCGTACCTCGGCGACCGGTACACGACCGATCCGGCGTCGGAGGGGATCGTCGCGATCGCGGTCCAGGAGTCGGCCCGCTTCCCGGTCGACCCCGCCGTGACGGCCTACCTCGAGGGCCCCGGCGCCTCGGACGAGGTGCTGCGGCTCGACGGACTGGACCTCGTGCTCACCCGCGGTCCCCTCGGCTGACTCTCAGCGCGAGACGCACGCTCCCGGATCGACGGCCGCGCTCAGCGACGGCGCCTGCGCCGCCACCGGCGACAGCACCGACAGCGGGATCGCGTAGCCCACGTTGTCCACCGACGCCGCCTTGCCGAACACGACCCCCGAGACCGTGCCCTCGAGCGAGAGCAGCGGGCCGCCGGAGTTGCCCTGGTTGACGACCGCCGCGAGCGTCAGCACCTCGCGCGAGGTGGGGGTGCCGTCGACCATCAGCGACACGGTGGCATCGGAGGAGACCTGCGCCGATCCGAGCGTCAGCGGCCCGCCGAAGGGGTAGCCCGCGACCACCGCGTCGTCGCCCGCGGCGACCGCGTCGTCGAGCGCGAGCGGAGCGGCGGACAGTCCGTCGACCGCGACGACCGCCAGATCGGCGGCGGTGTCGACGTAGACCACGCGGCCGGTGCGCGGCGGCTCGCCCGGTGCCTCGACGACGGGCTCCGACACTCCGGCGACGACGTGGGCGTTGGTGACGACGCGGTCGTCCGACACGACGAAGCCGCTGCCCGTCACTCCGACGTCGCAGGCCCAGGCCGTGCCCGAGACCCGCACGACGGAGTCGGCGGCGGTCGCCACCTCGGGGTCGTCGGTCGCGACGTCGGCGATGCTCGGCGCCTGCGTCGGGGCGTCGATCGCTTCGACGATCCACGACGTGCCCTCGTCGACGACCGTCGACTGGAGCTGCGCGAGGAAGCCGCGCACCGGATCCGGGGTCAGATCGTCGATGGTGCGGATGACGGTGGAACCCGCGACCGAGGTGGTCACGAGCGGCACGCCCAGGAGCGAGACGGCCGAGGTGATCGCGATCCAGACGAGACCCGAGATCGCGACGCCCGCGACTCCTCCGGCGAGCCGATCGAGCACGCCGAGCTTCACCTTGTCGGCCCCGCGGCCGAACGCGGCGCCGATGGAGGCGCCGATCGCGTAGCCGATGCCGAGGCAGAGCACCGCGGTGCCGATCACGGCCAGCAGGCGCCACTCGCTCCCCGCGGCCCAGGCCGAGACGGCGGGCACCGCGAAGGAGGCGCCGATCGCGCCGGCGACGATGCCCGCGAGTCCGCCGGCGGTGCGGAGGAACCCGCGGCGCAGGCCGTCGACCAGCGCGCCGATCAGGCTCAGCACGACGATGACGTCGACGATCACGGATGCACCCACGCGGACCTCCAGGTTGGGGGGTCCTCCAGCATGACCGACGCCGCATGCGGGGACGCCCGGAGGAGCCTGCGAGTCGCGAGGCCTGCAGAAGTAAGGCTCAGCGTTCCGACTGGGGCGAATGCCGCTGGAGCCCGGCTCTGAGCCTTATGTGTGCGGCTCCGAGCGCCCTACCGGATCAGAAGAACGAGATGCAGTACGGCTCCGCGACCGGTGCGAAGAAGCGGTCGACCCGCTCGCGGTCCTCCGGAGCCAGCACCACGGCGCCCGCGCGGGCGAGCGTCGACGGGCGTGCCGATCCGAGCAGCAGCGTGCCGAGGTCGGCGACGTCGAGCTCGAGCACCGCGGCCGCGTCGGTGCGCTCGACGCGCCCCTCCCCGCCGTCGACCGTGATCCGGTAGCCGCCGTCGACGAGCCCGAGGGCGTCCCTCACCGCGATCACCAGCTCGCCGTCGCTCGTCCACGGACGCGCGCCGAACGCCGCCGCGACATCGAGGACTCGGGTCCAGATCAGGTCGGAGACCGTGGTCACCTGCACCACGCGCGCGTCGCGCAGCGCCCAGGTGAGCGGGTCGTCGAGCGGAGCCATGTCCCACGTGACGGTCGACGCGAGGTCGACGGCGCCGAGGAAGCCCCAGAGGCCGAGGTACGCGTCCTCCGTCGCGGCGACGAGGTCGACGACCGCGAGGGTGCGGTCGTCGTCGTCCGGCCCGGTGGCGCGGTAGGTGACGTATCCGTCGAGCACGCCCTCGGAGTCCAGGTGCACGGCCGAGCGGACGGAGGGTCCCGACACGGTCTCGCCCGTCTCCATGCCGACCGCGTTGCCCGCGGCCCGCGACTGGCGCGTGATGGACCCCGGGGTGCGCGCGTGGAACGCCGCGAAGACCTCCTCGACCCGCGACTGCAGCCACGGGGTCGAGACGACCTCGACGCGTCCGGCCGGCTCGACCTGCAGGGCGAAGCGCGGACCGGTGTCGACGCGGATCGAGCGGGTGAAGGCGGAGCGGCCGAAGCCGAAGCGGCGGTAGATGGAGGCCTCGCTGGCGGTCAGCAGCGCGACGGCGGCGCCGGCCTCGCGGGCGCGGTCGAGGTCGTCGGTGATCATGGCGCGCAGGATCCCGCGGCGCCGGTGGGTGGCCCGCACGGTCACCTGCGAGACGAGGTGCGCGTCGAGGGTCCTGCCGCGGCCGACCTGCAGCGTGCCGGGGAAAGCGGCGTACGTGGCGACGGGGACCGCCGCGCCGTCCAGGCCCTCGGGGGCGTCGGAGTCGTGCACCGCGGTCAGGAAGCGCTGGTCGGCGACCATGTGCTCGGCCCAGTCGCGCCACTGCTCGGCCGAGTACTCCTTCTCGTGGAACCCCGCGTTGATCGCGGTGCCCCAGGCGCGGGTGGCGGCGTCGGGACCGCCCTCGGCGGTCAGTGCGGCGGGGAAGTGGCGGAAGTCGAGACCGGGGAGGGACATCCGACCAGCCTATTCACCGGCCCGTGCTCGCGGGGGCCGCACCTCACAGCACGCCCCAGCGCTTCTCCAGCGCCGCGTCCACCGCGACCGCGAGCTCCTCGACCCGCGCCGACGGGTCCGACGCCCGGAGTCGCTCCGCGAGGGCCGCGATCGCCGCGCGCCGCCGGGGCAGCGTCGCCGTGAACGCGCAGTCCCGCAGCACCAGCAGCAGCGCCTCCGCCGGCGCCTCCACGCGGGACAGCACGGTCAGTCGCCGCTCGAACGGCGACTCCGGAGCGATCACCCGCAGGAACCCCTCCGGATCCTGGTACGCCGCCGGCGGGTCCGGCACCCGGGCGAGCAGCGCCAGTGCCGACGCCAGCCCGTCCAGGTCCGCCGCCGCCGCGAGCGCGTCCAGCCGCGAGTCCACATCCGCCCCCGGCCCCGCCCCGAGCACGACCGCGGCGAGCGCCTGCGCGTCGATCCGCCGCTCCTGGGCCTCGTCGGGCACCGTCTCATCGGCCGACCACCACGAGAGCAGCGGAGTCGCGGCCACCGCGAAAGAGCCTGCCCGCCGCTCCAGCGCTACGAACAGGTCCTCCCGCGCCGCGAGCGCGACGAGCGCGTCGACGTCGATCGCGAGCACCGTCCCCGAGGTCTCGGGCAGCACGAGATGCCGACCCGACGGAGGAGTGAGCTCGGCGCGGGTCCGCGCGCCCGGCCCGCGCGTGCTCGCCTGCAGGATCGCGTCCTCGAGAGTCGGCTCCGCGCGTCGTCGTCCGCTTCCCAGCACCATGCCGTCACGCTACCGTCGCGGCATGACCCGCTACCTGGCGCTGCTGCGCGGAGTGAACGTCAACGGACGCACGGTCCGCAGCGCCGACCTCGCGGCGGTCGTCGAGAGCATCGGCGGCGCGGGAGTCCGCACGGTCCTCGCGAGCGGCAACGCGGCCTTCGACTCCGACCGCGACCCCGCCGAGCTGAAGCCCGCCCTCGAGGCCGCGCTGGAGGAGCGCTTCGGCTACGACGCCTGGATCGTCCTCGTCGAGCAGGAGGCGCTCGCCGCGGTCGCCCGCGCGTACCCGTTCGAGCGGATCGACGACGTCGCGCATCCGTACGTCGTCTTCGGCTCGAGCGACGCCGCACTCGACGACGCCCTCGCCGCGATCGGCACGAACGACGTCGACCTCCTGCAGAGGGGCGCGGGAGTCCTCTACTGGCGCTGCCCGCGCGGGTCGTCCACGGACACTCCGGCGGCGAAGGTCCTGGCCCGCGCCGCCTACCGCGCCACCACGACCACCCGGAACCTCCGCACGGTCGAGAAGCTCGCCGCAGCCTGAAGAATCCCTCACATATTGGTTAGGCTATCCTTACTCTCGGTCCACTCGACCGACACTCCTGGAACCGCCTTCCGAAAGGGAACGATGCCCCGCGTCACCAAGCCGCTCGCACTGCTCGCGACCGCACTGCTCACCGCCGGTCTCGCCGGCTGCTCGTCCGCCGCGACCGGATCGGAGGGGGCGGACAGCGATTTCACCCCCATCACCATCGAGCACGCGCTGGGCACGACGACCATCGAGTCCCAGCCCGAGCGCGTCGCGACCGTCAACTGGGCGAACCACGAGGTCCCGCTCGCGCTGGGCGTCGTCCCCGTGGGCATGGCCGCCGCCAACTTCGGCGACGACGACGGCGACGGACTCCTGCCCTGGGTCTCCGCGAAGCTCGAGGAGCTCGGCGGCGAGACCCCCGTCCTCTTCGACGAGACCGACGGCATCGACTTCGAGGCCGTCGCCGACACGCAGCCCGACGTGATCCTCGCCGCCTACTCCGGCCTGACGCAGGAGGACTACGACACCCTGAGCGAGATCGCTCCCGTCGTCGCCTACCCCGACACCGCGTGGGGCACCTCCTGGCGCGACACCATCACCTTCAACAGCGAGGCCATGGGCATGGCCGCCGAGGGCGAGGAGCTCGTCACCGAGCTCGAGGGCGAGATCCAGGAGGCGGCCGCCGCCTACCCGCAGCTCGAGGGCACCTCCGCCATGTTCCTCACCCATGTCGACCCGACCGACCTCAGCCAGGTCAGCTTCTACACGACGCACGACACCCGTCCGGCCTTCTTCGCCGACCTCGGCCTGACCACCCCCGGCAGCATCGAGACCGCCTCGGCGACCACCGACGCGTTCTCGCTCACGCAGAGCGCCGAGCAGGCCGACGCGTTCGACGACGTCGACGTGATCGTGACCTACGGCGACGACGAGCTCGTGAACACGCTCAAGGCCGACCCGCTGCTCTCGCAGATCCCGGCCGTCGCGAACGACGCCATCGTCCGCCTCCCGTCCACCCCGCTGGGCACCGCCGCGAACCCGACCCCGCTGTCGATCTCGTACGTCCTCGACGACTACCTGGGCCTCCTGGCCGAGGCCGCCGACAAGGCGAAGTGACCCTCACCGCCCCGCCTGCCGCCGCGGGCGTCGCCGCTGTGCGACGTCCGCGGCGTCTGCGTGCGCTCTGGCTGCTCGTCGCGGTCGCAGTACTCGTCGGCGTGGGCGTGCTCTCGGTCATGATCGGCTCGCGCGAGGTCGCCTGGAGCGATGTGGTCGCGGCCTTCGGAGGCTCGACCGACGGCTTCGGGCAGGCCGCGGTCGCCAAGCGCCTCCCGCGCACGGTCCTCGCGATGACCGCCGGCGCCGCCCTCGGGGTGGCCGGCGTGCTGATGCAGGGCGTCACCCGCAATCCGCTCGCCGATCCGGGGATCCTCGGAGTGAACACCGGGGCCTCGCTCGCCGTCGTCACCGGCATCGTCTTCTTCGGTCTCAGCACCGCCACCGGCTTCATCTGGGTCGCGATCGGAGGCGCCGCCGTCGCGGCCGTCTTCGTCTACGTCGTCGGATCCCTCGGCCGCGGGGGAGCGACTCCGCTCAAGCTCGCGCTCGCCGGCGCCGCCACCTCGGCCGCCCTCGTCTCGGTGATCAGCGCGATCGTCCTGCCCCGCGCCGACCTCTCGGGCGGCATCCGCTCGTGGCAGATCGGCGGAGTGGGCGGCGGCACCTTCGCGAGCATCGGCCAGGTCCTGCCGTTCCTCGCGGTCGGCTTCGCGATCTGCGTGCTCTCGGCCAAGAGCCTCAACACCCTGGCGCTCGGCGACGAGCTCGCCGCGGGTCTCGGCGAGCGCGTCGCCGTCGCCCGGGGCGCCGCGGCACTGGGCGCGGTGGTCCTCTGCGGAGCGACGACCGCGATCACCGGACCGATCGGCTTCGTCGGACTCGTCGTCCCGCACGCCTGCCGCCTGATCGTCGGAGTCGACCACCGCTGGCTGCTGCCGTTCTCGGCCGTCGCCGGCGCGATCCTCCTCACCGGCGCCGATGTCGTGGGTCGCATCGTCGCGCGCCCCAGCGAGATCGACGTCGGCATCATCACCGCGCTGATCGGCGCTCCCGTCTTCATCGCGATCGTCCGCCGCCAGAAGGTGCGCGAGCTGTGACCGGGGTGCTCGAGCGGAGCCACTCCGCCACCGCCGTCGCGGTCGCCGCCGGTCGTCGCCGTCGAGGCGCCCGCCGCCGCTCGGTCGTCGCGGTGCTCGCCGTCGCGGTCGTCGTCGCCTTCGCGCTCTCGCTCGTCTACGGCCAGACCGTCTACACCCCCGACGAGGTGCTCCGGGTGATCCTCGGCGAGCAGGTGCCGGGCGCCTCCTTCACCGTCGGCCGCCTCCGCCTCCCGCGCGCCGTGCTCGCGGTGCTCGTGGGCCTCTGCTTCGGCCTCGGCGGCGTCAGCTTCCAGACCATGCTGCGGAACCCGCTCGCGAGCCCCGACATCATCGGCATCAGCGCGGGCGCCTCCGCCGCCGCGGCCTTCGCCATCGTGACGCTGTCGCTCGGATCCACGCAGGTCTCGATCCTCGCGATCACCGCCGGTCTGGCGGTCGCCCTGGTGGTCTACGCCCTCGCCTACCGCAGCGGAGTCGCGGGCACGCGGCTGATCCTCATCGGCATCGGCGTCGCCGCCATGCTCGACAGCGTCACCGCGTACATCCTGTCCCGCGCCGCCGCCTTCGACTTCCAGGAGGCGAGCCGCTGGCTCACCGGCAGCCTGAACGGGGCGCGCTGGGAGGAGGTCGTCCCGGTCCTCGTGGCCGTCGTCGTGCTGACCCCGGTTCTGCTGCTCAGCTCCCGCGACCTCGCCGGCACGCAGCTCGGCGACGACACCGCCTCGGCCCTCGGCATCCGGGTGAACCGCACGCGCCTCGTCGTGATCGTCGCGGCCGTCGGCCTCATCGCGTTCGCCACGGCCGCCGCCGGACCGATCGCCTTCGTCGCGTTCCTGTCCGGACCCATCGCGGCGCGCCTCATCGGCCCGGGCGCCTCCCTCCTGGTGCCGTCGGCCCTCGTCGGCGCGCTGCTCGTGCTCGTCGCCGACCTCGTCGGGCAGTACGCGCTGGGGCTGCGCTACCCGGTCGGAGTCGTGACCGGGGTCCTCGGCGCCCCCTACCTGATCTACCTCATCATCCGCAGCAACCGATCGGGAGGGTCCCTGTGACCGCCGAGCACACCCTCACCGTCGAGAGCCTCACCCTCGGCTACGGCGACCGCACCGTCGTCGACGGCCTCGACCTCGTCGTCCCGCCCGGCCGGATCACCGCGATCGTCGGCGCGAACGCCTGCGGCAAGTCGACCCTCCTGCGCTCGATGTCGCGCCTGCTCGCCCCGCGCGCCGGCACCGTCCTGCTCGACGGCAAGGCCGTGCACCGGATGCCCGCGAAGCAGCTGGCGCGCACGCTCGGCCTCCTCCCGCAGTCGCCGATCGCTCCGGAGGGGATCACCGTCGCCGATCTCGTCGGCCGCGGACGCCATCCGCACCAGGGCATCCTGAGCCGCTGGAACGCGCACGACGACGAGGCTGTGGCGACGGCGCTGGACGCCACCGACACCGCCGCCCTCGCCGACCGCGCGGTCGACGAGCTCTCGGGCGGGCAGCGCCAGCGCGTCTGGATCGCCATGGCCCTCGCGCAGGAGACCGATCTGCTGCTGCTGGACGAGCCGACCACGTTCCTCGACGTCAGCCACCAGGTCGAGGTGCTCGATCTCCTCGTCGATCTCAACCGCTCGCGCGGCACGACCGTCGTGATGGTGCTGCACGACCTCAACCTCGCGGCCCGCTACGCCGACCACCTCGTCGCCCTGGCCGACGGCACCGTGCACGCCGCCGGCACCCCCGCCGCGGTGCTCACCGAGGACGTGGTCCGCGCGGTCTTCGGTCTCGACAGCCGCATCATCACCGACCCCACCTCCGGTACGCCGCTGATGCTCCCGCTCGGACGTCACCGGCTCGCTCCGCCCGTCGAGGACGCCTCCGCGCCGCAGAACTGAGGCTCACAGGCGGCGATCACCGGGGCTACCGCCCCGCCTCGACTCTGCGGATGTCGGCTCGCACCGCGGGCGGCCGCGCCTCAGCGGGCGGTCGTCCATCGGGTTCGACGACCTCCCTCCACAGCGCCGGCGATCCGAGACCCTCCACCACTTCCATCCCACCCTGACACTCGACGTCAAGGGAGGGCTGGAATAGGGTGATGACCAAGCCGCAGAAGTACCGGGACGTCGCGAGGTTCCTCCGCTCGCGCGGCTGGCAGCGCACTCGCCAGAGGGGAGCCACGAGGTGTGGAGTCGGACCGGCGGAGGAACGACGTTCACGCTCGCTCAGCACCGGGGCGAGGTCTCGCCCGGCCTGATCCGGCAGCTGCAGGCGGCCTTCGACGACACCCCGAGCGAATGGAACTGAGCACGATGAGCGAACCCCGGGTCCTTGCAGCGCGCGCCTTCCGAGACGGCGGCGGATGGTGGACGATCGAGATCCCCGAACTCGCCTCGACCGCCGCGAACGGAGCCGTCGTCGTGGCGACGGGCGGCGCGATCTCCACGCGTCGCATACCGACTGCCGCACGCGAACTCGCCGCGGTGTTCCTCGACGTCGGCCTCGACGAGGTCGACGTGAGGGTGACCGTCGAAGCGCCGGCCGAGGTCCTCGCGAAGTGGAACGAGGGCGCCCGGGCCGAGGCGGAGGCGCGCGCGGCACTGCGGCGCGCCGGCGATCTCCGACGCGAGGCCGTCCGCGAGCTCCGCGACGGGGGCTACACCGTCGAAGCCGTCGCGGCAGCGCTGCAGATCAGCCCTGCCCGCGTCTCCCAGCTCGCCGACGCGCGGATCGAACTCGACAGGAGCGCGTGACGGAGGCGTCGGGCCCGCCTCCTGCGCCGGGCGCGGCGTCGAGAGGCACGCCGCGAGGCGCGCACATGACGGACGTGTAAACGGTTCCAGACACCACCCCGGGCGGCGTATACGATTCTTCACAGTCCGTGGCGGGCGGCCGTCGCCGGCGGACACCGCCGCATCCTGCCCCCGACCAGAGGTTCCCCCGCCGTGTCTGTTCCCTCCGCGCGCCCCGACGCCTCCGCTCTCCGCGGGCTCCGAGCGCTCCTGTTCGATCTCGACGGCGTCCTGACGCCGACCGCCGACGTGCACATGCACGCATGGTCGCGGCTCTTCACGTCGTACCTCGAGTCGAAGGGGATCGCCGAGGGCTACTCCGACGCCGACTACTTCCGCTACGTCGACGGGCGCCCGCGCTACGACGGCGTCCGGGCGCTCCTCGCCTCCCGCGGCATCGTGCTGCCCGAGGGCGAGCCGTCCGACGACCCCGCGCTCGAGACGGTCTGCGGGCTGGGCAACCGCAAGAACGCGGCGTTCAACGCCGTGCTCGAGGCGGAGGGGGTCGCCCCCTACCCCGGCTCGCTCGCGTTCCTCGACGCCGCGATCGCCGCGGGGGTCGAGGTCGCCGTCGTGACCTCCTCCCGCAACGGCGTGCCCGTGCTCGTCGCCGCCGGCCTGCGCGACCGCTTCGAGGTGGTCGTCGACGGCCTGCTCGCCGCCGAGCGCTCCATCGCGGGCAAGCCCGCTCCCGACACCTACCTCTACGCCGCCGAGATGCTCGGACTCACCGCCGCCGAGTGCGCCGTCGTCGAGGACGCTCACTCCGGAGTGGCCGCCGGCCGCGCGGGCGCCTTCGGACTCGTCATCGGGGTCGACCGCGGAGTCGGCGCCGAGACCCTGCTCGAGCACGGCGCCGACCTCGTCGTGGACGACCTGGCCGAGCTCCTCCCCTTCCTCCCCGTCTCCACCCCCGAGGACGCCGCATGAACCCCATCACCTCCGACCCGCTCGACCGCAACCGCTTCCCGGTCGACGAGTGGGCCCTGCTCGAGACCGAGTTCGCGAGCGAGCTGCAGGGGCGCACCGAGACGCTCTTCGCGACCGGCAACGGCTACCTCGGCCTCCGCGGCAACGTCGAGGAGGGTCGCGACGGCTACGCCTACGGCTCCTTCATCAACGGCTTCCACGAGACCTGGCCCATCCGCCACGCGGAGGAGGCGTTCGGCTTCGCCCGCGTCGGCCAGACCATCGTGAACGTGCCGGACGCCAAGATCGTCCGCCTGTACGTCGACGACGAGCCGTTCGTGCTCAGCGAGGCCGACATCCTCTCGTACTCGCGCCGCCTCGACTTCGCGAACGGCGTGCTGCACCGCGAGCTCGAGTGGCGCACCCCGTCGGGCAAGCGCGTGCTCATCCGCTCGCGCCGTCTGGTGTCCTTCACCGACCGCCACCTGGCGATCCTCGACTACGAGGTGGAGCTCCTCGACGGCGACGCGTCGGTGCTCATCTCGAGCCAGATCCTCAACCGCCAGGACGGAGTGGACGAGTACCACGCGCCCTCGGGCAGCGAGGCGGCGGGCTTCGACCCGCGCAAGGCCGAGTCCTTCGAGGACCGCGTGCTCCAGCCGCGTCTGAAGCGGGTCAACGGAACGCGCTACCTGCTCGGCTACCGCACCACGAACTCGCAGATGACGATCGCGTGCGGCGCCGAGCACGTCCTCGAGACCGAGAACGAGTGGGACCAGACCTCCCAGATCGACGACGACCTCGCCAAGCACGTCTACCGCGTCAAGGCGAAGGCGGGCAACCCGATCCGCCTGGTCAAGACGCTGACGTACCACACCTCCCGCGGCGTGCCGGTGCGCGAGCTCGCCGACCGCTGCGACCGCACCCTCGACCGCGCCCGCGAGACGCCGGTCGAGGAGCAGTTCGTCAAGCAGCGCGAGTGGCTCGACGACTTCTGGGCCCGCTCCGACGTGCAGATCGACGGTCAGCCCGCGATCCAGCAGGCCACCCGCTGGAACCTCTTCCAGCTCGCCCAGTCGACCGCGCGCACCGACGGCGGCGGAGTCGCGGCCAAGGGCGTGTCGGGGTCGGGATACGGCGGCCACTACTTCTGGGACACCGAGGTCTACGTCCTCCCGTTCCTCAGCTACACCGCGCCGCTCGTCGCCCGGAACGCGCTGCGCTTCCGCCAGAACATGCTCGAGGCGGCGCGCGCCCGCGCGGCCGAGCTCAACCAGCGCGGAGCGCTCTTCCCCTGGCGCACCATCAACGGCCAGGAGTCGTCGGCCTACTACGCCGCCGGCACCGCGCAGTACCACATCGACGCCGACATCTCGTATGCGCTGATGCAGTACGTGGCGGCGACGGGCGATGACGACTTCCTCGCGCGCGGAGCGATCGACATCCTCGTCGAGACCGCGCGCATGTGGGCCGACCTGGGCTTCTGGCGCAGCAACGGCGACGACCACTTCCACATCCACGGAGTGACGGGCCCGGACGAGTACACGACCGTCGTCAACGACAACCTGTACACGAACGTCATGGCGCGCTCGAACCTCCGCGCCGCCGCGCGCGCCGTCGAGCTGCTGAAGGCGGTCGAGCCCGCCGCGTACGAGCGGATGGCCGTCCGCCTCACGCTCGACGAGGACGAGGTCCTCGAGTGGGCCCGCGCGGCCGACAAGATGCACATCCCCTTCGACCAGCGCGCCGGCATCCACCCGCAGGACGCCGCGTTCCTCGAGAAGGAGCTGTGGGACCTCGAGAACACCCCCGCGAGCAAGCGCCCGCTGCTGCTGCACTTCCACCCGCTGGTCATCTACCGCTTCCAGGTGCTCAAGCAGGCCGACGTCGTGCTGGCGCTCCTCCTGCAGGGCAACGAGTTCACCGCCGAGCAGAAGCGCGCCGACTTCGAGTACTACGACGCGCTGACGACCGGCGACTCGACCCTCTCGGCGGTCGTGCAGTCGATCATCGCGGCCGAGGTCGGCTACCACGAGCTCTCGAAGCACTACTTCCTCTCGGCGCTCTTCGTCGACCTCGCCGATCTGCACCGCAACACCGCCGACGGCATCCACGTCGCCTCGACCGGCGGCGTCTGGAGCGCCCTCGTCTACGGCTTCGGCGGCATGCGCGACCACGGCGGACGGATCACGCTCGACCCGCGCCTGCCCGGCGACTGGGAGCGGCTGACCTTCCGCATCACGCTGCACGGCACGCGAGTGCGCGTCGAGGTCACCCAGGACGCGGTGCTGCTGACGGTCGAGACGGGCGACGCCGCGGCGATCACCGTGCGCGACGAGCGCGTGCACGTCGAGGCCGGCAACCCCGTCCGCGTGGGCCTCGGCCACCAGGGCCCGCGCCTCATCGGCGCGCCGACCACGTCCGACATCGAGGGCACCCGCCGCTCCGACGGCACCGTCATCACCGCCTCCATCCCCACGATCTCGATGACCCCCGAGCCCGAGGTCCTCACCGGCCCGTAGCGCCTCCCCTGATCGAGCAGCCCGCTCCGCGGACGTCTCGAGACGCCCGTCCCGGCGACGTCGGGTCTCGATACGCCCCTCCGGGGCTACTCGACCAGCGGGCAGAGCGTCCCGACCCGTCCTCCTGCTGATCGAGTAGCCCGCGCAGCGGGCGTATCGAGATCCCCGTGTCCTGCGAGGCCGGGTCTCGATTCGCCCCTCCGGGGCTACTCGACCAGCGGCGATCGGGTTGCGCCTCCCTTGCTGATCGAGTAGCCCGCGCAGCGGGCGTCTCGAGATCCCCGTCCACCGGCAGCGCAGCCCCGGGGAACGACGAACGGCCGGAACCCCGAAGGGTCCCGGCCGTTCCGACGGTCGAGCGCTACGCCGCAGCGACCAGCGCGCGCACCGCCGACGTGAAGAACGTCAGCCCGTCCACGCCCGAGCGCATCGCGGCGCGGGTGTCCGGGCCGAAGCCGGGCTCCACCGCGTGCTCCGGGTGCGGCATGAGCCCCACCACGTTGCCGCGGGCGTTGCTGATGCCGGCGATGTTGTTCATCGAGCCGTTGGGGTTCTCGCCGAGGTAGCGGACGACGACGCGCCCCTCCGCCTCGAGCCGCAGCAGCGTGTCGGCCGACGCGATGTAGCCGCCCTCGCCGTTCTTCAGCGGGATCGTGATCTCCTGGCCCGGCTCGAAGCCGTTGGTCCAGGCGGTGGCGGTGCTCGCGACCATCAGGCGCTGGTCGCGGCAGACGAAGGATCCGGCGTCGTTGCGGATGAGGCCGCCGGGCAGCAGGTGCGCCTCGGTCAGCATCTGGAAGCCGTTGCAGATGCCCAGGACCGGCATGCCGGCGTTCGCCGCGGCGATGACCTCGCGCATGATCGGCGAGTGCGAGGCGATCGCTCCGCAGCGCAGGTAGTCGCCGTAGGAGAAGCCGCCGGGCAGCACGATCGCGTCGACGCCCTGCAGGTCGTGGTCGCCGTGCCAGAGCGCGACGGGCTCGGCGTCGGCGAACCGGATCGCGCGCTGCGCGTCGCGGTCGTCGAGCGAGCCGGGGAAGGTGATGACGCCGATCCGCATGTCGGTCAGACCTCCGGGTAGTGGATGCCGACGACGTCCTCGATGACCGAGTTCGAGAGCATCTCGTCGGCGATGCGGGCGATCGAGGCGCGCACCTCGTCGGTGACCTCGTCGACCGTGATCTCGAAGCGCTTGCCGACGCGGACGCCGCTCACGGCGGAGTGGCCGAGGCGCGAGAGGGCGCCGGCGACGGCCTTCCCCTGGGGGTCGAGCAGCTCTGCCTTGGGCATGACCTCAACGACGATCGTGGGCATCGTGTCTCTCCGGAGTGTCGGGGGAGTGTGCGGGAGTCCGCGCGCCCATGGTACCGCCCGCGGAATCCCGGAGGAGGTGCGCTCAGCGACCCGCGGCCGTCACCCGGATCGCGTTCGCCCAGGGGTCCTCGAACCCGAGCGTCCGTCCGTCGTCCTGCGTCGCGATCGACGCGTGGCGCAGCCGCTCCTCGAGGGCGCCGAGGTCGTCGGCGCCGGGCACGACGATCTCGACCTGCCCGAGTCCGAGGGCGAGCTGCCGCCGTCCGGCGCCGAGCGAGTTCCAGGTGTTCATGGCCATGTGGTGGTGGTAGCCGCCTGCCGAGACGAAGAGCGCCTGGCCGCCGTACGCGATCGTGGTCTCGAAGCCGAGCCGGTCGACGTAGAACTCCTTCGCCGTCGCCACGTCGCCGACGCTGAGGTGCACGTGCCCGACGGAGGCGCCGCCGAGGCGGGGCTGCGCGATCGACTCCTCGGTGAGGTGCTCCTGGAGGAACGTGTTCGGGTCGAGGAACAGGGTGCCCATCTCGATCCGCCCGTGCGTCCACGACCACTGGGTGCGGTCGCGGTCCCAGTAGAGCTCGACGCCGTTGTGCTCGGGGTCGTCGAAGTAGAAGGCCTTGCTGACCAGGTGGTCGGAGCTGCCGGTGAAGGAGCCCGGGTGCCGGGTCGCGACACTGTAGACGGCCGCGGCGAGCGCCGCCTCCGACTCGCACAGGATCGCCGTGTGGAAGAGCCCGGCCGCGCGGGGGCCGGCGTGGCGCAGCTCCGGGGCGTGCTGCAGGATCACGGCGGCGACGCCTCCGCGGCCCAGCACGGCGACGGAGCCGTCCTGCGAGAGGACGTCGAGGGTGACGGCGTCGCGGTAGTACGCGACCATCCCGTCGAGGTCGGCGACGCGCAGGGTGACCGCGCCCATCGTCGTGTCGGGCGCGAGCAGGTCGGGGGCAGTGGCGTTCATCGTGTTCACGCTAGACCCAACTCAGTTGTAGCCACAACTATTTCCTCGGCCACTCGCCGACCTTCATAGAGTCCTCATCGGATTCGCCCAGCGCGCCGCGAAGGCGCGGTCGTTCACTGAAGTCCTGTCGCGACGACCGCGACCCGGCTGGAGGACGAACCATGAACGAGACGCACGAATCGGACGGATCGGAGCGACTGCCCGACCCCGCCGCCGCGCCCGAGGAGCGTCTCGCGCTCCGCACCGACGACCGCCGCCGTCGACGCCGCGCGCTGATCGCGGGTGGCGCCGGGCTCGCCGTGCTGATCGGCGTCGCGGCGGGCGGAGTCTCGTACGCGGGCACCACCGAGGCCGCGTCGTCGTCCTCCTCGAACACCGCGACGATCGTCTACCCCGGCGGCTCGCACGGGTCCTTCGGCGGCGGCTTCGCGATCTCCCCGTACGGCAGCGGGTCCGGGTACGGCAGCGGCTCCGGTTACAGCGGCGGGTCCGGCTCCTCGTCGAGCACGAGCACGCCCACCGACGTCGTCCCCGCCTCGACCGCGCAGACCACCGGAGTCGTCACGATCGTCTCCGACCTGACCTACCAGGGGGCGCGCTCCGCCGGCACCGGCGTGATCCTCACCTCCGACGGCATGATCCTGACCAACAACCACGTGGTCGAGGGCGCGACGGGCATCGCCGTCACCGTCGAGTCGACCGGCGAGACCTACACGGCCCGCGTCGTCGGCACCGACGCGACGAACGACATCGCCGTGCTCCAGCTCGAGGACGCCTCCGGCCTCACCCCCGCGACGCTCGACACCGACGGCGTCGCGGTCGGCGACTCCGTGACCGCCGTGGGCAACGCCGAGGGCACCGGCGACCTGGTCGCCGCGGCCGGCACCGTCACCGCGCTCGAGCAGAGCATCACCACGCAGTCCGAGACGGGTGTCGCCGGAGAGACGCTGCGGGGTCTCATCCAGGTCGACGCCGACATCGTCTCGGGCGACTCGGGCGGACCCCTGGTCGACGCCTCCGGCGCGGTGGTCGGGATCGACACCGCGGCGTCGAGCGGATCCGCCGACATCACGGGCTTCGCGATCCCGATCGCGACCGCACTCGACATCGTCACGCAGATCGAGGCGGGCGCCGACACCGCCACCATCGAGATCGGCTACCCGGCGTTCCTGGGCGTCTCGCTCTCCTCGGGCGCGAGCCCGTACGCGTCCGGCGCAGGGGGCGCGGGTGCTGCGGGTGCCGTCGTCGGCGGAGTGATCGATGGCACCCCGGCCGCGACGGTCGGCCTCGCCGCCGGCGACGTGGTCACGGCCGTCGACGGCGCTCCGGTCGCCTCTGCCGACGCGCTCTCGGCGGCGCTCGCCGACCGCGAGCCCGGCGAGTCCGTCACCCTCTCCTGGACCGACGCCTCCGGAATCGCCCACTCCGCCCCCGTCACCCTCACCGAGGGCCCCGTCGCCTGATCTCACGCGGAGTGACGCCCCTGCCCGCGGCTCCGTCGCCGCCCGCAGTCGGCCGCCCTCTCGACCGCCACCCGCCCACTCCGCTGGTACCCGCACGATCTGCAGGCACCCGCGCGATCTGCCGTTACCCGCACGATCTGCAGGCACCCGCCCGATCCGCAGGTACCCGCACGATCTGCAGGTGTCTGCACGATCTGCAGGCACTTGTGCGGTCTGCAGGCGATCCGGCCGGGAATGCCCTTCCCGTCGCAAGCCGGAGTCGCATGCCCGCCGCATCCCCTGCAGATCGCACAGGCGCCCCCTCCGACTCGCCGCGTTGTTTTGACTCACTCAACACAACTGCGGTAGCGTCACCGGCATGACGACACAGGACGACCGCCTCCGAGCCTCCGGGCTCAAGGCCACCGCCACGCGGCGCGCCGTCCTGCACGCACTCGAGGAGCACCCGCACTCCGGAGTCGACGAGGTCCTGGCGCGCGTGCGCGTCGAGCTCCCCGACACCTCCGCGCAAGCGGTCTACGGAGTGCTCTCCGCGTTCACCGACGCCGGCCTCACCCGCCGCATCGAGCCGGAGGGTCACCCCCGCCGCTTCGAGCTGCGGGTGGGCGACAACCACCACCACGTCGTCTGCCGGCAGTGCGGCGCCGTGGCCGACGTCGACTGCGTCGTCGGAGCGGCCCCGTGCCTGCACCCGTCCACGTCGAGCGGCTTCGCCGTCGACACGGCCGAGGTCACGTTCTGGGGCACCTGCCCCGACTGCCTCCGGGCGTCCGCGAACTGACCCGACCCCATCACCGCAGTGGTGCGCCGCACGGGCGCGCCGCCGACAGGAGGAACATGACCGAGGAACGATTCACGACGACGAACTCCGGAGCGCCGGTCGCGAGCGACCAGCACTCGCTGAGCGTCGGGGCCGACGGCCCCCTCGCGCTCCACGACCACTACCTCCTCGAGAAGCTCGCGCAGTTCAACCGCGAGCGCATCCCGGAGCGAGTCGTCCACGCCAAGGGCGGCGGAGCGTTCGGTCGCTTCGTCACCACCGGCGACGTGAGCGCCTACACCCGCGCCGCGCTCTTCCAGCCCGGCGTCGAGACCGAGATGCTCGCGCGCTTCTCGACCGTCGCCGGCGAGCAGGGCTCGCCCGACACCTGGCGCGACCCGCGCGGCTTCGCGTTGAAGTTCTACACGAGCGAGGGCAACTACGACCTCGTCGGCAACAACACCCCGGTGTTCTTCCTGCGCGACGGAATCAAGTTCCCCGACTTCATCCGCTCGCAGAAGCGCCTCCCCGGCTCGCACCTGCGCGACCACGACATGCAGTGGGACTTCTGGACCCTGTCCCCGGAGTCGGCCCACCAGGTCACCTGGCTCATGGGCGACCGCGGTCTGCCGAGCTCGTGGCGCCACATGGACGGCTTCGGATCGCACACCTACCAGTGGATCAACGCGGCCGGCGAGCGCTTCTGGGTCAAGTACCACTTCAAGACCGACCAGGGCGTCGAGATCCTCAGCCAGGAGCAGGCCGACCAGATCGCCGGAGAGGACGCCGACTTCCACATCCGCGACCTGTCCACCGCGATCGACCGCGGCGACTACCCGACCTGGACCCTCTCGGTGCAGGTCATGCCCTACGAGGACGCGAAGTCGTACCGGTTCAACCCGTTCGATCTCACCAAGGTCTGGCCGCACGCGGACTACCCGCTGATCGAGGTCGGCACGATGATCCTCGACCGCAACCCCGAGAACTACTTCGCGCAGATCGAGCAGGCCGCGTTCGCTCCGTCGAACTTCGTGCCGGGCATCGCCGCGAGCCCCGACAAGATGCTCCTCGCGCGCATCTTCAGCTACGCCGACGCGCACCGCTACCGCGTGGGCGCCAACCACGCGCAGCTCCCGGTCAACGCGCCGAAGTCGCCCGTGCACTCGTACTCGAAGGACGGCGCCATGCGCTTCGACTTCCAGAAGTCCGAGGTCCCGGTCTACGCGCCCAACACGATGGGCGGCGCGCACGCCGACCCCGCTCGCGCGGCGGAGTCGACCGGCTGGGAGAGCGACGGCGAGCTGACGCGCGCCGCGGCGACCCTGCACCCGGAGGACGACGACTT
The DNA here is from genome assembly GCF_003044275.1 of Rathayibacter caricis DSM 15933. Lineage (NCBI taxonomy): Bacteria > Bacillati > Actinomycetota > Actinomycetes > Micrococcales > Microbacteriaceae > Rathayibacter > Rathayibacter caricis. The sequence continues at coordinate 763,763 of NZ_PZPL01000001.1, read as the reverse complement.
CGGCCAGGCGGGCACGCTCTACCGCGAGGTCCTCGACGACGCCGCCCGGGCTCGACTCGTGGCGAACATCGCCGGGCACGTGTCGAAGGTCACGCGTCCCGAGCTGCGCCAGCGGGTGCTGCAGTACTGGGCGAACGTCGACAGCTCGCTGTCGCAGCGCGTCGCCGAGGCGCTCGAGCCCTCCGCGCCGGGTGCCGACGTGGCCCCGGAGGAAGTGGGCATCGGAGCCTGACCCCACCGCCCGAACGAGTGCGCGGTGCCGGGCTGGACCCCGGCACCGCGCGAGTCCGATGTATCCCCGACTTCGAGAGACGAGAGAGATGACCACCGAACGATCTTCAGAGTACGTGCCTTCCCCCCTGTGGGGCTCCTACGTGTCGAGCGGAGCGGCGCCCGCGCCGTTCGTCGGCCGCTACACCGATGTCGAGCCCGCTCGGCCCCGTCGCTCCCGCGAGTACGCGGCCGCCGTGACCGGAGCCGTCGCGCTGCCGTCGACCTGACCTCCGCCTCCGCGGACCACGATCAGCGGACGGTGCGGGCTGTCGCGTGCGGCCCCGCATCGTCCGCTTCCCTCTGCCCCGGCGCCTCGTCGTCGGTCAGCGCGTCCCGGCATCCTCGAGCGGGACGGCATGGATGCGTCTCCCGACATCGGTCCGGCGCACGCCCGGCCACCAGAAGGCGTCGCCCGTGAGGAACACGAGCGCCGGCACCAGCACCGTCCGCACCACGAGTGTGTCGAGCAGGACCCCGATGCAGACGATCACGCCGATCTGCGTGAGGGCGACGACGGGGAGGACTCCCAGCACGGCGAAGACCGCGGCGAGCAGGATCCCGGCGCTCGTGATGACGCCTCCGGTCGAGGCGAGCGCCCGCACCATGCCCTCGCGCGTGCCGTGCGCCGCCCGCTCCTCGCGGGCCCGGGTGACGAGGAAGATGTTGTAGTCGACGCCCAGCGCCACGAGGAACAGGAACGCGAAGAGCACCACGTTCGCGTCGAAGGCCGGGAATCCGAGCAGTCCGCGGAACAGGAGGTTCGCCGCTCCGAGGCTGGCGAAGAAGGTCGCGAGCACGCTCGCGATCAGCAGCACCGGAGCGACGAGCGAGCGCAGGAGCAGCGCGAGGATCAGGAACACGATCGCCAGGATGATCGGGATGATCAGCGCCTGGTCCCGCTCCGATGCCGACTGCGTGTCGAGCGCTGTCGCGTCGCTCCCTCCGACGAGGCTCTCGGAGGCGTCGCCGTCGGCCGCCGAGTACGCGTCGCGGAGCGCGCCGATCGTCTCGAAGGCCGCAGCGCTCTCGGGCTCGCCGGCGAGCGTGAGGCTGAGGGCGGTCCTCCCGTTCGCGCTCTCGCCGGGGCGCACGGAGTCGACGCCGTCGGTCCCCTCGGCGATCGCGACCGCGTCTTCGACCGCGTCGTCCGGAGCGAGGACCGTCGTCTGCGCGGTGAGCCCCGCCCCGAAGGACTCGTCGATGACCGCCTGCGCCTGCACCGATTCGGGATCCCCGAGCAGCTGATCGGTCTGCGAGAGCCCGACCTGCGCTCCGATCAGTCCGAGCGAGAGCAGCGCGACGCCCAGGACGGCAGCGACGGCGACCTGCGCCGGCCGGCGGGAGACGCTGCGGCCGAGCCGGGTCCAGAGTCCCGGTCGCTCCGCGGTGCTGCCGGTTCCCGGTCGCGGCACGAACGGCCAGAAGAGCCCGCGCCCGCAGAGCACGAGAGCGGAGGGGAGCACTGCGAGGGCGAAGAGGATCGCGATCGCGACGCCGATCGCGCAGGCGAATCCGAGCGCCCGGTTCCCGGCGAGCTCGGCGAGCAGCAGGGTCAGCAGGCTCAGCGCGACGGTGCCTCCGCTGGCCGCGATCGCGGGTCCGGCGCTGCGGACCGCGGTGGACATCGCCCGGTACCGGTCGGGCTCGCGCAGAAGCTCCTCCCGATAGCGGGCGACGAGCAGCAGTGCGTAGTTGGTGCCCGCTCCGAACACGAGGACCGACAGGATCCCGCTGACGGAGGCGTCGAGCGCGATCCCCGCCGCCTCGGCCAGCGCTCCCGCGACGATCCGCGCGAGTCCGTCCGCGACGCCGACCACCACGAGAGGCACGATCCAGAGAACGGGGCTCCGGTAGGTGGCGATGAGCAGCACCGCGACCACCAGGACGGTGACGAGCAGCAGGCGGAGATCCGCGCCCGCGAACGCGTTCGAGATGTCGGCCTGGAACCCGACGGCCCCGGTCAGGAAGCTGTCCAGACCCGCCGGCAGCCCCTCCGATCCCGCGGAGCGAAGCTCGGACGCGACCCCCTCGACGTCGGCCTCCACCGAGGACTCCGTCAGCGGCACCGCGACGAGGGCCGCTTCGCCGTCCTCGCTGAACTGCGGCCGCACCGCCTCCGGGGTGGTCGACAGGAGTGCGAGTGCCTCCGCGCGCTCGGCGATCGCCGAACGGTCCTCGTCCGTCAGGCCGCCCGGGCGGTTCCACAGCAGGACGCCCGCCGTCGTGTCCGCCGACGGGAACTCCTCGAGCAGGGCGGCAGCTCGCGCCGACTCCGCGGAGTCGGGCAGACCCGACTGCGGGAAGCCCGACTCGCCGCCCGAGGGCAGCAGGGCGAACAGCGCCCCGACCGCGAGCAGGGCGGACAGCACGGTGAGCCAGGCGCGGCGACGGGTGCGGACGAGGAGGACGAGCGGTGTCATGGGTCACTTCCGACGGGATCGAGGAATTAGTCAGCCTACTGACTAATTCTGTCGAGCGCCGGAGAAGTACCCGGGGAAGCCGAGTCGGCGCTTCGCGTCGGCGAGCCGCTCCCCGCTGACGTCGAAGAGCTCCGCTCCGCGGTGGGGGGAGTCGATCTCAGTGCTCGTCACCCTCACGCCGTCGGCCGACACGTCGATGACCGACGCTCCGGACGCGGCCACCGACCTCTCGTGCCGCGGACCGGCGAGCACGTCGGTCCGGTTCGCCGCACCCGGAGCGACCACGACGGGAGCAGGGCCCGTCGTATCCACGAACGCGTGGTGCCAGTGTCCGGCGAGGACCGCGAGGACGGTGCCTCCCGATGCCGCCTCCCACAGGTCGTGCGGATTCACGAGGCCCATCACCGTGTGCAGCGGAGCCACTGCCTCGATCGGCGGGTGGTGCAGCACGATCACGACGGGCGCGTCGGGGTCCTCGGCGATCCGCTCCCGGAGCCACGCCAGTGTCGGTTCCGTGAGCAGTCCCCACGAGGCGCCGCCCGGCACCGAGGAATCGAGGGTCAGGATGCGCACGCCTCGGACAGTGGTCGCGGTGTTCCGAGGATCGGAGGATCCGAAGCCCTCCCGGTCGTCGTGATTGCCCAGCGCCAGCACGAGTTCGGCACCGCGCGCGGCGCACCAGGCCGCGAGGATGCCCCGGAGTGCGGAGTAGGACGCGGGGGCGCCGTCGTCCGCGAGGTCCCCCGAGACGACGACCGCGTCGATCCCCTCGACGGCGTCGTGGGCGGCGAGCAGCTGTTCCAGGCCGGCCCGCGTGTCCAAGATCCGGTTGTACCGCCCGGCGGGGTCCGCGAGCAGATGCGTGTCCGAGAGGTGGAGCAGTCGGAGCGGACGCTCCGACGCCTGCTCGAGGACGACGTCGGCGAACCGCGCCGCGGCCTCGATCCGCCGGGCGTTCCTCTCATCGGGCCCGTCCGTCCAGGCGATCGCCTCGTCGAGCGTCTTGCCGAAGCGGAGGTGCCGCGCCACCAGGCGCGCTCGTCTCGTGGTCTCCGGCACCCGCAGGTGGATCCGCAGATCGAGCAGTGCGCTCACGTCCTCCCAGCCCTCGTCGCGGAGCAGCAGGTAGTTGCCCTCGACCAGGACGACCGTCCCGTCCTCGACGGGGAGACTCAGGGCGCCGGGAACGGGCTCCTCGATCGCGCGGTCGAAGGAGGAGGCGCTCACCGTGGATCCGGCGGGCGCCGACCTCAGTGTCCGGAGGGCCGTCACGAACCCCTGCGCGTCGAACGTGTCGGGGGCGCCCATGCGGTCGCCCCGGCCGAGTTCGCGGAGCCGCTCCTGGGGGAGGTGGTAGCCGTCGAGCGGGAGGACGACGGATCCGGGGGTCCGCCGTCGCAGGTGCTCGGCGAGCGTGGATTTCCCGGATCCCGGCGAACCGGTCACGCCGACGAGGAGGAGGGGGCGCTCCTGCCGGGCCGCCTCGATCAGGGTGAGGGCCTCGGCGAGGGAGCTGACCGTTCGGGGGCTGCTCTCGGGGAGCTGGGGGACGTGGGAGCGGGTCATGCGCCCATTCTCGTGACCGTCCCCTGCGGTTCCGAGCGGCGAGACGGTGTCCCGTGGAGGGATCTGCCTCCGCTCCCCTGTGAAGGACGGCCGAGAGCGACACGCCCGGGATGCGCGATTTCTGCCCGTCGTTTGACACGGTGCGGATCGCTGCGTAACTTATTCCGAGTCGCCACAAAGGCCGCAGGGAAACGGAAAGAGCAGGGCTCGGAAGAGCCTCTCCTACGTCCCGGCCTCAATCGGGACCATCCACTCGCAAGGCAGCTTCTCGGAGCACGCCTCGTGTGCAGGATGTAAAGCCTTCGCAGGATCCTTCGGATCCAGCATCTTCGCCGCTCGGCGATGGACTTCGGTCCGGCCCGGGCAACGTCGGAGCGCCTTCGAGCGTGAGGACATCGCGAAGAAGCCGGATTTGACACGGCCTGCGGATGTGCTAAGTTATACAAGTTGCCACGGCGGCGGAGAGAATAACTTCTCTACAGCTTAGCCGGTCACACAGTGACAAGCAACACGGATTTACGAATACTTCGATCACTCTCGTTGTGAAGCTCCTTTGTGGGGTGGAGGCGGGGTGTGTCCGATTCTTGAGAACTCAACAGCGTGCACTATGTTCAATGCCAATTTTATAACCTCGGCCGGGTTTTGTGATCCGGTTGAGATTCCTTTGGAAATTGATGTCAGTAATGATGTCTTATTTGCTAGAGGTCAAACTTGACTTCCTTCTCTTCGGGGTTGGAGTCGTAATTTTTTTACGGAGAGTTTGATCCTGGCTCAGGACGAACGCTGGCGGCGTGCTTAACACATGCAAGTCGAACGATGAAGCCCAGCTTGCTGGGTGGATTAGTGGCGAACGGGTGAGTAACACGTGAGTAACCTGCCCTTGACTCTGGGATAAGCGCTGGAAACGGCGTCTAATACCGGATACGACCTGCCCCGGCATCGGGTGCGGGTGGAAAGTTTTTCGGTCAAGGATGGACTCGCGGCCTATCAGCTTGTTGGTGAGGTAATGGCTCACCAAGGCGACGACGGGTAGCCGGCCTGAGAGGGTGACCGGCCACACTGGGACTGAGACACGGCCCAGACTCCTACGGGAGGCAGCAGTGGGGAATATTGCACAATGGGCGAAAGCCTGATGCAGCAACGCCGCGTGGGGGATGACGGCCTTCGGGTTGTAAACCTCTTTTAGTAGGGAAGAAGGACTTCGGTTTGACGGTACCTGCAGAAAAAGCACCGGCTAACTACGTGCCAGCAGCCGCGGTAATACGTAGGGTGCAAGCGTTGTCCGGAATTATTGGGCGTAAAGAGCTCGTAGGCGGTTTGTCGCGTCTGCTGTGAAAACCCGAGGCTCAACCTCGGGCCTGCAGTGGGTACGGGCAGACTAGAGTGCGGTAGGGGAGAATGGAATTCCTGGTGTAGCGGTGGAATGCGCAGATATCAGGAGGAACACCGATGGCGAAGGCAGTTCTCTGGGCCGTTACTGACGCTGAGGAGCGAAAGCGTGGGGAGCGAACAGGATTAGATACCCTGGTAGTCCACGCCGTAAACGTTGGGAACTAGATGTGGGGACCTTTCCACGGTCTCCGTGTCGCAGCTAACGCATTAAGTTCCCCGCCTGGGGAGTACGGCCGCAAGGCTAAAACTCAAAGGAATTGACGGGGGCCCGCACAAGCGGCGGAGCATGCGGATTAATTCGATGCAACGCGAAGAACCTTACCAAGGCTTGACATATACCGGAAACTTCCAGAAATGGTTGCCCCGCAAGGTCGGTATACAGGTGGTGCATGGTTGTCGTCAGCTCGTGTCGTGAGATGTTGGGTTAAGTCCCGCAACGAGCGCAACCCTCGTTCTATGTTGCCAGCACGTCATGGTGGGAACTCATAGGAGACTGCCGGGGTCAACTCGGAGGAAGGTGGGGATGACGTCAAATCATCATGCCCCTTATGTCTTGGGCTTCACGCATGCTACAATGGCCGGTACAAAGGGCTGCGATACCGTAAGGTGGAGCGAATCCCAAAAAGCCGGTCTCAGTTCGGATTGAGGTCTGCAACTCGACCTCATGAAGTCGGAGTCGCTAGTAATCGCAGATCAGCAACGCTGCGGTGAATACGTTCCCGGGCCTTGTACACACCGCCCGTCAAGTCATGAAAGTCGGTAACACCCGAAGCCGGTGGCCTAACCCCTTGTGGGAGGGAGCCGTCGAAGGTGGGATCGGTGATTAGGACTAAGTCGTAACAAGGTAGCCGTACCGGAAGGTGCGGCTGGATCACCTCCTTTCTAAGGAGCATCTGGGCACCGCAGGGTGTCCCAGGCGCCAGATCGAAGCGAATGTCTTCGCTGGTAGCTCATGGGTGGAACATTGAACTAGGTGCAGGTCGAGTTCGTCTCGTGTCAGTACAGCCTTCGGGTTGGGAACGCACGGTGCGGAGGGTGGCTTGCACATGCACGCTGTTGGGTCCTGAGGGACCGGGCCGGCTGTCTTCGGATGGTTCGGGTCGACCTTCTGGATCCTTTCTTCACGCCTGGGTGTGTGGGGGAGGGGTACCGCCCGTATTTTGAGAACTACACAGTGGACGCGAGCATCTTAGATTCAGGACTTTCGAGTCTTGGATCGACAGAGGCGCAGGGATGCCTTCGGGTGTTCCTGCAAATCATTGAAATCTGCAATCTTCGAATTGTAGTTTCTTAACTCATGTGATTTTCAAGTTTTTAAGAGCAAACGGTGGATGCCTTGGCATCTGGAGCCGAAGAAGGACGTCGTAATCTGCGATAAGCCTCGGGGAGCTGATAAACGAGCTGTGATCCGAGGATTTCCGAATGGGGAAACCCCGCCAGGCCCTTTGTGGTGACCTGGTGACTCCCGCCTGAATATATAGGGCGGGTAGAGGGAACGTGGGGAAGTGAAACATCTCAGTACCCACAGGAAGAGAAAACAACAGTGATTCCGTTAGTAGTGGCGAGCGAACGCGGAAGAGGCTAAACCGAGCCATGTGTGATACCCGGCAGGGGTTGCATGGTCGGGGTTGTGGGACTTTTCGTCGTGTTCTGCCGAGCACGGAACGTTACAGCGCATCATAGACGAACAGGTTTGAATGCCTGGCCAGAGCGGGTGCGAGCCCCGTAGTCGAAATGGTGTTATGGCGTGAAGAGTATCCCAAGTAGCACGGGGCCCGAGAAATCCCGTGTGAATCTGTCAGGACCACCTGATAAGCCTAAATACTCCCAGATGACCGATAGCGGACAAGTACCGTGAGGGAAAGGTGAAAAGTACCCCGGGAGGGGAGTGAAATAGTACCTGAAACCGTTTGCTTACAAACCGTCGGAGCCTCCTTGTAGGGGTGACGGCGTGCCTTTTGAAGAATGAGCCTGCGAGTTAGTGCTCTGTGGCGAGGTTAACCCGTGTGGGGCAGCCGTAGCGAAAGCGAGTCCGAATAGGGCGATTCAGTCGCAGGGTCTAGACCCGAAGCGAAGTGATCTATCCATGGCCAGGTTGAAGCGACGGTAAGACGTCGTGGAGGACCGAACCCACTTCAGTTGAAAATGGAGGGGATGAGCTGTGGATAGGGGTGAAAGGCCAATCAAACTTCGTGATAGCTGGTTCTCTCCGAAATGCATTTAGGTGCAGCGTTGCGTGTTTCTTGCCGGAGGTAGAGCTACTGGATGGCCGATGGGGCCCAAAAGCTTACTGACGTCAGCCAAACTCCGAATGCCGGTAAGTGAGAGCGCAGCAGTGAGACTGTGGGGGATAAGCTTCATAGTCGAGAGGGAAACAACCCAGACCACCAACTAAGGTCCCTAAGCGCGTGCTAAGTGGGAAAGGATGTGGAGTTGCACAGACAACCAGGAGGTTGGCTTAGAAGCAGCCACCCTTGAAAGAGTGCGTAATAGCTCACTGGTCAAGTGATTCCGCGCCGACAATGTAACGGGGCTCAAGCACGCCACCGAAGTTGTGGCATTGACATTTTGTGGTAGGCCTTCGTGGTCCAGCCGTGTTGATGGGTAGGAGAGCGTCGTGTGGCGAGTGAAGCGGCGGTGTGAACCAGCCGTGGACGCCACACGAGTGAGAATGCAGGCATGAGTAGCGAAAGACGGGTGAGAAACCCGTCCTCCGGAAGACCAAGGGTTCCAGGGTCAAGCTAATCTTCCCTGGGTAAGTCGGGACCTAAGGCGAGGCCGACAGGCGTAGTCGATGGACAACGGGTTGATATTCCCGTACCGGCGAAGAACCGCCCAAGACAATCCAGTAGTGCTAAGTATCTGAATCCCTGTGATGGATCCCTTCGGGGTGAAGCGTTGGGCCTAGCGTACGACCCCGTGCTGGTGCGTTTAGCGTATTAACAGGTGTGACGCAGGAAGGTAGCCGAGCCGGGCGATGGTTGTCCCGGTCTAAGGATGTAGGGCGAACGATAGGCAAATCCGTCGTTCATATAGCCTGAGATCTGATGGGTAGACGCAAGTCGAAATCGGTGATCCTATGCTGCCAAGAAAAGCATCGACGCGAGGTTCTAGCTGCCCGTACCCCAAACCGACTCAGGTGGTCAGGTAGAGAATACCAAGGAGATCGAGAGAATCGTGGTTAAGGAACTCGGCAAAATGCCCCCGTAACTTCGGGAGAAGGGGGGCCTGAGGCGTGAACGGACTTGCTCCGGGAGCGTTCGATGGCCGCAGAGACCAGTGGGAAGCGACTGTTTACTAAAAACACAGGTCCGTGCTAAGTCGCAAGACGATGTATACGGACTGACGCCTGCCCGGTGCTGGAAGGTTAAGAGGAACGGTTAGCCGCAAGGCGAAGCTGAGAATTTAAGCCCCAGTAAACGGCGGTGGTAACTATAACCATCCTAAGGTAGCGAAATTCCTTGTCGGGTAAGTTCCGACCTGCACGAATGGCGTAACGACTTCCCAGCTGTCTCAACCGCGAACTCGGCGAAATTGCATTACGAGTAAAGATGCTCGTTACGCGCAGCAGGACGGAAAGACCCCGTGACCTTTACTATAGTTTGGTATTGGTGTTCGGTGTGGCTTGTGTAGGATAGGTGGGAGACTGTGAAGCGGGCACGCTAGTGATCGTGGAGTCATTGTTGAAATACCACTCTGGTCACTCTGGATATCTAACTTCGAACCCTAATCGGGTTCAGGGACAGTGCCTGATGGGTAGTTTAACTGGGGCGGTTGCCTCCTAAAAAGTAACGGAGGCGCCCAAAGGTTCCCTCAACCTGGTTGGCAATCAGGTGGCGAGTGTAAGTGCACAAGGGAGCTTGACTGTGAGACTGACAAGTCGAGCAGGGACGAAAGTCGGGACTAGTGATCCGGCAGTGGCTTGTGGAAGCGCTGTCGCTCAACGGATAAAAGGTACCTCGGGGATAACAGGCTGATCTTGCCCAAGAGTCCATATCGACGGCATGGTTTGGCACCTCGATGTCGGCTCGTCGCATCCTGGGGCTGGAGTAGGTCCCAAGGGTTGGGCTGTTCGCCCATTAAAGCGGTACGCGAGCTGGGTTTAGAACGTCGTGAGACAGTTCGGTCCCTATCCGCTGCGCGCGTAGGAAATTTGAGAAGATCTATCCCTAGTACGAGAGGACCGGGATGGACGAACCTCTGGTGTGTCAGTTGTTCCGCCAGGAGCACCGCTGATTAGCTACGTTCGGAACGGATAACCGCTGAAAGCATCTAAGCGGGAAGCCGGCTTCGAGATGAGATTTCCATCCCTTCGGGGGAGAGGCTCCCAGCCAGATTACTGGGTTGATAGGCCGGATGTGGAAGACAGGACTAAAGACTGTCGGAGCTGACCGGTACTAATAAGCCGATAACTTGATAATCACTACACTCATACCGTTGTAAAGGCTGGTAGGAGTGGTCAGAGATTGCTTGCGTCCACTTTGTGGTTCCCAGAATACGGGCACCGCGCCACCGAGAGGTGGTGCACATAATTGAATACACGCTTGACGTGTAACCCAGATTTGACCCCCACCAGCACCGTGTGTGCGGTGGGTGTGTCGCAAGGGTTACGGCGGCTATAGCGAGAGGGAAACGCCCGGTCACATTCCGAACCCGGAAGCTAAGACTCTCAGCGCCGATGGTACTGCAGGGGGGACCCTGTGGGAGAGTAGGACACCGCCGGACACCATTCACGATGGCCACCCAGAAATGGGTGGCCATCGCTGTTTAACCCACCACCCGCACCACCAGGCCCTGCACACGCAGAAGAGCCGGGGTTAGGGTGGACGGGATGACGGCTTCGTGCCGTCCGCCGCTTCGAGCGGTTCAACTCCACAGCGCACGATCACGACAGGCGAGGAACGCATGGACGACAGAGCACCCGACGGCGACGACCGGGGAGCCGGCAAGCGCGACCAGCGGTCGGATCGTGCGGGAGGAGCGGATCGCTCCTCCGCACCGCGCAGCAGCGGGCGCGATGACCGTCCGCGCGGTAACGGGGAGTCCCGACCGCGGCGCGAGGGCGACTTCCGCCCACGGACGGATGGTCCGTCGCGCCCCCGCGCGGACGGTGGTGCTCGTCCTTCGCGGGACGGCGACTCCCGTCCGCGTCGCGAGGGCGACTCCCGTCCGCGCTCCGACGGGGAGTCGCGTCCTCGTCGGGATGGGGATTCGCGTCCTCGTAGCGATGGTGATTCGCGTCGTCGTCGTGAGGGCGACTCCCGTCCGCGCTCCGATGGGGATTCGCGTCCGCGACGGGATGGGGATTCGCGTCCGCGTCGTGAGGGCGACTTCCGTCCGCGTACTGATGGTGACTCTCGTCCGCGTCGGGAGGGCGACTCCGGTCCGCGTCGTGAGGGTGGGTTCCGTCCTCGCACCGACGGTGACTCGCGTCCTCGTCGCGATGGGGACTCGCGTCCTCGTCGTGAGGGCGACTTCCGTCCGCGCACTGATGGGGATTCGCGTCCTCGGCGTGAGGGGGACTCCGGTCCGCGTCGTGAGGGTGGGTTCCGTCCTCGTACCGACGGTGACTCGCGTCCGCGTCGTGACGGGGACTCGCGGGGAGGACGCGACGGCGGTCGCTCGTTCTCGAACGACCGGCGGGGTGGTGGCGATCGTCAGGGCGTCCGCGGGTTCGCCGGCCGCGGGGCTCCGCGTGAGGAGCCGGAGATCACGGAGGAGGAGCGGGAGCGCCGCTCCCTCCAATCGGTCCGGCCGCGCCACGACGATCCCGAGCTGCCCGACGACGTGCAGGCGAAGGATCTCGACAAGGTCGCCCGCAACGAGCTCAAGACGCTGACCAAGGAGAACGCCGACTGGGTCGCGATGCACCTGGTGATGGCGGGCCGGCTCCTCGAGGAGGATCCGGAGCTTGCGCACCGGCACGTGCTCTCGGCTGCTCGACGCGCGGGTCGGATCGCCGTCGTGCGCGAGTCCCTCGCGATCTCGGCGTACGCGATCGGGGACTTCGCTCTGGCGCTGCGGGAGCTGCGCACCTACCGCCGCATCTCCGGCTCGGACGAGCAGGTCCCTCTGATGGTCGACAGCGAACGCGGTGTCGGGCGCCCCGACAAAGCGCTCGAGCTCGGACGCTCGATCGACCGCAGTGCACTGACGGTCGGGGCTCAGGTCTCGCTCGCGATCGCGATGTCGGGAGCGCGCCTCGACCTCGGTCAGTCCGAGCTGGCGCTGATGGAGCTCGAGATCCCGCAGCTCGATCCGAACAAGGCGTTCTCGTACAGCCCGGACCTCTTCGCCGCCTATGCGGCCGTGCTCGAGGAGCTCGGGCGCACCGAGGAGGCCGCTCAGTGGCAGCGTCGCGCGGATGTCGCCGCACGAGCGGTCTTCGCGGCCGAGGGCGGTGGCGACGACGAGACGATCGAGGTGGTCGAGGAGGGGGGCGAGGCCTTCGCGGTCCTTCCGGGCGACGACGCTCCCTCCGCAGCCGTCGACGACGAGTCGGAGAGTGCTGACTCGTCGGACGACTCCGATGGAGACGACGAGGACGACCTGGACGAGCCGAGCGAAGCGGACGAGCAGATCGAACTCGACGACCCCGCCGATCCGGACGCCGCTCTCGATCAGACCGTCACCGACGTCGAGCTCGACGGCCCCGCACTCGACCCGGTCCACTCCGACTCCGGTCACACCGAAGCCGCGACCGATACCGCTTCCGACGCCGAGCTGACCGACGTCGCCGCCTCCGACACGACCGACACCGACGAGGAGCCCCGTGTTCAGAACCCCGAAGACTGACCCGTCCCCGCTCGAGGGCCGCGACGCGGTCCTCGCCGACCTCGACGGAGTCGTCTACAAGGGCGCCGACGCGATCCCCTTCGCCGTCGACAGTCTGAACAAAGCCGGCGAGACGCTCCGTGTCGGGTACATCACGAACAACGCGTCCCGCACCGACGCCTCCGTCGCGGCGCACCTGTCCGACCTCGGGCTCGTCGTCGCACCGGAGGACGTCGTCACGTCGCCGCAGGCGGCGGTCGTGCTGCTGGCGGGCCTGGTGCCGGCGGGCTCGACGATCCTCGTCGTCGGCGGGGAGGGTCTGACGACGGAGGTGGAGCGGGCCGGGTTCCGGCTCACCCGCAGCGCCGACGACTCCCCGGCCGCGGTGATCCAGGGCTTCGCGCCCACGGTCGGGTGGGAGCAGCTCGCGGAGGCCTCGTTCGCCCTGCACGCCGGGATCCCGTGGGTCGCGACGAACACCGACTGGACGATCCCCGTCGCGCGGGGCATCGCTCCGGGCAACGGCACGCTCGTCTCAGCGGTGCACACCGCGGTCGGCCGGCTGCCCGTGGTCGCCGGCAAGCCCGAGCGCGCCATCTTCGATGCGGCGACGGCGCGGTTCGGCTCGTCGAATCCGCTGTTCCTCGGCGACCGGCTCGACACCGACATCAAGGGTGCCAACGCCGCCGGGATGGAGAGCGCGCACGTGCTCACCGGGATCGACCGGGCGAAGCAGCTCCTCGCGGCCGACGCGACGCTGCGCCCGACCTACATCCTGGGCGACCTGCGCGAGCTGCACCTCCCGTACCCGGCGACGACGATCGCGCGGAACGGGACCCATTCGGTGCGCTCCGCCAAGGTGCGCCTCGAGGGCGACTCCGTTGTGATCATCGATGCGGGCGACGACGAGCTGGACCTCCTCCGGGCCGCGTGCTCCGTCATCTGGAGCTCGGGCCGGGCGATCTACGGGCTCGAGGTCCCGGAGTCGCTCTACAGCTGATCGCCGGCGGTGGACTCCTCGGCACGGAGGAGTCCACCGAGGCGGATCGCGAGCAGCACTGCGAGCAGGGCGATGACGGCTCCGTAGGCGAACGTCGCCGTGAAAACGACCGAGCCCGCGCCGATGAGGCCGGTCGCGGCGGCGGCGAGGAGGCCGGTCAGCGCGAGCGAGACGGACGCTCCTCCTGAATCGGAGATCTGCAGGGCCGAGCTGTTGAAGCCTTCGCGTCCGGGTGCGGATCGGGCGAGCGTCAGCGTCCCCATCCGGGGGAACATCGTGCCCATGCCGCCCCCCGCGGCGAACCAGCCGACGGCGGCGAGGTACGGCGGGAGCGCGAGCGCCGACGTGAGCAGCACGATCAGCACGCCGACCAGCAGGAGCGACGTGCCCCGACGCATGGCGCCCGCGTGGGTGAGCCGTGTTCCGGGCCGCCCCTGCAGGTTCGAGCCGAGCGCCCACGAGACGGCGCCGGCGGTGAGGACCGCCCCGGCCAGCCACGGCGGCAGGCCGTACTGCTCCGACAGCAGCAGCGGCAGATAGACCTCGGTGCCGAAGAAGGCGGCCGCGACGGCTCCGCGCAGGAGGATCGTGGACGGCAGGACGCCCCGTGCGCGCAGGGTGCCCGGGGGCAGGAGCGCGCGCACGGCGAGGACGACGACCACGATCGCCGCGACGGCGAGCACGCCGGCCGCGTCGGGAGCGATCTCGGCGCTCGTGCTCAGCACCACCACTCCGCCCGCCACGATCACCGCGCGGACGATGCGGACCACGGCCCCGCGATCGAACGGCCGCCGCTCCTGTCGCTCGAGCGCGCGCAGGGTCGGCGCCACGATCGCACTCGCGACGGCCACCAGCAGGACCACCCCGAGGAACACCCAGTGCCAGCTCGCGAGCTCGGCGACGACGCCGGCCGCGAACGGCCCGATGAGCGACGGCACCACCCAGGCCGCGGCGAAGGCGCCGAAGATCCGCGGATGCAGCTCCGGCGGGAAGACCCGCGCGACCAGGACGTAGAGGGTGACGGTGATGCCTCCGCTGCCGAGCCCCTGCAGCAGGCGCGCGGCCACGAACACCTCCATCGAGCCGGCGAGACCGGCGGCCACGAGCCCGAGGGTGAAGAGCAGGATCGCCGTGACCAGCGCCGGGGTCGGTCCGCGTCGATCCGCCGAGGACCCCGCGGTGACCATGCCGACGATGCTCGCGGCGAGCGTCGCGGCGAAGGCCAGCGGGTAGAGATCGCGTCCATCGAGGTCGGCGCTGACGATCGGCATGATCGTCGTCACGGCCAGCGCCTCGAAGGCGCAGAGGAAGACCAGGCTCGTCGTGCCGACCGTGGTCAGGAGGTAGGGCGCGGAGGTGATGCCGCGGCGATCGACTGCACGCACCCGCTCCACACTACGCCGGGCGCGGGCGCTCAGCGGTAGACGGCCCAGTCGTCCTTGGCGAGGACGGTGGGGGTGCCGTCGACCTCGACGAGCCAGCCGGCGTCGTCGCGCTCGAGGTAGCGGCCCTGCAGGATCTCGGGGGCCCAGCCGCCGTCGCGCGACGAGACCCAGCGGACGAAGCGCACCGTTCCTCCGCGGCGGAAGAGTGTGCCGTTGTGGTCGCTCATGTCTGCACTGCTCTCGCTCGGGACGGGTCGAGCTCCGTGGTCGGCTCGGTGACGAGGTGGAGTCCGCGGCGCCCGTTGGCGGCGGCCGAGAGCTCGCGCAGCCAGTGCGCGTTGACCTCGGGTCCGACGGGAGCGTCGTACTCGTACTGCAGCGGGATCGCGGGATGCAGCCACAACTCGCTGTGCCTGCCGTCGGCGTCCGCGTCGATCGACAGTACGAAGGCCTCGCTGCGGCGGAGTTTCGCGGTGATCACGAGCTGCAGGTGAGCGAGCGCGCGGTCGTCGAACGGATGCGCGCTCGGCGGCGTTCCGTACAGCAGACGACCCATCACGCTGCCTTCCTCATCCGGGCGCACGGGGAGGGATCCCGCAGCGTCTCTGCAGGACTCTAGGTACTTGCTAAGTCGGTTAGCTAATCAATACTGGTCCCAGTGCGCTTTCGGTACAGAAGCCCCGGAGGAGTGCTCGAGGTGGTTCGATGGAGCCCGCGAGTACCCGCCCGGGGCGCCTGCCTCGTCCCAGGAAGGCGCACACCCATGGACGTCCGTCCCGATCTCTTCGCCCTGCTCACCCGGCTCCGCTCGGCCGAGCGCGAGTACGACGGACGCGTCGAGTCGAGGCTGGGCATCGGCACCACGGACCTCGCGGCTCTGCGCCTGATCGGGATCGGCGCCGATCGCGACGAGGTGGTCCGCGCGGTCGACCTCGCCGCCGCGATCCGCATCACCACCGCCGCGGTCTCGCTGATGATCGACCGTCTCGTGCGCGCCGGCTACGTCGACCGCGTGGCGGACCCCTCCGACGGCCGTGGCCGGATCCTGTGCCTGACCGAGAGCGCGCAGGCGGCGATCCGCGGCACCGACGAGCCGACCTACGGTGCGATCCGCTCGCTCTCGGCCGGCATCCCCGACGCCGAGGCGGTGCGGTTCGCCGCGCTGCTCACCGGTGTCAGCGACATCCTCGAGGGCCACCCGCCGCCCCTGGCCGCCGCCTGATCCGTCCGCCGCGGTCTCAGCGCTGCAGCGTGGCGCTGGGGTACTCGCCGAAGCGCGCGAGGTAGGCCGAGCTGAAGCGGCCGGGATTGCCGAAGCCCCAGGAGTGGGCGATCGCGGTGACGCTCGCCACGCGCGGATCCGCCGCCGCCAGCTCGGCGTGCGCGGCATCGAGCCGCACCGAGCGGATGTAGGCGATGGGCCGCACCCCGAGCACCCGCTGGAACGCGGACTGCAGGCCGCGCACGCTCAGCCCGGCGACGACGGCGACCTCGGTGGGGCCGATCGGCTCCGACGCGTGCGCGTGGATGAACTCGACCGCCCGACGCAGGCGGGCGTTGCGCGGGAGCAGCAGCTCGGGCGGCGCGACGGCGGCCTCCGGCGGATAGAGCTCGAGCAGCGCCGTGATGGTGCCGCGCGTCAGCTCGTCCCAGAGGAGGTGGCTGACGCGCTCGCTGCGCAGAGCCTGCGCCGAGGCCGACACCGCGGAGCGCCAGTGCTGGACCGCCTGCTCGGTCGGGACGGCGCGGTGATCGAAGCGGAGCGGCCCCAGGAGGCCCTGCTCGGCGGCGACGTTCTCGACCGATGTGCGGCCGAGGTGCACGAGCTTCTGCTCGTAGTCGACGTACTCGAAGCCGAACGCGCGGCCGACGGGGAACAGCTGCGGCCGGCCGGGCACCATCGCGAGCGGCTCCGAGCCGTCGTCGACCGTGGCGCGCCCGCCGACGATCCACTGCACGACGACCTCGTCCGTCACTCCGACCGCGCCGCGGAGCTCGCCGGTCATGCGCGAGGTGCGCAGCGTCATGGCGGCGTCGCCGAGGGCGGCGTACCGGTACGAGAAGGCGCTCTCGCTCGGCAGCGCCGACCACTCGTCGCCGTTGTAGAGGGTGGCGAGGCGGTGGCGGGCCTCGTCGGGGTCGCCGCCGCCGGTGTCCAGCCGGACGCGGGTGCGCTCGTCGTTCACGGGTCGTTCCGAACGGTCGTCAGTGGGTCAGGCGCTCGATGAGCTCGCGGTAGCGGGCAGCGGTCCGCTCGACGATCTCGTGGGGGAGTCTCGGCGGGAGGCCCTGGCCGTCCCAGTTGTCGCTCAGCCAGTCGCGCACGATCTGCTTGTCGAAGGACTGGCCGCGGATCCCGGCGTCGTAGGCGTCGGCGTCCCAGTAGCGGGAGGAGTCGCTCGTCAGGACCTCGTCGCCCAGCGTCACGATGCCGTCGCCGTCGACGCCGAACTCGAACTTGGTGTCGGCCAGGATCACTCCGCGCGCCAGGGCGATCGTCGCCGCCTCCTGGTACACGTGCAGCGAGAGGGTGCGCAGCGCCTCCGCCGCCTCCTCGCCGACGATCTCGACGGTGCGCTCGAAGGTGATGTTCTCGTCGTGCTGACCCTGCGGGGCCTTCCAGGCGGGCGTGTAGATCGGCTCGGGCAGGGCGTCGCCGTCGGACAGGCCCTCGGGGAGCTCCACTCCGCAGACGGTGCCGCTCGCGCGGTACTCCTTCCACCCGCTGCCCGAGAGGTAGCCGCGCACGACGCACTCGATCGGGAACATGTCGAGAGTGGTGACGAGCATGGCGCGGCGGGCGACCGGCTCGGGGATCTCGCCGCGGACGAGGTGGTTCGGGACGTCCTTCAACTGGTGGAACCACCAGAGGGAGAGCTCGGTGAGCAGCTCGCCCTTGCCCGGGATGCCCGGCTCGAGGACGTGGTCGTAGGCGCTGACGCGGTCGCTCGCCACGACCAGCATGCGGTCGGCTCCGAGCACCGGGTCGGCGTCGACCGGGGTGTAGAGGTCGCGGACCTTGCCCGAGTAGGCGTGCTGCCAGCCGGGCAGGGGGATCGAGGAGTCGAAGGAGACGGTCACCGCACCATTCTCCCGGTTTCCGGCGGCGGAGAGGAGCGCTCTCTCGGAACGGATGCGCTGTCAACCACCGGCGCTCGACGGGGGTGCGCGCCTACCGTCGAAGACATGACTTCCGAGAGCACCGCAGACCAGTACACGTTCCAGGACCCGACGAAGATGTACTCCGAGATCGACACGGAGGAGCAGTACCAGGAGGGGGCCGGCCTGGACTCGAAGATGGACGACCTCGCCGACCGCGGCGAGTCGACCTACCGCGGCTCCGGTCGCCTGACCGGCCGCAGGGCGCTCGTCACCGGAGGCGACTCCGGCATCGGCGCAGCCGTCGCGATCGCCTATGCCCGCGAGGGCGCCGACGTCGCGATCGTCTACCTCCCCGAGGAGGAGAGCGACGCGAAGAAGGTCGTCGCGCTGATCGAGGAGGCGGGCCGGAAGGCCGTCGCGATCCCCGGCGACATCACCGACCACGACTTCGCCGTCGGCGCAGTGGCCACGGCGGTCGAGGGCCTCGGCGGCCTCGACATCCTCGTCAACAACGCGGGCAAGCAGCAGTTCGTCGAGGACTTCCTCGAGCTCTCGGACGAGCAGTTCGACGAGACCTTCAAGACGAACGTCTACGCCATGTTCTGGATGACGAAGGCGGCCCTGCCGCACCTCGCTCCCGGCTCCGCGATCATCAGCACCTCGTCGATCCAGGCGTACCAGCCGTCGCCGACGCTGGTCGACTACGCCAGCACCAAGGCCACGATCAACACGTTCTCGAAGGCGCTCTCGCAGCAGCTCGCACCCAAGGGCATCCGCGTGAACGTCGTCGCGCCGGGCCCGATCTGGACGCCGCTGCAGACCGCGGGCGGCCAGCCGCCCGAGAAGCTGCCCGAGGTCGGCTCGCAGACGCCGCTCGGACGCTGGGGCCAGCCGGCGGAGCTCGCTCCCGCCTACGTGTTCCTCGCGTCGGCGGAGTCGAGCTACGTGGTCGGCGAGACGCTGCACGTCAACGGCGGCATGCCCACCCCGTGATCGCGCTGTAACACTCGACAGCGCTGAAGGCCCGGCGGGCACTCGGGGACCACGGTCCTCCGGGTGCTTGCTGGGTCTTCGCTTTTGGTTGTCGTAACAATCGCTCCGCCGAAGGCGAACTGCGCAAGGCTTTCCCCATGACCGATTCCCTGCCGATCCTCGACCTCTCCCGCCTCGACCAGGGCGAGGAGGAGGCCGCCGCCTTCCGCCGCGACCTGCGCGAGACCACCCACGACGTGGGCTTCTTCTACCTCGTCGGTCACGGCGTGCCGCAGGAGCTCCTCGACGACGTCGTCGCCGTCTCCCGTCGCTTCTTCGATCTGCCGGAGGAGGACAAGCTCGCGATCGAGAACACGGCCAGCCCGCAGTTCCGCGGCTACACCCGCTTCGGAGCCGAGCTCACCAACGGCGACGTCGACTACCGCGAGCAGGTCGACATCGGCATCGAGCGCGAGGTCGTCCCGGCCGGACCGGACGTGCCCGACTACCAGCGCCTCGAGGGCCCGAACCTGTGGCCCGAGGCCCTGCCCGAGTTCCGCACCCTTTTCGAGCGCTGGCACGCGGAGCTCGCCGCCGTCGCGATCCGCCTGCTGCGCACCTGGGCCGTCGCCCTCGACGCCCCGGCCGACGTCTTCGACGAGGCCTTCGCCGAGAAGGCGTTCCCCCTGGTCAAGGTCGTCCGCTACCCAGGCACCTCCGACCCTGAGCCCAAGCAGGGCGTCGGCGCGCACCGCGACGGCGGCGTGCTGACCCTGCTGCTGGTCGAGCCCGGCAAGGGCGGCCTGCAGGTCGAGCACGACGGCGAGTGGATCGAGGCGCCCGCGCTGCCCGGCGCGTTCGTCGTCAACATCGGCGAGATGCTGGAGCTCGCGACCGGCGGCTACCTCAAGGCCACGCTGCACCGCGTGATCTCGCCGCTGATCGGCACCGACCGCATCTCGATCCCGTACTTCTTCAACCCCTCGCTCGACTCGACCATGCCGTCGCTGCCGCTGCCCGAGGAGCTCAAGTCGGGCCTGTCGGTCGACCCGACCAACAGCCCGATCCTCGAGACCTACGGCGAGAACGCGCTGCGCTACCGCCTGCGCGCGCACCCGAACGTGGCCGAGGTGCACCACGCCGATCTGCTGGCGCCGACGAGCTGACGCTCGGCACTCTCCGGGACGGGGCGTCCCTCCTCCGCTGCGTGCGGGGCGAGGGGCGCCCCGTTCGTCGTCTCCGAGTGACACGAGGGAAAATGTAGCAACTGCACTGGTTTTGGGTTACCGTCTCCTTCGACCCCTGGAACGGACCGTGCGAAGGAGCATCCCCATGACAGCAGCCACTCAGGCGACCGATCTCGAGCAGGAGGCGGCGCCGCCGAAGCTCGGACGGCTCGGACCGCTCCTCTTCCTCGCCCACGCCGGCTGGATGCTGCCGTTCAGCGCTGCGAACGCGCTCATCCCCGCACTGATGACCGAGATCGATCCCGAGCGCAAGATCGCACTCTTCGCGACGCTCGCTGCAGCGGGTTCGGTGGCGAGCATGATCGCCACGGTCGTCTTCGGCGCTCTGTCGGACCGCACCCGCTCGCGCTACGGCCGTCGCAATCCGTGGATCGTCAGCGGAGGAGTCCTCCTGGGCGCCGCCGCGACGACCATGTCGTTCACGAGCGACTTCGGACTGCTCGTGGTTCTCTGGGTCGTCTTCCAGGTCGGCCTCGCCGTCGTCCTCGCTCCGCTGTTCGCCGTGCTCCCCGAGCGTGTCGGCTCGCAGAACCTGGGCAAGGCGTCCACCCTGATCGGGCTGGGGCAGCTGCTCGCGCAGAGTCTCGGTGCGATCGTCGGAGGCGCCTACATCACGATGCCGCGGGACGGCCTGCGCTGGCTGCCCTGGCTGATCGCGATCGCGATGGTCGTCTTCGTCCTGTTCTCGCGGGAGCCGGACAACCGCGAGGAGCCGCGCGAGGCGTTCTCCGTCGGGGCGCTGCTGAGGAGCTTCGTGCCGCCGAAGGACCGCGACTTCCTGCTGGCGCTCGTCGGGCGGTTCCTCCTGCTGCTGTCGTTCATGATGGTTCTGCTGTACCAGCTGTTCGTCCTCACCGACTACATCGGCCTCGGCCTCGCGGAGGCCGGCGCCGTCATCGGCCTGGGCGGGGTCGTGATGGCGGTCTCCTCCGGCGTCGCCACTCTGGTCTCGGGACCTCTCTCGGACGCGCTGCAGCGCCGCAAGCCGATCGTGATCGCGGCGTCGCTCGTGTTCGCCGTCGGCGAGTTGCCGTTGATCTTCGTCGCGGAGGTCTGGGCGTTCTATGCATTCCTCGCCGTCGGAGGCTTCGCGTACGGCATGTACATCGCGGTCGACCAGGCGCTCCTCGCCGAGGTGCTGCCCAGCGCCGAGAACCGCGGGAAGGACATGGGGATCCTCAACATCGCCAATACGGGCCCGCAGATCATCGCGCCGATCGTCGCCGGGGTCATCGTCTCGACCGCCGGATTCTCGACGGTCTTCACGATCGCGGTCGTCCTGGCGGTGCTCGCCGGCCTCGCGCTGATCCCCATCCGCCGGGTGCGGTGACGTCGGAACCGTCCGCCGCCGGAACGCCGAGGGGGTCGTACGCGAAGAGCGTCGCGCGCCGCCGTGCGATCGTCGAGTCCGCCGCCGCCGAGTTCGGTGAGCGAGGCTACGCCGGGAGCTCGTTGATCCGCATCGGCGAGCCGCTCTCGATGAGCGCGGCGGGGGTGCTGCACCACTTCCCACGGAAGGAGCTGCTCCTCCACGAGGTGCTCGAGTGCCTCGCGCAGTCCCTCCCGCAGGTGCTCGATGTCGACTGCGACGTGCCGGTCGTGATGGTCGCGCTCGCCGCCGGTGCTCTGGAGCAGCCTGAGCATCTCCGGCTCTTGACGAAGCTGGAGCTCGAGGCTGCGGATCCCGCGCATCCCGCGCACGCTTGGTTCCGCGATCGCGACCGGATGCTGCGGGATCGACTCACCGCGGTGGTGCGGCGGTGTCTGAAGCGGGATCGCCTCGCGCTGTCAGATCCCGACCTCGTGGCGGCCGCTCTCGCTGCACTGTGGCGGGGGCTCCGCCTCGAGCTGCTCGGCGACCCGACGACCGACGTCCTGCCTGTCCTCCGCAGGTGCTCCGAGGCGCTCGCACCGACCCGTGTGTCGAGCTGCCCGGGCCGTGATCATGTTGAAATGTAGCAACTGTTCGCTTTTTAGTTCGCAGTCGGTTAGTGTCCTGATCACTGCCGGTCCCCGCCTCCGCGAGGACTGTGCCCCTTCCGAGAACGACCCGATGACGTCGTGGTTCCTGCGTCGTCGAGGCGTCCCTCCGTCCGTCCGACCAGAAGGCCCAGACCTATGACGTCCCTGTCGCTCCCCGTCCTCCCGCTCGCCGGGACCGACGGCACCTCCGCGTCCGACCTCCCTCGCCTCGAGCGGGTCGGTGAGGCCGTCCGCCTGATCGTCGACGGCGCCCCCTACCTCGCCCTCGGCGGGGAGCTCCACAACTCGACCTCGTCCGATCCCGCCTACCTCGACCGGGCCTGCGCTCGTCTGGCGGAGTCGGGCGTCACCACGATCGTGGCGACGACGAGCTGGGACGAGGTCGAGACCACGGAGGGCGCCTTCGACTTCTCGTCCGTGTCCGCCACTCTCGACGTCGCACGCCGGCACGGTCTACGCATCGTGCTGATCTGGTTCGGCGCGTACAAGAACGCCCGGTCCACCTACGCGCCGACCTGGGTCCGCGCCGACCTCGACCGATTCCCCCGGGCGCGTGTCGTCCCCTCCGAGACCGCCGCCCCCTTCAGCTACGTCGGCGCCATGTCCAAGCCCGAGCTGTCCGTCTTCTCACGCGAGCTGCGGGCTGCCGACGCCGCCGCCTACGCCGCCCTGCTGGAGCACCTGCGAGTCGAGGACGCCGAGCACACGGTGATCATGGTGCAGATCGAGAACGAGGTGGGTCTGCTGGGCGGCGGACGCGACATCAGCCCGACTGCTCAGGCGGCGTGGGAGAGCGACGTCCCGGCGGACGTCATCGAGACGGTCCTCCTGCATGAGGAGTTCGCCGGCAGCTGGCTCGCCGAGCGGCTCACGCAGTCCACCGGGAGCTGGGCGGAGGTCTTCGGCGAGGACAACCGCTCGGACGAGCTCTTCATGAGCTGGGGCTTCGCGAGCTACATCGAGGAGCTCGCCGCCCTCGGCAAGGCCGTGCTGCCGCTCCCGACGCTCGTGAACGCCTGGCTCGGACCGCAGCCCGGGCAGACACAGGCGGGCCAGTACCCCAGCGGCGGACCGACCTCGGCGATGATCCCGGTCTGGGAGTCTCTCGCCCCGTCGATCGACATCATCGCGCCGGACATCTACGTTCAGGACTCGGAGCCGGTCATGCGCGAGTACTCGCGCGGAGGCCGTGCGCTCCTCATCCCCGAGGCACGGTTCCGCGTCGCCGACCTCTTCCTCGCGCTGGCGCGGTACAACGGAGTGGGCTACTGCGCATTCGGCGTCGAGGACGGCCGTCCGGGCAACCAGTTCTTCACGGCCTCCAGCCTCCTGACCAGCCAGACGGAGGCGGTCGTCCACGCTCAGGCCGCGGGCCGCATCCGCGCAGTCCTGCTCGAGGGGGAGGAGCCGCAGACCTTCTCGTTCGGCGAGTACACCGTCACGGTGCACGACACCGCCGCGTTGTTCACGCGGGTGCTGCTCGACGCCGGAGTGGCGCGACCGGTCTCGCGCCCCGAGCTCGAGCTCGAGAGCTCCGCCGGCCCCTTCGGCCCCGATCCGGCGGACGACCGGGCGTTCGGCGCGATCCTCCAGGTGGCGGACGACGAGTTCCTCCTCCTCGGGACCGGCTTCACCGTCGACTTCGCCCACTCGCTCGACGTCGTCGAACTCGACCGGGTCCGCGAGCTCCGGCAGGAGGACGGCGACTGGATCGAGGGTCGGCTCCTGAACGGCGACGAGCACATGAGGCTCGTGCCCACAGGGGAGATCGGCGGCTCGCGCGTCCGTCTTCTCCGCCACCGGGCGCAGTAGCGGCCCGCCCCCATCGTCCGCCCCGCACCGGGGCGGCACCACCCGTCTCCGGGCCCGCTTCGCTGCGGGCACCGGCCGACGTCCGCCGTGCCCGCGTGAGGACCGCGCACGGTTCCCCGACGAGGTCCTCGCTCGACATCCCCCACCAAGGAGTACATCAATGACGATCCGTACACGCACCCTCCGACTCGGAGCGGCCGCAGCGGTCGCTGCGCTCGCGATGACCGGATGCGCCCCCGGTGGGGGCGGCGGAGCCGCCTCCACCGACCTCACCCTGGCGACGTCCTTCGACTTCCAGTCGTTCGATCCGGGCGAGCTCACCACCGGCGGCGAGGCACCCCAGTACTGGATGCCGGTCTACGACACCCTGCTGACCTCGGAGCCGGACGGCTCCCTGAGCCCGGGACTCGCGACCAGCTGGTCCTACGACGAGACGAACACCGCGCTCACGCTCGAGCTGCGTGACGATGTCACGTTCTCGGACGGGGCGGCGTTCGACGCCGAGGCGGTCAAGGCGAACATCGAGCACGCGGCGGCCGGTTCCGGCGCTGACAAGTGGCGCTCCGCGTCGATCGCCGAGGTCGAGGTGATCAGCCCGACCGAGGTCGAGTTCACCCTCGCGCAGCCGGACCCGTTCCTGCTCACCAATCTCGCGTTCAGCGCCGGCGCCATGGGTTCTCCCGATGCTCTCGAGAACGCCGACCTCGCCCTGAACCCCGTCGGGTCCGGTCCCTACGTCCTCGACACCGCAGCCACCACCGTGGGCTCGACCTTCGTCTACACGAAGAACCCGGACTACTGGGACGCCGAGGCGTGGCCGTACGAGAAGATCAGCCTGAAGGTGATCGCCGACGTGACCGCCCGGGTCAACGCGGTCAAGTCCGGGCAGGCCGACGGCGCCTGGATCGACCAGGCCACCTCGACCGGCTTCGACGCGTCCGACTTCACGCTCTACTCCGACCCCGTCGACTGGGTGGGCGTCAACATCGCCGACCGCGACGGAGCCACCCAGCCGGCGCTGAAGGACGTGCGCGTCCGCCAGGCCATCGCGATGGCGTTCGACCGCGAAGCGATCCTCGACAGCATCGACGGCGGCGCAGGGACCGTCACGGAGCAGATGTGGAGCGAGGGCACGTCCGCGTACGACCCCGCTCTCGAGGGGACCTATCCGTACGACCCCGCGCGGGCGAGGGAGCTGCTCGCCGAAGCGGGCTACCCCGACGGCTTCTCCGTCGAGATGGCGGATTTCACGTTCCGTGCGAAGTACCAGCCGATCCTGCAGAAGTACCTCGCCGACATCGGCATCACCGTGACCTACGTGCCGATCAACCCGGCGAACCTCTTCCAGGAGTTCGCGAACCCGCGGTTCAGCCTGCAGATAGCGAGCATCGGCGGCGGAGCCGACTCGTGGGACACCCTCACCTCGGTCCTGCCCGACGGCTTCTTCAACCCGTTCCACACGACCACGCCGGAGCTCGAGGGCATCGTCGAGCAGATCCGCAGCACGAGCGGCGAGGAGCAGGCGAGCGCCTACCAGGCGGCCAACCGCTACGTGACCGAGAACGCGTGGGTCGCACCCTGGTACAAGGTCGACAGCTTCTACGTCACCTCCGCCGACACCACCACCGAGCGCCTCTTCGGCTCGGTCGCGCCGCTGATCAGCAGCTTCGCACCCGCATCCTGACACTGCGTTCCCGCAGGGGCCGGTCGTCCGGCCCCTGCGGGAACGCGAACCTAACAGAGGCACACAGTGGTCGCATTCATCGCGCGCCGGCTGATCGCAGGGATCCTCCTCATCCTGTCGGTCTCCGTCGTGACGTTCTTCCTGGTCTACTCCAGCGGGGCCGACATCGCCCGCAACATCCTCGGCCAGACAGCCACCGAGGAGGCTGTCCGACAGCGCGCCGAGGAACTCGGACTCACGCAGCCGATCTGGCAGCAGTACCTGGACTGGCTCGGCGGCGCCCTCACCGGGAATCTGGGCAGCTCCTTCTACAACAACCAGCCGGTGACCGACGCGCTCGCCAACCGCGTGCCCGTCACCCTGTCGGTCGTCATCGGAGCGGTCCTGGTCGTCGCCGTGTTCTCGGCGCTTCTCGGCGTGCTCGCAGCGGTGCGCCGGGGATGGATCGACCGCGTCGTCCAGGTCTTCAACGTGGTCGCGAACGCGATCCCGAACTTCTGGCTCGCGCTCGTCCTCGTGATCGCCTTCGCGATCACGATCCCGCTGTTCCCCGCGACCGGCTACACCCGGTTCCAGGACGACCCGGCCGCGTGGCTGATGGGCCTCGTCCTCCCGATCGCCTCCCTCGCCTTCGGCGGCCTGTCGGTCGCCTCCATCGTGCGCAGCTCGATGATCGACGTCCTCCGGCAGGACTACATCCGGACTCTGCGGTCCCGCGGCCTGTCGGGCCGCGAGATCCTCTACGTCCACGCCCTCCGCAACGCGGCGGCCCCCTGGCTGACCCTCCTCGGGCTGCAGTTCATCGGCCTGATCGGGGGAGCCGTGGTCATCGAGAAGGTCTTCGCCCTGCCCGGTCTGGGCAGCCTCACCGTCTCGGCGGCGCTCCAGGGCGACGTGCCGATCATCATGGGCGTCGTCCTCGTCGTCGTGGTGCTGGTCGTCCTGATCTACCTCCTCATCGACCTGGCCAACGCCTGGCTCAACCCGAAGGTGCGTGCACGATGACCGCAGTGATCGACCCCCGCTCGGCCGTCGACGGACGTCCACCCGCGCGACGAGGAGCTCTTCGGCGCTTCGTCTCGAATCCGCTCGGCCTGGTCTCGGCGGGGATCCTCGCGGTGATCGTGCTCTCGGCGCTCCTCGCTCCGTGGATCACGCCGAACGATCCTGCGTTCGCGGATCTCACCCAGGTGAACTCCTCGCCGAACGCCGACTACCTCCTCGGCGGTGACGGGTCGGGTCGCGACATCCTGAGCAGGCTCCTCGCGGGAGCGCGGCTCACGCTGCTCGCCGGACTGATCGTCGCGGTGGTCGCCCTCACCCTCGGCCTCGCGGGCGGCCTGCTCGCCGGCTACGTCGGACGCTGGGTCGACTCGTCTCTGAACTTCATCACCGACGTGATCATGGCCTTGCCCGCGATGATCCTGCTGGTCGCCCTCTTCGCGGTCTTCGGGCCGAACGTCAGCATCGCCATGACCGCGTTCGGGATCCTGGTGTCGCCCTTCATCTACCGCCTGGTGCGCACGGTCGTCCGCGGCGTGCGCAACGAGCTCTACGTCGACGCGGCGCGGGTCTCCGGCCTGAGCGACACCCGCATCGTGACGCGCCACGTCCTCGCCGCCGTGCGGGCACCGCTGATCATCGTCGGCGCCAACACCGTCGGCGCCGGTATCGCGATCCAGGCGGGCCTGGAGTTCCTCGGCCTCGGCGACCCCTCCGCTCCGACCTGGGGCGGGATGCTCAACGACGCGTTCCTCAACATCTACAGCGCGCCGGTCAACGTCGTCTGGCCCGGCCTCGCCATCGGACTGACCATCGGCTCGCTCAGCCTCCTGGCCAACGCTCTCCGAGACGCGCTCGAGGACACCGCGCCCGTCAGGACCCGCGCCCAGGAGAGACTGACGACCGAGGCGATCCGCACCGGCCGCATCCCCGCGGTCGATGCGGTCGAGCCCGACGGCGAGCTCCTGGTGTCGGTGCGCGACCTGCGCATCGGCTACCCGGACGGGCAGGGCGCCGAGAAGGTCGTCGTCAGCGGCGTCGACCTCAGCATCGCCCGGGGCGAGATCGTGGGCCTCGTCGGCGAGTCAGGATCCGGCAAGTCGCAGACGGCCTTCGCGATCCTCGGACTCCTCCCGCCCACAGCCCGCATCCTCGGAGGCTCCGTGCGCGTCGCCGGGCACGAGATGGCCGAGATCGACGACCGCGACCTGCGGGCCCTCCGAGGAACGACGATCGCCTACGTGCCGCAGGAGCCGATGTCGAACCTCGATCCGTCGTTCACCGTCGGGCATCAGCTCGTCGTGCCGATGCGCCGCCGGCTCGGACTGGGAAGACAGGAGGCGAAGGCCCGCGCACTCGATCTGCTCGACCGCGTGGGGATCGCCGACCCCCGTCGCACCTTCACCTCGTACGCCCACCAGATCTCGGGCGGGATGGCCCAGCGCGTGCTGATCGCGGGGGCGATCTCGTGCGACCCCGAGCTCCTCGTCGCCGACGAGCCCACCACGGCGCTCGACGTCACCGTGCAGGCGGAGGTCCTCGACCTCCTCCGCGACCTTCAGAAGGAGAGGACGATGGGGATGCTCCTCGTCACGCACAACTTCGGCGTCGTCGCCGACATCTGCGACCGCGTCGCCGTGATGCAGCAGGGCCGGATCGTCGAGACGGGCGCCGTGGACGAGAGCTTCGCGCATCCGCGCCACCCGTACAGCCGTTCGCTTCTCGGCTCGACCCTCGAGAGCCGCCCGCCCCGTCGTGAGCGGGACGCCCTGGATGGAGTGGCGCGATGACCGCGCTGGTCGAGACGCGGGACCTGGCCGTCAGCTACCCAGGGCGCACCGCTCTCGCCAAGCCCGTGCCGGTCCTGTCGGGCGTCTCGATCGCGATCGAGCCCGGGCGCACGCTCGGCCTCGTCGGCGAATCCGGCTCCGGGAAGACGACTCTGGGCCGCGCGATCCTCGGGCTCGCCCCGGTCACAGCCGGCTCGATCCTGTTCGAGGGCAGGGACGTCTCGCACCTGCACCGTCGCGGTCGGCGTGCGCTCGCGGCCGACATCCAGGTCGTGTTCCAGGATCCGTACACGTCGCTGAACCCGAGCATGACGATCGAGCAGATCCTCGCCGAGCCGCTGTGGGCGTCCGGTACGGGCAAGGCCGAGGCGCGGAGGAAGGTGCGATCGCTCCTGTCCGACGTGGGCCTCCCCGCGGACTCGGCCGACCGGCTGCCGCGCGAGTTCAGCGGCGGCCAACGGCAGCGCATCGCCATCGCCCGTGCGCTCGCCCTGCAGCCGAAGCTCATCGTCTGCGACGAGCCCGTCTCGGCCCTCGACCTGACCACCCAGGCCCGGGTGCTCGACCTGTTCATCGACATCCAGGCGAGCACGGGAGTCTCATACCTCTTCGTCACGCACGACCTCGCCGTGGTGCGCTACATCGCTCACGAGGTCGCGGTGATGCAGGGCGGAACGATCGTGGAGCAGGGCGATGCCGCGGCGGTGACCGAGCATCCCCGGCATCCGTACACGCAGCAGCTGCTGCTCGCGGCGCCGATCCCGGATCCCGCGGCCCAGCGGGAGCGGCGGGCTCAGCGCCAGCAGCTCGCGTCGACGCTCCCGTGACCGCCGGCGGAGGGGCGCCGCGCTCCTCCGCTCTCGGAGCGACGCGCGCTCGGGCGGCTAGGTTGGTCTGATGGAGCAGACCGAGCGTGCCCGCCCGCGCGGCCCCTACGCGAAGACGGCTCAGCGCCGGCAGGAGATCATCGAAGCGGCGACGACGGTGTTCGCGGCGCGGGGGTATCACGGCGGGTCGCTCCGTGACATCGCGCGCCAGCTGGACCTCAGCCTCACCAGCGTCGTCCACCACTTCGGATCGAAGTACATCCTGCTGGAGGCCGTGCTCGAGCGGGCGAACGAGACGGGACTGGTGTCGTTCGAGAGCGACTGCCGCGAGCTCGGTGTCGTGATCGCGTCGATGCGTCTCGTCCGGTTCAACCTTCAGCGACCGGAGCTGCTGCGCATCCTCGCGATGCTGGCCGCGGAAGCGTCCTCGACCGACCATCCGGCTCACCAGTGGTTCGTCGACCGGTACCGCTCGACGGTCGGGGCGTACCGCGACGCCCTCCGGGTGGATCAGGCGGCGGGGCGGATCGATCCGTCGAGGGACGTCGGGCGCCTCGCCGAGATCCTGGTCGGCACCTGGGACGGACTGCAGCTGCAGTGGCTGATCGACCCCACCCGCGACATGGAAGCCGCGATGCGGGCCTACTTCGCCGCGATGCTCCCCGAAGCTCCGGTCGAGGATCCGGTCGCGCCGTCCGTCTGAGAGGGCTCAGAGCCAGAGCACGACGTGCCGGCCGGCGATCGGCTCGACCGCGACCGGGGTGTCGTAGAGCGCCTCGAGATGCGGCGCCGTCAGCACCTCGGCCACCGGGCCGTGGTGCACCACCCGGCCGTCGCGGATCGCGACGATGTCGTCCGCGAACTGCGCGGCGACGTTGATGTCGTGCAGGACGACGACCACGGTCATCCGCTTCTCGTCGGCGAGTCGGCGCAGGAGCTTCATCAGCACGACGCCGTGGCGCGGGTCGAGGTTGTTGAGCGGCTCGTCGAGGAGGAGGTGGTCGGTGTCCTGCGCGAGGGCCATCGCGACGAACGCGCGCTGGCGCTGGCCTCCTGAGAGCTCGTCGAGGTAGCGCTCGCGGACGGCGCCGAGGTCGAGGGCCTCGATCGCGGCATCGACGAGGGCGCGGTCCTCGGGGGTGCGGCCCGTTCCTCCGTGCGGGAAGCGGCCGTAGGCGACGAGGTCGTCGACGCTCAAGCGGATCGCGAAGTGGTTGTCCTGGCGGAGGATCGCCAGACGCTTCGCGATGTCGCGGGAGCGGGTGGTCGCGACGTCCAGGTCGTCGACGGCGACGGATCCGCTCTCGGCCTTGAGCAGGCGGCCGATGGTGGAGAGGAGCGTCGACTTGCCGGAGCCGTTGGGCCCGATGATCGCGGTGAGGCCGGTGCCGAGCTCGAGCGAGACGTCGTCGACCGCGAGGGTGCGGCCGTGGCGGGTGGTGACGGAGGTGGTGCGGATCATGTCAGCGAGCCCTTCCGGTGAGCACGAGCAGGATGAAGAGGACGCCGCCGACGAACTCGATGACGACGGGCAGCTCGGTGCCGAAACCGAGCACCCGGTCGAGGACGAGCTGCCCGCCGACCAGCGCGACGACTCCGATCGCCACCGCAGCGGGGATGCTGCGCGCGTGCCGGTGGCCGACCGCTCCGTAGGCGACGTTCGCGACGATCAGCCCGAAGAAGGTGACCGGACCGACGAGCGCGGTCGACGCGGCGACCATGAGGGCGATCGCGACGATCGTGTGCAGCACGACCCGGCGGTGCTCGACTCCGAGCGACACCGCGGTCGCCTCGCCGAGGGCGAGCACGTCGAGGGAGCGGCGGATCGGCCACAGCGACGCGATCGCGGCGACGACCACGAGGCCGGTCGGCAGGAGCAGCTCGCGGTCGACCGAGGTGAAGCTCGCGAAGGTCAGGTCCTGCACGATCGCGAAGGTGTCCGGATCGAGGAGCCGCTGGAGGAACGACGTGACCGACCGCAGCAGCACCCCGAGCACCAGGCCTGCGAGCACGATCACGTGCAGGTCGAGCCTGCGGCGCACGAACAGCCAGGAGTAGAGGGCGACGACGACGCCGGCCATCAGCAGGAGCTCCACCAGCCACGAGGCGAGAGGCGGAGCGGCGACGAGGATCGTGGGGCCGATCACGAACGCGCTCACGACCTGGATCATCAGGAAGACGGCGTCGAAGCCCATGATGCCGGGGGTCAGGATGCGGTTGGCCGTGACGGTCTGGAACAGGACGGTCGCGACTCCGATCGCCGCCGCCGCGATGACCATGCCGAGCACGGTGCGGCCGCGGAGGCCCAGCGCGTACTCCCACTTCCCGGGCAGGTCGGTGAGCAGGTAGAGCGCGACCGCGAGGGCGGCGGCGCCCGTCAGCAGGGCGAGGCGGACGGAGGGAGAGCGCAGCGCGGTCACGGGGCGACGCTCCGTCTGCGGCGGCGCGCGGTGTCGGCCGGGCCGATGAGCAGGCGGAGGAACACGACTCCGCCGACCACGCCCATCACGAGCGAGATCGGCAGCTCGAAGGGGAAGCGGACGGTGCGGCCGATGAGGTCGCAGACCAGGACCAGCGCGGCCCCGAGCAGAGCGACGAGCGGGACGGAGCGGCGCATGCTGTCGCCGACCATCCGGCTGACGAGGTTGGGGACGATGAGGCCGAGGAACGGGAGGGCTCCCGTGACCACGATCATCACTCCGGTGACCGCGGCGATGATGACGACTCCGGTGAGCATGACCGCGCGGGTGTCGAGGCCGAGACCGCGGGCGGTGTCCTCGCCGAGGGCGGCGACGGTGAAGCGGTCCGCCGCGATCCAGGCGACCGCCGCGGCGGCCGCGGCGACCCAGAGCATCTCGTAGCGGCCGCGGAGGATGCCCGAGAAGTCGCCGATGCCCCAGTTGAGCAGCTCCTGCAGCGTGTCGGTGCGGTAGGCGATGAACGCGGCGACGGCGCCGATCACTCCGCCGTAGAGGATGCCGACGACCGGCACGAGCACGCTCGAGCGCGACGGGATGCGGCGCGCCAACGCGAGGAAGCCGAGGACACCGGCGAGGGCGCCGAGTGCGGCCAGCGCGGCCTTCGCCCCGACGGGCAGCTCGGGGGCGAGGAGGAGGACCGCGAGCAGGGCGAGGGTCGCGGCGTCCGTCGCCCCGGTCGTGCCCGGCTCGACGAGGCGGTTGCGGGTGAGCAGCTGCATGATCAGGCCGGTGACGGCGAAGGCCGAGCCGGCGAGCACGAGCGCGAGGGTGCGGGGGAGGCGGCTCTCGACGAGCACGAACGCGTCGAGCTCGGCGACGCCGAGGAACAGCGAGATCGTCGCGAGGACGGCCACGAGGACCGTCCCCGCGACGATCAGCGCGCGGGGGGAGGGGCGGGTCACGCTCGGGAGCGGCTCCGGTCAGCTCTGCATCGCGTCGTGCACGGTCTCGAGCACGTTCTGCACGGCGGTCAGGCCGTTGATGACGATGTAGAGCTCGCTCGCGGGCAGCAGCACGACGTGGTCGTCCTGCGCGGCGGGCGTCTGGGCGACGAGCGCGTTGTCGAGCGTCTGCTCGGCGGTGCTGCCCTCACCGGTCGCGGCACCGCGGTCGAACGCGAAGATCCACTCCGGAGCGGCGCTGAGGATGAACTCGTTGGTCACGGTGTCGCCGTGCGGCGATCCCTCAGCGCCGGGCAGCTCGGCCGCGGCGACCGCGGGGGTGAAGCCGAGGCCGTCGAAGAAGTAGCCGAAGCGCGAGCCCTCGCCGAAGGCGCCGTACTCGCCGCCCGAGACCGAGAGGACGAGGGCGGTGCCCGAGGCGTCTGCCGTGATGGAGTCGACGAGCTCCTCGGTCGCGGCGGCCTGCTCGGCGACCTCGTCCTCGCGCTCGAAGATCTCGCCGAGCTGAGCGGCGCGCTCGAGGGCGGCCGCGGGGTCGAAGGTGCCGGCGTAGCTGCCGGTCAGGTCGATCGTGGTGGCGATCTCGGACAGCTCGTCGTACTGGCCGGTGCTGCGGGCCGCCGTGACGATGAGGTCGGGCTCGAGCTCGGCGACCGCCTCGAAGTCGGGCTCGAAGAGCGTGCCCACCTTGGGCAGGTCGGCGTACTCCGAGAGGTAGTCGGGGAGGGTGACGTCGGGGATCGCGACGACCGCGTCTCCGGCGCCGATCGCGTGGAGCGTATCGAGCGTGGCGATGTCGAAGGTGACGACGGCCTCGGGGGACACGGGCACCTCGACCGACGTGCGGGCGGTCTCGCGGTCCTCCTGGTACGACTGCTCACCGTCCTCGTCGACGAGGACGAGGGTGGGCTTCGCGTTCTCGACGACGATCGTCTCGGCGGTCGCCGGGGCGGCTTCGGAGGCGCCGGAGGAGCACGCCGAGAGGGCGAGCGCGGCGACGGCGAGGCCGGCGAGGGGCAGGGCGGAACGGAGTCTCGGTGAGGGGTGCATGAGGGTAGGCTACCCTAAGTGTGAGAGCGGCTCTCAGGGAGCGGCACGGGATGTGCGCTCAGGAGCCGAGATCGCGAGCCCGCTCGAAGGCCCGGCGGAGCTCGTCGCGCTTGCCCGGCTGCTTGAGCGCCAACGGCGCGGGGCAGCGCGGGGGCGGCTCGATATGCCCTCTGCCGCCGTCGGAAGGATCTCGATACGCCCTGCGGGCTACTCGATCAGCAGAAGATACGCCCTGCGGGCTACTCGATCAGCAGACGTACGCCCTGCGGGCTACTCGATCAGCAGAAGGGGCGGGGTGTGACGCCCACCCGCCCGCCGTTGGTCACTTTCCGCTGGTCCGAGTGCGTCGGAGCCGCAGAAAGTGACCAACCGGGATCGGCCTGAACGGGGGACGCCGCGGCGACCGCCGACGCGCCAGACTCAGGTGCCGCCGCTCGGCGCCCCCGCAAGAGGAGACCGCCATGACCGCGACCGGCCAGCGCCCGACCGACGACGGCATGGCCGAGTTCGGCTACCGGCCGTCGCTGCGGCGCGGCATCGGGCGTTTCGGCAGCTTCGCGGCCGGAGTCAGCTACATCTCGATCCTGACCGGCACGTTCCAGCTCTTCTACTTCGGTTTCGGACTCGGCGGCCCCGCGTACTGGTGGTCGTGGCCGATCGTGTTCGCGGGGCAGCTGACCGTGGCGCTCTGCTTCGCCGAGCTGGCCGGCCGCTACCCGGTCGCCGGCTCCGTCTACAACTGGAGCAAGCGGATCGCGGGTCCGACGGTCGGCTGGCTCGCGGGCTGGATGATGGCCACGGCCTCGGTCGTCACGCTCGCGGCCGTGGTGCTCGCGTACCAGGCCACGCTGCCGCGCATCTGGAGCGGCTTCCAGCTCGTCGGCGACGGCACGGGCACGAGCTTCGGAGTCAGCGCGGTGATCTGGGGCGCGATCCTCATCCTGTTCACGACCGTCGTGAACGCGGTCGGCGTGACGCTGATGGCCCGGATCAACAGCACCGGCGTGCTGGTCGAGCTGATCGCGGCCGTGCTGCTGGTGATCGTCCTCGCGGCGAGCATCGTGAATCCGCCGACGGTGCTGATCGACACAGCGGGCTACGGAGACGCGGGCGGCTACGCGGGCGCGTTCCTGATCGCGGCAATCGCCTCCGCCTACGTGATGTACGGCTTCGACACCGCCGGCTCCCTCGCGGAGGAGACCGTCGATCCGCGCAGGACCGGCCCGGCCGCGATCCTCCGCGCCGTGATCGCGTCGTTCGTGCTGGGCGGGCTGATCCTGCTGCTCGGGATCCTCGCGGCGCCCGATCTCGCCGACCCGGCGCTCGGCGAGGCCTCGGGCGGACTGCAGCTGATCGTGCTGCAGGCCCTCGGCGGGCCGCTCGGCACGGTGTTCCTGCTCTGCATCGTGGTCGCGATCACGGTCTGCGCGCTCGCGGTGCACACGGCGGGCATCCGACTGGTCTTCGCGATGGCGCGCGACAACGCCCTGCCGGGCAGTGCGGTGCTCGCCCGCATCGATCCGCGACGGAGGACCCCGATCGCCCCCGCGATCGTGATCGGCGTGCTCGCGGTGCTGATCCTCGCGGTGAACATCGGCACGCCCGAGATCTTCACGGCGGTCACGAGCGTGGCGGTGGTGCTGATCTACCTGGCCTACCTGCTGGTCACGGTGCCGCTGCTCGTGCGGCGCCTCCGCGGAGAGTGGCCGCGCGTCACGGGTTCGTTCTCGCTCGGGCGGCTGGGGCTGCCGGTGAACGTCGTCGCCGTGCTGTGGGGCGCGGCGATGACGGTCAACCTGGCGTGGCCGCGCGTCGAGGTCTACGGCGACGCGGGGGCGCTGCAGTACATCGCGCTGATCGCGGTCGCGGTGGTCGTCGTGGTCGGGCTGGGCTGGTACCTGCTGCGCGGGCGCCACCGGCTGGGCACGCTGCCCGAGCACGCGCGCGAGGAGTGACTCGCGATCGCTGCGCTGCGCCGGACGTCGCGCCTCAGTCCTGCAGCTCTTCGTTCGGATCGAGCAGCCGCTACGCGGTGACCGACACCGTGGACCCGTCGACCACGTCCGTCCGCACCGGCCAGGATCCCCGCTCGGCCGACGGGTAGGGCGCGGCGAAGAGGGTGCTGCCCACCAGCGCGCCCGCGGTCGAGTTCGCTTTCCAGCCGAGGAACGCGACCGCGGATCCCTGCGGGGGGATCTCGATCCGCTGGACGCCCGGATCCGTGGTCATCGTCGTGCTGCCGGGTTCGAAGACGACCGGCAGCTCGGACCCGTTCTGATCGGCGAACGCGAGGTCGAGGTAGCCCTCGATCGTGCAGGGGGTGTCGGAGAAGTTGAGCAGAGTGATCGAGAGGCTGCGGCTTCCGGCGGCGGCGTCCTGTCCGCCGAGCAGGAGCGTCGAGACGTCGCTCGTGCAGAGCGTCGGATCGGCAGGAGGCTCGCCGGGCGCGGCCATGGGTGGCGGCGTGCCCTCGGCGTAGGGGTCGGGGAGGGCTCCGTCCGCCTCGTCGAAGCCGCCGGCGATCGCCTCCGCCTGCACTGCTGCGATCATCGCACCGCGATGCCCTCCGACTCCGACCGCGACGACCGCGACGAGAGCGAGGACGGCGAGGGTGGGCACGAGAAACCTCCTCGTCGGCGTCTCCGCGGGAGCCGACCCGAGGCGTTTCGCGAGCACCGCGGGCAGCCAACCGAGCACGAGCCCCCAGTACGCGCCCAGGCCCGCCTGCGTGCCGAGCCCGTTCAGCAACCACTGCAGCCGCGGGGCGGGGAGCGAGACCAGGATCGTCACGAGATCCGCGGCCAGGCCGACGACGGCTCCCGCGACGATCGCGGCGAACCACCCGCCCACGACCGTGGTGCCGGCGCGATCCACTGCACGTGTGGTCGCGAGGTGCGCGAGGGCCACGGCGCCGGCTCCGATCGCCGCGGCGACGAGAGGCCAGGGGAGCGGTTGCGCCCACACGGTCGTCGGGATCGTGGCGGGGAGCACCGCCCCGATCGAGCCGCTGAGATACCCGTTCCAGGTCATTCCGCCGTTCACGGCTCCGCTCGCGATCCAGAGCACCCCGGCCGCGACCGCACCGATCCGGTTGCTGTTCCTCATGCGCACCTCCGCCCGCAGGCTAGACGACCCGTCCCGCGCGTCGACCGCCGTGCGTCAGCGCGGACCGGCGCCGAGTTGCCCGGAACGGTCGTCGGACGCGGCGTGTCGGGGACCGTTCCGGGCGACTCGGCGGAGGGGGACGCTCGAGCAAGGCGCGTCACTCCGCGCGGACCTCGCTCGCGGACTTGTCGGCGCGCCAGCCGCGCCAGACGGGCTGGCGCAGGGTGCCGGAGGAGGTGCGCTCGCGGTAGCGGACCTCGCCGACCAGCACCGGCTCGAGCCAGTGCACGCCGCGGGCGTCGACCGGCGGCACCGACACGGCGGGCTCCTCCGTCTCGTGCTCGCCGAGGCGGGCGACGAGGCCGCGGCGCTCGCGGTCGCTGAAGCCGGTGCCGACGCGGCCGGAGTAGGCGAGGCGGCCGTCCTCGGCGGGGATCGCGGTGAGGAGCGAGCCGACCGAACCCTGCAGACCGCCCTCACCCGGGCGCCAGCCGACGATCACGACCTCCTGCACGCGGTGGTGGGTCAGCTTGATCCAGTCGCCCGAGCGCGCGCCGACCCGGTAGCGGGAGTCGCGGCGCTTCGCGACGACGCCCTCGAGGCCGAGGGTGAGGCTCGTCGCCATCGCCTCCTCGAGGTCGCCGTCGAAGACGTCGGGCACGTGCACGCGCTCGTTCTCGGTGACGAGCTCGACCAGGGCCTCGCGGCGAGCGGAGTAAGGGGAGCCGGTGAGGTCCTCGCCGGCGCGCTCGAGCAGGTCGAACACCATCAGGTGCACGGGGGTGGAGCGGGCGGCGACCTCGATCTCGCGCGCCTTCGTCAGGCCGCCGCGGGTCTGCAGTGCGCCGAAGTCGGGGCGTCCGCGGGCGTCGAGGGCGACGATCTCGCCGTCGAGGACGGCGTCGTCGGCGGCCTCCGCGAGCGGGGCGTGCAGGTCCGGGAAGGCGGGGGTGAGGTCGTTGCCGTTCCGGCTGGTCAGGGTCACGGTTCCGTTCTGCACGCGGACGATCGCGCGGTAGCCGTCCCACTTCATCTCGATCGCGGAGTCGTCGCCGATGTCGAGCGGGCGGCCCTTGGTCGCGAGCATGGGGCGGTACTCGCGGCGCGGCTCCGATGCCTCGTCGTTCACGGGAGACTCGTCGGGCGCAGTTCTCGGCGTCTTCGGGCCCACCGCGGCCCGCGCCTTCCCCGCCGCCGGCCGCCCGTGAGTCCCGTGCCCCCCGTGCGCCCCGGCGCCATCAGGTGCAGCAGCCAGTTCTTCTCGTCTCCGCGACCGCCCTTCGCTCCCGTGTGCAGCAGCGCGTACCGCCGCGGCTCGCCGCCGAGCCCGCCGTCGGGCCGCCCCGTCAGCACCGCGATGACCTCCTCGCCCTCGCGCCACTTCTCGAGCGCGAAGGTGCCCTCGTCCCAGATCCGCACCTCTCCGCCGCCGTACTCGCCCGCGGGGATCGTGCCCTCGAAGGTCGCGTACTCGAGCGGATGGTCCTCCGTCTGCACGGCGAGCCGGTTCGGATCGCCCTCGAGCGGCGGCCCCTTCGGCACCGCCCAGCTCACGAGCACCCCGTCGTGCTCGAGCCGGAAGTCGTAGTGCAGCCGCCGTGCGTGGTGCTCCTGGATCACGAACGAGTCGCCCGACGAGGTCGCTCCCGTGCCCGGTTCGGGGACGGGCTCGGGCGTCTTCGCGGCGTCGCGCATGCTGCGGTAGGCGGCGAGGCGGTCGGCGGAGGCGTCGGTCGCCGCGAATCCGGCGAGCCGCTCCGGACTCGGCTCGAGCCCCGCCTCGCGCGCGGCGAGCACCGGCCGCAGCAGGTCGCCGCTCTCGCGCAGGCGCTCGACGACCTCCTCCGGCGCGAGATGGCGCAGTCCCTCCGCCCCGATCTCCTCCCACGTGCGCGGTGCCGCGGCGAACGGCCGCAGGCGGCCCCGGAGGGAGTAGGGCGCGATCGTGGTCTTCGCCGCGTTGTTCTGACTCCAGTCGACGAGCACCTTGCCCTCGCGCAGGGTCTTCTTCATGTCCGAGACGACGAGGTCGCGGTGGTCGGCCTCGAGCGCCTTCGCGAGCTCGTGTGCGACGGCCGAGATCTGGTCGCTCGAGGC
This sequence comes from Rathayibacter caricis DSM 15933, assembly GCF_003044275.1. Classification (NCBI taxonomy): domain Bacteria; kingdom Bacillati; phylum Actinomycetota; class Actinomycetes; order Micrococcales; family Microbacteriaceae; genus Rathayibacter; species Rathayibacter caricis. The sequence continues at coordinate 724,900 of NZ_PZPL01000001.1, read as the reverse complement.
GGAGGCGTCGAGCGGGCAGTAGAGGTGGAGTCCCTTGCTGCCGCTGGTCACGGGGTAGGGCTCGAGCCCCATCCCCTCGAGCAGGTCGCGGGCGAGGAACGCGACCTCGGCGCACTCCGCGAGCCCCGCGCCCTCGCCGGGGTCGAGGTCGAGCACGAGGCGGTCGGGCGGGCGGCGCTCGCCGCCGGATCCGACCCGCCACTGCGGCACGTGCAGCTCGAGTGCTGCCTGCTGCGCGAGCCAGGTGAGGCCCGCGACGTCGTCGACGAGCGGGTACTCGACGTCGCGCGAGCTGTGCGCGAGGCGCGTGCGGCTCAGCCAGTACGGGGCGGAGGAGGGCAGGTTCTTCTCGAAGAAGACCTCGCCCGGATGCTCGGCCGTGCCCACTCCGTCGACCCAGCGCTTGCGGGTGACGGGCCGGCGGGCGAGGTGCGGCAGCAGGGCGTCGGCGACGGACGCGTAGTACGCGAGGACGTCGGCCTTGGTGAAGCCCGCCTCCGGGTACACGATCTTGTCGAGGTTGGTCAGCTTCAGCCGCCGCCCGCCGACCGAGACGAGCTGCTGCGGGGATGCCATCCCCTCATGGTGGAGTCCCGCGTCCAGCGAGGGAACCCCGGAGCGTCGAGGGAGCCCCGGCCTGCGGGTTCCCTCGACGGTTCGGGGTTCCCTCGGCGACGGCGGGTAGCGTCGAGCCACCACTTCGAAGGAGACCCCGTGCTCACCGACATCCCCCTGACCACCATCGACGGAGCCGCGTCGACCCTCGCCGACTACGCGCCCGTCAAGCTCATCGTCAACGTCGCCTCCCGCTGCGGCCTCGCTCCGCAGTACGAGAAGCTCGAGGCGCTGCAGAAGACCTACGGCGACCGCGGATTCACGGTCCTCGGCTTCCCGAGCAACCAGTTCCTGCAGGAGCTCAGCGACGAGGACAAGATCAAGCAGTACTGCTCGACGACCTGGGGCGTGACGTTCCCGATGTTCGAGAAGGTCAAGGTGAACGGCAAGTCCGCTCACCCCCTCTACGCGGAGCTGACGAAGGCCGAGGACGAGGCGGGCAAGGCCGGCAAGGTGAAGTGGAACTTCGAGAAGTTCCTGGTCACGGCCGACGGCACCGTGCACCGCTTCCGCCCGACGGTCGAGCCGGACGACCCGCGCATCGTCGAGCTGATCGAGGCGTCGCTGCCCGCGCAGTAGGCGGAGCGGTGCAGAACGTCCGTTGAGAAGGGGGGATGTCGGCTGACAGCCGCTACGTTCCCTTCTCAGCTGATGTTCTGCAGCGCGCGGATGCGGGAGCGCCTCAGCTCGCCCGCAGTCCCGCTTCGACCCGCGCCACCGACGGCTCGATGCCCTCCGGGCACACGATGTCGGTTACCTCGAACGGCGTCCGCCGCGTGATCGGGATCATCTCGATCCCGTCGACATGGCGCAGCAGCACGAGTCCGCCGTCGCCCGCCCGCAGGCTCCGGCGCACTTGGCGCAGGAAGATGCCCGCCATGTCGAGCTCCACGACGAAGCTGCGCCCGTTGATCGTGATCCGCGAGCCGATGACCGGCTGCGACGAGGTCGAGACCGAGTCCGGGAGCCGACGCACGTCCGACGCGTCCTTCCGCGAGAACGGTGCGGGAGCGGTCAGGGTGCTGCGTCCGGTCGCCCGTGCGGTGTCGGTCATCGTCGTCTCCGTCCGTGACGCGCCCGGTGCGGATCTCGACGGGCGCTGTCACCTCAGGCTAGGATCCGGCCCTCCGCGGCGGGATGGGCTTGACGGATGCGCCGGCGCGAGGCAGCGGGGGTCAGCCCCGCGGCTCCTGCGGCTCGGGAGTGACGGCCAGCTCGCCGTGCATGCTCGCGGCGCTGAGCATCTGCTCGATCCACGCGCGGTTCAGCTTCTGCTGGTGCGTCTCGCGGAACCGGAAGTGCAGCGGCACCGCGGGGTGCAGCCAGACGGAGCTGCGGCCGTGGCCGGTCGAGGCGTCCTCGGCCCAGGACAGCGAGAAGGCCTCGTTGCGCCGGAGCTTCGAGAGCACGGCGACCTTCAGGTGGGCGAGGACGCGCTCCTCGAACTCGATCTCGAGGTTCTGCGGTCCGTAGATGAGAGTGGCCACGGGCCCCCTTCGTGTCTGCGGGCGGCCCGGCGCGGACGGCTCCGCAGGGAAACTAACGTCTCGAGCGCCCGGGGCGGGAATCGGCGCAGAGACACGCCGTAGCCCCATTGACACCCCGCGGGGGATGCTGCAGTCAGCCCTCGTCCCACCCCGTCTGCGGAGTGGCACAGGTGCCGCGGAACACGTACTGCGACGGCGCCTTGCGCTGGTGCGAGGACCAGTCGATGGCCGGGCGCCGCTGCTCCGGAGGCAGGTAGCCGAGCCGGTAGACCGCCATCAGCTCCAGGTCATCCGGCACCGCCAGGAGCGACTCGATCCTCGCCCAGGCGCCCGGCACCTCCATCGGGAACGAGACGAACTGGATGCCCATGCCGAGCTCGACCGTGCTCAGCCAGACGTTCTCCATCGCCGCGCCCATGCTGAAGACGGAGTAGAAGGACGACAGCTCGCCCGGGCGGTACTCGGAGCGGTCGAGCATCACGCCGAGCAGGAGCGGCGATCCGGCGACGAGCTTCCGGTTCTCCTCGCCGAGGGTCTGCGGCACGCGGAGCGAATTCATCAGGAACTGCCCGCGCTTGGTGAACACCTGCTTGGTGAACGGGCGCAGCGGAGCCGGCAGCTTGTCGAACAGCATGCCGTCGCGGCGCTGCTCCATCTCCTCCTGGCTGAAGCGGAAGTAGGGCTTGTAGCGCTCGAAGAAGGTGCCGTTCGACAGGGCGGTGGTCATGCTCGAGCCGCTGATCTCGGCGATCCGGTCGATGGTGTCCCGCTCCTCGATCAGCACGAAGCGCCACGGCTGGCTGTTCAGCTGCGAGGGAGCGCGTCCGGCGACCTCCATCAGGAGGCGCTGGTGCTCCTCGGAGACGGGATCGGGCAGGAAGGGGCCGTTGGTGGTCTTGCGGCGGCGCACGACGTCGAGGAACTCCATGCCCTCATCCTGCCCACCCGTCCCGGGAGGGGGCAGGGGGTCGGACCGGGTACGATTTCGGAGCCCGCGCCTCGGCGGGCCGACAGGAGCGGTGCCCGATGAAGAACTCCCGAGTGGTCTTCTACCTCATCGGAGGCGTCCTCATCCTCGGCTCCGGCATCTCGTCGGCGATGCGGGGCGACGTGTCCGTCCCCGACATCATCACGATCGTGTGCGGACTGGCGATCCTGGCGCTCGCCGCGTGGGAGTACTTCCGCTCCCAGAAGCGCGGGTCGGGCTCGGACGAGCCGAAGGTCGGGCCTCCGCGCTGAGCGGCGTCCGGCGCTGATCTCCGCCTTCCTCCGCGAGTCAGCGCCTCGAGAGCACGACCCCGGCGATGACGAACGGAGCCGCGGCCAGCGCGATCGCGGGATGCCGGCGTCCGTGCGTCCCCGCGAACGGGATGACCGCGAGCGGCACCACCGCGGGAGCGAGCGCCGCGGCCGCGCGCGCATCCGACCGCAGCAGAGCGGCGAGGGCCGCGCCGGTCAGCGCCGACGTCGCGATGTACAGCGCGTGGTGGACCCAGTGCCAGCGCCCCGTCCGCACGACACCGGTCGCGACCGCGGTCCCGAGCGCGCAGTTGGCGGAGTAGCTGACGGCGGCCGCGCTCATCCAGCCGCGGGCGGCGCTCACTCCGCGGGGCCCCGCGTCAGCAGCAGCCGGTACGGAGCCGCCCGCTCCACCCGCCAGCCCTCGGGCGCGACGGCGCGCAGCTCCGACGCGGTGTAGCTGCGGCGCACCGAGAGCGAGCCGTCGTAGTGCAGGAACGAGCCTGCGGCGAGCGGGCGCGTGGCGACGGAGTAGGCCGTGTAGGCCAGGCGCGAGCGCTCGATGTCGTTGTGCAGCGCGCGGGGAGCGAGCCGAGCGCTGTCCTCGAGGAGCGACGCGAGCGCCTGGGGAGTCAGGTGGTGCAGCAGGTGGTTCGACACGACCAGGTCGAACTCCTCGCCCTCGTCGACCAGGTCGGCGCTGCTCGCCCGGCGGAACTCGACGCCCGGGGTGCCCGGCCGAGCGGTCGCGAAGGCGAAGGCGCGCTCGTCCGGATCGACGGCGGTGATCGCGAGTCGGAGCCCGTCCTCGCGCGCCCAGCCCGCGAGGGCGAGAGCGACGTCGCCGCCGCCCGAGCCGATGTCGAGCAGCCTCGTGGGCTCGTGCTCGTCGAGCAGCGGGCGGATGCGGGAGCGGTACAGCCCGCGCCAGCCGGAGACGAGGCGGTTCACGGCGCCGAAGCGCGCGTACGTCGCGTCCAGGAGGGCCCGGTCGCACGCCGGGTCGTCCATCAGCTCCTGCGCCTCGAGCTCGCGGTGGCGGAGGTCCGGGGCGAGCGGCGCCCTCACTCCCCGCCCCGCTTCGTGAGCAGGCCCATCTCGACGGTGAGGCCCGGCCCGAACGCCATGGCGCCGATCCGCTCGCCGTCGGCCGACTCGCCGTGCAGCAGGCGGCGCAGGATGAACAGCACCGTCGCGCTCGACATGTTGCCGGCCGTGCGCAGCACCTCGCGCGACGGGTGCATCTGCTCGTCGTCGAGCCCGAGCGCGGTCTGCACCCGGTCGAGGATGCTGCGCCCGCCCGGGTGGACGGCCCAGCGCTGCACGCCCCGCGGTCCGGCCTCGCCGAGCAGCGGGGCCAGGGCGCCCGTGATGTTCTGGCCGATGATCGCCGGCACGTAGGTGCTCAGGCGCATCGTGAAGCCGTGGTCGCCGATCGTCCAGGCCATCTCGTCCTCGCCCTCGGGGGTGAGTGTCGTGTCGAGCGCGTCGATCTCGAGGACCGGGGTGCCCAGCTCCGGAGGGCGCGCGGTGACGACGGCCGCCGCGCCTCCGTCGGCGAACACCGAGGTGGCGACGATCTGCTCGGGATCGTTGGAGGACGTCAGGTGGATCGTGCAGATCTCGACGGCGACGACGAGAACGACCGCGTCCGGATCCGCGTCGCAGAACGCCTTCGCGGCGCGGAGCCCGGGGAAGGCGCCGTAGCAGCCCATGAAGCCGAGGTGGAACCGCTGCGTCGACGGCGACAGGCCGAGGGCGCGGACCAGCTGGTAGTCGGGGCCCGGCGCGTAGAAGCCCGTGCACGAGACCGTGACGACGTGGGTCACGTCGTCGGCGGTCAGCGAGGCCGCCTCGAGCGCGCGTCGAGCGGAGTCGGCGAACAGCTCGGGCGCACGGGCGGCGTAGAGCGCGTTGCGCGCCGCGGTGCCCGGATTCAGCACGGCGTTCGAGCGGGCGTCGTAGAAGACGCTCGCCCCCTCCCGCACCTCGCGGTCGAGCTCGTCGACCACGGTGTGCCGGGTCTCGATCGCGGACGCGTCGAACGCGGCGCCGAGGAGCCTCGAGCCGAGCCGACTGATGCCCTCCTGTGCGGCGAAGAGGTCGCGCACGTCCCCCTGGCGCAGCACCGTCGCCGGTACGGCCGTCTCGATGCTGCGGATGTGCACGCTCACCCGCAGGAACCTATCCCAGGAACCTGCGGGTGAGCGCTCCTCGGCGGAATCAGAGGATCGGCTTCCCGCCGGTGACGGCGATCGTCGCCCCGCTCATGTAGCTGCCCTCGTCGGACGCGAGCAGGACGTAGGCGTGCGCGACCTCGGCCGGCTGGCCGGGTCGGCCCAGCGGCACGTTCTCGCCGAAGGAGGCGACCGCCTCCGGAGGCATCGTCGACGGGATCAGCGGGGTCCAGATCGGGCCCGGAGCGACCGCGTTCGCGCGGATGCCCTTCTCGCCGAGCGCCTGCGCGAACGAGGCGGTCATGCTCAGCATCCCCGACTTCGTGGCGGCGTAGGGGAGCAGCTGGTACGACGGCTGGTCGGACTGCACCGAGCTGGTCGCGATGATCGACGCGCCGGGCCGGAGGTGCGGGATCGCCGCCTTCACCAGGTGGAAGTAGGCGCTGAGGTTGGTCGCGATCGTCCGGTCCCACTCCTCGTCGGGGATGTCGGTGATCTCCTCGTGGCTCATCTGGAAGGCCGCGTTGCTGACGAGGACCTCGAGGTGGCCGAGGGTCTCGACGGTCTGCGACACGGCGGCGCGGCACTGGGCGGGGTCGCGCAGGTCCCCGGGGAGCAGGAGCGCCTCCCGGCCCGCCTCGCGAACCCACTTCGCGGTGTCCTCGGCGTCCTCGTGCTCGTCGAGGTAGGCGATGGCGACGTCGGCGCCCTCCCGCGCGAACGCGATCGCGACCGCCTTGCCGATGCCGCTGTCGGCGCCGGTGACCAGGGCGACCTTCCCGCTGAGACGGCCGGTGCCGCGATAGCTCTCCTCGCCGTGGTCGGCCTTCGGGGTCAGCTCGGCCTCGGTGCCGGGCGGGGTCTGCTCAGGGGATTCCGGAGTCATGACTCTCCCTCTCGTGTCGGTGGGTGGGTCGTTCCATGGAAGCCGACAGCGGAGGGGGAGCGCAGGGGGTTGACGCTCCTCCGGGCTCGCACGAGCGTGCGGAGACGGACCGGAACGCTGCCGTTCCTCGTCAAGCCCGCGACACCGGGGCCCTGCAGGGCCTTGACTGTGCACACCGCCGAACCCCGTCGGCGGTACCCCAGGAGGTCGTCATGAGCATCCCCACCGACTCCGGTCGCGACAGCAGCGACCCGCGACGCGACGACACGACGGCGCACGCCGCCGGAGAGACGCGTCGGTTCGAGACCGCCCCGCAGAGCGGGAGCGCGTCGAGCACCACGTCGTCGAGCACGTCGGACCGGTCCGACTCGTCGAGCGCCCCCGAGCACCGCGCGCCCGTCGATCCCGACTCGGCCGAGGCCAAGCAGGCCCGCGCCGCCACCCGCAAGGACATCCACGACCGCGAGCGCGAGCGCTTCGGCGGGCTGAAGATCGGCTGCGCCTTCTTCGGCTGGCTCGCCGCGACCGGCCTCGCGGTGATCCTCACCGCCCTGGTCACCGCGATCGGAGCGGCCGTCGTCGGCACGCAGGACGTCACCGCCGACCTCGCCGCCGACCCGGTCGCGTTCGGCTGGGCGGGCGCGATCGCGCTGCTGGTCATCCTCTTCGTCGCGTACTACTGCGGCGGCTACGTCGCCGGCCGCATGGCCCGCTTCAGCGGAGCGAAGCAGGGAGTGGCGGTGTGGGCGTGGGCCGTCGTGGTCACGATCCTCGTGGGCATCGCCTCGGCGGTCACCGGAGGCACGCAGGTGCTCTCGGCCGTCAGCAGCTTCCCGCGCATCCCGCTCGACGGCAGCGACGCGACCATCGCCGCGGTCCTGACGGCGCTCGCCGCGCTGGTCGTCGCGCTGATCGCCGCAGTGCTCGGCGGGCTCGCCGGCATGCGCTTCCACCGCCGCGTCGACCGCGAGGGACTGGCCGGCCTCACCGTCTGACCCCTTCCGCGAGATGCCACTCCAGTACGGCCCGCTCGGCGTGCCGCGTACCGGAGTGGCATCTCGCCTACGCTCGCGGAGTGGTCCCCCGCGCCGCTGCTCTCGCCCTCGACCTGCAGGAGTGGGCGGCCCCTGCTCCGCTCCTCGGCCTCCGCGACGAGTACCTCGCGTTCCTCGCCGAGCACGGTGAGGGAGCTCTCGAGCGCAGCCTCGGGCCCGAGCACATCACCGCGAGCTGCTTCGTGCTCTCGCCGGAGCTCGACCGCGTCCTGCTCTGCTTCCACGGCAAGGGCCGCTTCTGGGTGCAGCTCGGCGGGCACATCGAGCCCGGCGACGCCTCCGTGGCGGACGCGGCTCTGCGCGAGGCGCGCGAGGAGAGCGGAGTCGCGTCGCTCGCTCCGCTCGGATCGCTGCCCCTCGACCTCGACCGGCACGGGTTGGGCGGCGGCTTCGGACGCTGCTCCCGGCACTGGGACATCGGCTACGGCGCGATCGCGGACCCGTCGGCACTCGTCGTGGTGAGCGACGAGAGCGAGGACGTGGCCTGGTTCCCCGTCGACGCCCTGCCCGAGGAGGTTCCGCCCGGGTTCGCGGGGCGGCTGGCCGGTGCGGTGCGGGCCGCTCGCGCCGTGGCGCGTTCGTAACCGAGGACGGATCGCGCCGGATCGTCACCAGAGCGGGACTCAGGCACTCTCGCCCTCGGTTGCGCACCGGTCGCGTGGCGCCTTGCGGCACGATGGGGCGATGAGCACCCCGCAGCGCCCCGTCGTCGTCCTCGCGGGAGCGAGCGGCTTCCTCGGCACCGACCTCTCCCGCCGCTTCGAGCGGGCGGGCTGGACCGTGCGCCGCATCGGCCGGTCGGGTCCGGATGCGCGCTGGGGCGACTCCGCCGGGCTCGTCCGCGCCGTCGACGGCGCGCGTCTGCTCGTGAACCTCGCGGGGAAGAGCGTCGACTGCCGGTACACGGCTGCGAACCGCGCCGAGATCCTCCGCTCGCGCGTCGAGACCACCGACGAGCTGCACCGTGCGGTCGCGGCGGCCGCGACTCCGCCGCCCGTGTGGATGAACTCGAGCACCGCGACGATCTACCGGCACGAGGAGGAGCGCGCGAACACCGAGGCGGAGGGCGTGATCGGCGAGGGCTTCTCGGTCGATGTCGCGACAGCGTGGGAGCGCGGGTTCTTCTCGGGCGAGACGCCCGGCACGCGCCGCGTCGCGCTCCGGATGGCGATCGTGCTGGGCGACGGACCCGCGACCGGCATGCTGCTGCGCCTCGCGCGCCTCGGCCTTGGCGGACCGCAGTACGACGGCCGCTGGCCCGCGACGCGCGGTCGCCGGGCGGCGGGGGTGCACCACGAGTACCGGGCCACGCACGGCCGCCAGCACTTCAGCTGGATCCACGTCGAGGACGTGTTCCGCTCGATCCTGTTCCTGGAGGAGTCGTCGCTCGAAGGCCCGGTGAACCTCGCGTCCCCGAATCCCAGCGACAACACGGAGCTGTCGCGCCTGCTGCGCTCCGCCGTCGGTCGCCGCCTCGGCCTGCCCGCCCCGCGCTTCGTCCTCGAGCCCGCGATGCTGCTGCTGCGCACCGAGCCCGAACTCCTCCTCAAGAGCCGCTGGGTCGTCCCGGGGCGCCTCGAGGACGCGGGCTTCGCCTTCGCCCACCCGGACCTCGGCGAGGCCCTCCGCGACGTCGCCGCCACCGCCTGACCCGTCGTCTCTCGACGAGAGCCTGCACAACGAAGGCTCACCGCTCCGATCCGAGCACTTCCCCCGGTCTCGAGCCGCCCAGCCTTACTTCTGCACCTCCGCCGGTCACGAGAGGCATCGGTCCCGTGTGCCGGCAGCCTGAGCAGCCACCAATTCCGGGAATCAGGAGTTCCGGGAGGCTCGAGTCCCGGGAGGCGCGCCCTCCCGAATCCCCGCACCGCGACGAGGCGAAGCCGAGAACGCGTGCCAGCGTTGTCGGCGAGCCGGACGCAGGACGCTCCTAGGAACGCAACCGTCTCTGCAAGCCGACTGCGACCGAGCCGCACAGGGGGCGGCTCGGAACGAGCGCCGCGCGCGTGCCGAGCGTTGTCGGCGAGCCGTCCGCAGGACGCTCTTAAGAACGCAACCACTTCGAGAAGCCGACCGCGCCACGCCGCACAAGGGGCGGCGTGGACGACATCGCGCCCCGCGACGCGCTACTGCGCGACGCGAAGCGCGATGTCGCGACGGTACTGCCCGCCGTCGAGGTGGATCAGGTCGAGGGCCTTATATGCGCGCTCCCGGGCCTCCGTGAAGTCGGCGCCCCGCGCAACCACGTTGAGCACGCGTCCGCCCGTGGCCACGAAGCGCCCGTCGACCAGCTGCGTTGCGGCGTGCGCGATGGTGACGCCGGGGACGGCCTCGGCCGCCTCCAGCCCGCTGATGCCGCGGCCGGTGACGGCGTTCTCGGGGTAGCCCTCGCTGGCGAGCACGACGGTCACGGCGACCTCGTCGGTGAAGGCGGGCCAGGGCACGGAGGCGAGCGAGCCCGTCGACGCGGCGAGGAGCAGCGCCGAGAGCGGCGAGGCGAGGCGGGGCAGCACGACCTGTGTCTCGGGGTCGCCGAAGCGAGCGTTGAACTCGATCACGCGGATGCCGGCCTCGGTGACGATCAGGCCGCAGTAGAGGAGTCCGACGAAGGGGGTGCGCTCCCGCTCGAGCTGGCGGATCGTCGGAATGGCGACGGTGTCGATGACCTCGTCGACGAAGGCGCGCTCGCTCGCCCAGCGGTCGGCGAGCCAGGGGAGGGGGGAGTAGGCGCCCATGCCGCCCGTGTTCGGGCCCTCGTCGCCGTCGCCGAGGCGCTTGTAGTCCTGGGCGGGCGACAGCGGGACGACGTCGTGGCCGTCGGAGAGGAGGAAGAGCGAGACCTCCTGGCCGTCGAGGAACTCCTCGATGAGGACGTCGCCCGACTGCAGCCAGAACTCGGCGTGCGCGACGGCCGCGCTGCGCGACTCCGTCACGAGGACGCCCTTGCCGGCGGCGAGGCCGTCGGCCTTGACGACGTAGGGGGCGCCGAAGCCGTCGATGACGCGGGTCGCGTCGACCAGGGTCGAGACGCGGGTGGCGCGGCCGGTGGGGACGCGCGCCATGTCCATGACGCGCTTCGCGAAGGTCTTGGAGCCCTCGAGGGCGGCGGCGGCCTTGTCGGGACCGAAGGTGGGGATGCGGCGCTGGCGGAGGGCGTCGGCCACTCCGGCGACCAGCGGCGCCTCCGGGCCGATCACGACGAGCTCGATGCCCTGCTCGAGCGCGAAGTCGGTGACGAGGCGGGGGCTGTTGGTGTCGAAGTGGATGACCTCGACGTCGCGCGCGATGCCCGCGTTGCCGGGCGCGGCGATGATCTCGTGCTGCTCCTCCTCTGCGAGGAGAGCCGTGATGATGGCGTGCTCACGGGCACCCGAACCGAGGACGAGGATCTTCACCTGAACAGGATAGGCCCGGGCCGTCCCGGGCCGGTCGCACTCCGTCACGCCTGCTCGGCGCAGGGATCGCGCGTCCGCGGGATGCCGTTCCGGTACGCCTCCTGCGGCGTGTTCCGGGCTCGAGCGGCCTCTCGCGGAGCGGCGTTCCCGGCCGCTGGGCACGGCAGGATGGACGCATGGCCAAGGGGAAGATCGACGAGGCGTCCGGTCAGGGCGCGGTGCGCGCGGCGCTCGCCGGAGCGACGGACCGCACCACCACCGCGACCGCCGTGCGGTTCCTCCTGCAGATCATCGAGACGCGGGTGCCGGGCCGCAGCGTCGAGGTGCGCGTTCCTCCGTTCGGCGCCGCGCAGTGCGTCGAGGGCCCCGGGCACACCCGCGGGACCCCGCCCAACGTCATCGAGATGGACGCGGCGACCTGGCTGCGCCTCGCGACCGGCGACCTGCCGTGGGCGGAGGGCCTCGCGAGCGGTCGGATCCACGCGTCCGGGGTGCGAGCGGATCTCACGCCGTTCCTCCCCCTCCTCCGCGTCGGCTGACCGCGCCGGCCGCCTCGCTCCGCGTCGGCTGGGAGAACCCCGGCAGTCGTCGGATTAACTTCTCGTAAACGACGCCCGCGACCGGCGGGCAGGCGTTTGACCTGCGGCCCACCCTCGGCTTGGCTGGGAAAGTTCCCCTCATGCGGCCGGAGACTCCTCCGAATCGCCGCTCGACGCTTGGAGATCTCGACCAGATGCGAAGCACTACCCCCGGCCGTCGACGCGGCCTCATCAGAACACTCTCGGTGACGGCAGTCGGTGCCGTCGCCGGCGCCGCGATGCTCGGAGCCGCTCCCGCGATGGCCGCCGAGGGCGACATCGCGATCGACGTCCTGTCGATCAACGACTTCCACGGCCGGATCGAGGCCAACGGCACGGTCGCCGGCGCGGCGGTCCTCGCCGGCGCGGTCGACTCCTACCGGGCCGCCAACCCCAACACCCTCTTCGTCTCGGCCGGCGACAACATCGGCGCCTCGACCTTCACCTCCAAGGTGCAGGACGACCAGCCGACGCTCGACGTCCTGAACGAGATGGGCCTGGACGTCAGCACGCTGGGCAACCACGAGTTCGACAAGGGCCGCTCGGACGTCGACGGCCGCGTGAGCGACGAGTCCGACTTCCCGTACGTCAACGCGAACCTCTTCGACACCGCGACGGGCGAGCGCGCGTACGACCCCTACTTCCTCGCCGAGCAGGAGGGCGTCTCGGTCGCCTTCATCGGAGCGATGACCGAGGACCTCGGCACGCTCGTCAGCCCCGGCGGCATCTCGACCCTCTCGATCGAGCCGATCGTCGAGAACGTCAACGAGGTCGCTACTGCGCTCCAGGACGGCGACGACGCCAACGGCGAGGCCGACGTGATCGTCCTGCTGCTCCACGAGGGCGCCGACGCCGGTGCGGCCGACGCGGGCACCCCCGCCGCCGACCCCAAGTTCGGCGCCATCGTCAACGGAGTCGCCGCGAACGTCGACGCGATCGTCTCGGGTCACAGCCACCAGGAGTACAACGCGACCGTCGACGGCGGACGTGCGTTCCCGACGATCGTGTCGCAGACCGGCAGCTACGCCGAGAACATCGGCCACATGGCGCTGACCGTGGACCCGACGACCAAGGAGCTCACCTCGCTCACCAGCGAGGTCGTGCCGCTGACCGTCGAGGTCGACGACCCCGAGTCCGAGGACGCCGCTGACACGATCTCCGTCGGAGCCTTCGACGCCGATCCCGCCGTCACCTCGATCGTCGAGGCCGCTCAGGCCGTCGCCGTCGAAGAGGGCAGCGTGAAGGTCGGCACCATCACCGACGACATCTCCCGCGCCTACCGCGAGGACGGCCAGAGCAACCGCGGCTCCGAGTCGACGCTGGGCAACCTCGTCGCCGACGCGCAGCTCTGGGCCACCAGTGAGCTGGGCACCGAGATCGCCTTCACCAACGCCGGCGGACTCCGCGATGACCTGCTCTTCGCGGGCGACTCCACCGTGCCCGGTGACGCCGACGGCGTCGTGACCTACGCCGAGGCGTCGAACGCCCAGCCGTTCGCCAACACGCTCGTCACGCTGCAGCTGACCGGCGCGCAGATCAAGGCTCTGCTCGAGGAGCAGTGGGTCGGGAGCGCCGCGCACCCGCAGCTCAAGCTCGCCACCTCGGCCGCGCTGACCTACGTCTTCGACCCGGCCGCCCCGCAGGGCGAGCACATCTCGGAGGTCTTCTTCGAGAACGTGCCCGTCGACCCGGCGCAGACCTTCACGGTCGTGACGAACAACTTCCTCTCGACCGGTGGCGACGGATTCAGCACCTTCACCGAGGGCACCGGCACCGCCGACTCCGGCCGCATCGACCTCGACGCGTTCGTCGCCTACATCCAGGACCTCGGCACCGTGAGCCCGGACCCCGTCCAGCGCTCGATCGGCCTCACCGAGAACATCCCGGACTCGGGTGAGTACGCCGTCGGAGACACGATGACGGTCGACCTCTCCTCGCTCCTGTTCAGCACGGGTGCGCCGACCGACACCACGGTCACCGCGAGCGTCGACGGCACCGAGGTCGGCACCGCGCCGATCGACCCGACCCGGGCCGTCACCGACGACTCGACCGGCCGCGCGTCGTTCAGCGTCCCGATCGCCGAGAGCCTGGCGGGCGGCACGCACACCGCGTCCTTCGCCCTCGAGGAGACCGGCGTCACCGTGAGCGTCGACTTCGCGGTCGCCGACGCGGCCGTCGCGCCGACTCCCGTCCCGGAGCCGACCGAGACCACGGTCCCGACGACTCCCGCCGCCCCGACGAAGCCCGTCGCCGGCGGCCCGACCGGCGGTGGCGCGCACCAGCTCGCCGCGACCGGATTCGACACGACCCCGGCCCTGCTGGCCGGTGCCGTCGCCCTCCTGCTCGGAGCGGCGATGAGCGTGGCGCACCTGCGCCGCCGCACCGTCTCGAAGTAGCACCGCACTGCACGACGAAGGGCCCTCGACTCCGGTCGGGGGCCCTTCGTCGTCCCGGGAACGCGGAAACGCCGCCTCCCCGAGGGGAAAGCGGCGTTCGGACGCGAGTGCTGTCGCGGAGCGCGGGGCTCAGTGCTGGGTCGGGACCTGACGGTAGCCGTCGCGGCGGGTGACGAGCACGGTCGCGACGGCGCCCCAGGCGGAGACTCCGGCGAGGAGGGCGACGATTGCGATGCTCATGACTGTTCTGCCTTTCGTTGTGGCGGAACGGGATTCATCCGCCGGGATGCTGTGTACAACGTCCACTCTGGCCACTCCTGTTCCTTAGGACAATCGACGTGTTCTTGCCCTGACGTGTAGCGTTGCTTCATGGACGTGCGGCGACTGGAACTGCTCAGGGAGCTCTCGATGCGGCGCTCGATCACCGCGGTCGCGGAGGCGACGCACCGCACCCCCTCCGCCGTCTCGCAGCAGCTCAAGGTGCTCGAGCGCGAGGCGGGCGTGCCCCTGATCGAGCGGTCGGGCCGCGGAGTGGTCCTCACGGGAGCCGGCCGCGAGCTCGCCCGGAGCGCCACCGAGATCGCCATCGCGCTCGAGCGCGCGGACGCCGTCTGGCAGACCTTCAAGAACAACCCGATCGGCGAGGTGACGATCGCCACCTTCCCGACCGCGGGGCAGATGCTCCTGCCCGACGCGCTCGTGGCGCTGCGGAGCGTGGAGGGACTCGTCGTGCAGTGCGAGGACGTGGATCCGGGCACCGACGAGTTCGCCGACCTCACCGCCGACTTCGACATCGTGCTCGGCCACTCGCCGACCGGCCGCAGCGCCTGGGCGGGCCGGGGTCTCGCGATGGCGGAGCTGATGGTCGAGCCGCTGGACATCGCTCTTCCGATCGGCCACCGGCTCGCGGAGCGGGCCACGGTGACGGCCGCGGACCTGGTCGGCGAGACCTGGATCGGCGTGCCGGACGGCTTCCCGTTCGAGAGCGTCATGCAGGAGATCGAGACGGCGTCGGGCGAGGCCGTGCGCGTCGAGCAGCGCTTCGCGTCGACCCGCGTGACGGAGGCGTTCGTCGCGGCAGGACTCGGCATCGCGGTGCTGCCGCGCTACACCGCGGGTGCTCCCGGCATCGTCGTGAAGCCGCTCCGCGGGGTCAGCTCGGTGCGGCACATCGTGGCGCTCATGCGGCCCGATCGCGCCGAGCGGTTGTCGGTCCGGACGGTCGTGCGCGAGCTGCGCGCGCAGGCGGGGCGCCTGGTCCACGCGATGTGAGCCGCTCCTCCGCTGGTCGGCCGTTGTGGAGCGACCGGCGGACGCGCTGGCGGGGTGGGCGACCGAGTGGTTGCGGAACGGGGTCTGCACCTGCGATGGACCCCGCCCTGTGCCGACTCGCTGAGCCGGGCGGTTCTGAGTGGTCTCGAAACGGGGCCTGCGTCGGCGACGGACCCCATTCGGCGCCCAGTCGCAGAGTCGGGCGGTGCCGAGACGTCGCGGAACGGGTCCTGCACCGTCGACGGAGCCCGTCGGGCGTCCACTCGCGGAGCCGGGCGGTGGCCGAGGGCACCCGGGTGCGGCCGCGGCACACCGCGCTGTTCGCCCGCACCGGACACGGTCCGCTCCGAGGCCGGCACAGGGGAGAATGGAGGCATGACCGATCCGCTCGACACTCCGCAGCACTCCGACGACGTCGAGGTGACCCGCGAAGAGGTCGAGGTGCGCCGGAGCCCGCGCATCTGGCGCATCCTGGCGCTCGGCGCCGGACTCGGCGCGATCACCGCGTTCGTGCTCACCTTCGCCCTGCCCGAGACGCAGGGCTTCTCGCAGGGCCAGGTCTTCGGCTTCAGCCTGCTGCTGTTCGTGACGCTCTTCGGCGCCCTCGCGGGGCTGATCGTCGTGATCCTCGACCGCGTCGTCGGACGCAAGGTGGTCCGCCGGACCGCCGAGCGCACGGTCGCCCGCGAGGGCGTCTCCGACGACCCGGAGGCGGACGGCGGCTCCGCGCAGGAGCCGGGCACCGCCGTCCGCTGACGGATCGGCTCAGCGGCCCTTGCGCGCGGTCCTGCGCGCGGCGTTCTGCATCGTGCGCTTCGCCTTCTGCGACTTCGTCAGCTTGCGTGCGATGAACATCAGCACGTAGGGGATCAGGCGGTAGATCACGGGAGGCTCCTCGTCTGCGCGCCCGGGTGGCGCACGCAGACGAGTCTGGACGCCGCGGCGGCGCCCGGGCACCCGGTTGCGGAGGCTCGGAGCGTGTGCTGGTGGCGAGCGCGCTCGGCGGCCTCGACGCGCGGGATCAGCTGAGCTGCGTGCGCTCGACCCAGTCCAGGTACTCCGGAGTCACGGTGCCGGTGATGTACTCGCCCGTGAAGCAGCTGGTCTCGAGATCGGTGACGTCGGACCCCTCGAGGATCGCCGCCTTCATGTCGGCGACCTCCTGGTAGATCAGGTAGTCGGCGCCGATCGCCTCCGAGATCTCGGGGATCCGGCGGTTGTGGGCGACGAGCTCCTGCCGCGAGGGCATGTTGATGCCGTACACGTGCGGGTAGCGCACGGGCGGGGCGGCGGAGGCGAACGTGACCGTGTTCGCTCCGGCGGTGCGCGCCATGTCGACGATCTCCTTCGAGGTCGTGCCCCGGACGATCGAGTCGTCCACGATCAGCACGTTCTTGCCCTTGAACTCGCTCGACATCGCGTTGAGCTTCTGGCGCACCGACTTCTTGCGCACCGCCTGCCCGGGCATGATGAACGTCCGGCCGACGTAGCGGTTCTTGTAGAAGCCCTCGCGGTACTCGATGCCGAGCTTCTGCGCGACCTGCATCGCGGCGGGGCGGGACGAGTCCGGGATGGGCATGACGACGTCGATCGCTCCGCCCGGCGTGTAGGCGGCGATCGTGTCGGCGAGGCGGTCGCCCAGGCGCAGGCGCGCCTCGTAGACGGAGATGCCCGACATCACGGAGTCGGGGCGCGCGAGGTAGACGTACTCGAACGAGCACGGGATGAGGCGGGGGTCCTTCGCGCACTGGCGGCTCGCCATGCGGCCGTCCGGAGTGATGAAGATCGCCTCGCCGGGAGCGACGTCGCGCACGATCTCGAAGCCCTGCGCCTCGAGCACGAGCGATTCGGAGGCGACGACCCAGTCGTCGGTCGCCCCGACGTTCGAGCGGCGGCCGACGATGAGCGGGCGGATGCCGAACGGGTCGCGGAACGCGAGCAGCCCCTTGCCGGCGATCAGCGCGATCGTGGCGTACGAGCCCTCGACGCGCTCGTGCACGCGGGCGACCGCGTCGAACACCTCGTCGGCGTCGAGGTCGCGGCCCGAGATCGACGCCTGCAGCTCGTTGGCGAGGACGTTGACCAGCAGCTCCGTGTCGGAGGTGGTGTTGAGGTGGCGGCGGTCGACGGTGAAGAGCTCGTCGGTGAGCTCGCGCGTGTTCGTCAGGTTGCCGTTGTGGACGAGGATGATGCCGTACGGCGCGTTCACGTAGAACGGCTGCGCCTCCTCCTCGCGCTCCGCGTTGCCCTTCGTGGCGTAGCGAACGTGTCCGAGGCCCATGGTTCCGAGCAGCGACCGCATGTCGCGCGTGCGGAACGCCTCACGGACCTGCCCCGCCGCCTTCTTGATGTGGAGGGTGCTGCCGTCGGCCGTCGCGATGCCGGTCGAATCCTGACCGCGGTGCTGCAGGAGCGACAGGCTGTCGTAGATGGACTGGTTGACGGGTCCCGAGGAGACGATTCCTACGATTCCGCACATGCCGGATGGGCTCCCAATCGGGTAGCAGGGGGGATGACGGTCCATCCTGACACGTGGCGGACGCATCCCCTAATGGTTCGCCCTGGGCGGATCGGCCGGTGCGGGGCGGTGCGGTGGCACCCTGTCGGGCGGATCCGCCGACCCTCCGGCGGTGCGGAGAAGGCCTCTCGCGGACTCTCGGCGGGGCGGGCCAGTCGGTAGGGTCGTCGCGTGAGTGATGAGACGAGCAGCTACGCCCGCGCCGGAGTCGACACCGCGGCGGGTGATCTCGCGGTCGAGCTGATGAAGTCGGCCGTGTCGGCGACGCACGACCGCCACGTGCTCGGCGGAGTCGGCGGGTTCGCCGGCCTCTACGACGTGTCGTTCCTCAAGGACTTCCGAGCGCCGCTGCTCGCGACCTCGACCGACGGCGTCGGCACCAAGGTCGCGCTCGCGCAGGCGATCGACAAGCACGACACGATCGGCCAGGACCTCGTGGGCATGGTCGTCGACGACATCGTCGTGGTCGGCGCCCGCCCCCTCTTCATGACCGACTACATCGCCTGCGGCAAGGTCGTCCCGGCGCGCATCGCCGACATCGTGGCCGGCATCGCGCTGGCCTGCTCGGCCACCGGCACGGCGCTCGTCGGCGGCGAGACGGCCGAGCACCCGGGGCTCCTCGGACCCGACGACTACGACGTGGCCGGAGCGGCGACCGGAGTGGTCGAGGCGGACGCGGTGCGCGGCGCCGACCGCGTGCAGGACGGCGACGTCGTCATCGCGATGGCCTCCTCCGGACTGCACTCGAACGGGTACTCGCTCGTGCGCCACATCCTCGCCGAGCGCGGCATCGGCTTCACCGACCGCTCGGCCGAGCTCGGCGGAGTCGTGGGCGAGGTGCTGCTCGAGCCCACCCGCCTCTACACGCGGCCGTTGCTCGACGTCCTCGAGCACGAGACGCTCGGGTCGGCCGTGCACTCGATCAGCCACGTGACCGGAGGCGGCATCGCCGCGAACCTCGCTCGCGTGCTCCCGCGGGGCTCGTGGGTCGAGGTCGAGCGGTCGACCTGGAGCCCGTCGGACGTGTTCCGTGCGCTCGCCGGGATGTCGGGCGCGACGCTCGAGAGCACCGAGGGCACCTGGAACCTCGGGATCGGGATGTTCGCGATGGTCGACGCGGAAGCGGCTCCGGCGGTCATCGCCTCGCTCGAGGCGTCGGGAGTGCCGTCGTGGATCGCGGGGCGCGTGTCGATGAGCGCCCGCTCGTTCGAGGGCTTCGAGCAGGGCGCCAAGGGCGTCGACGGCGGCGCGGTGCGCCTGGTCGGGGCGTACGCGGGCTGACGCCGGGGCAGTTCTTGCTGGTCGAGTAGCCGCCGCAGGCGGCGTATCGAGACCGGCGTCTCCGGGAGGGTGGATCTCGATACGCCCGCTAGGCGGGCTACTCGATCAGCAAGGACGGGCGGGCGTCAGGCCGGGCGGTGGTGCTGCGAGCGGGCGTGCGCGCGCTCCCAGGCGTGCTCGTGGCGGGTCAGCAGCCAGGAGCCCCAGGCGCAGAGGGCGAAGGCGGCGGCCGTCGCCAGCAGCACCGTGATCCAGGTCGGAGCGTCCCGGCTGACCAGGAGATTCGCCGCCGCGATGAGGACGCCCAGGGCCGAGCCCGAGCTCGTGCCGAGCACGAACGCGGAGTCGCTGCGGTTCACGGCGCGGACGGACACCATGCCCGCCACGGCGCCGACGCCGCCGCAGAGGCCGATGCCCGCTCCCGAGAGGACGCCCATCAGCATCCCGAAGCTCACGAGCGCCGACGGGTCGAGCGGACCGGACGCGAGCGCGGCCGGCAGGTAGAGCACCAGGGCGACGGCGGCGCCGACAGCGCCTCCGACGAGGACCGCACCCACCAGGAGGGCGGCGGTGACGTAGCTGAGCCGCGCGACAGGGTGCACGGATCCTTCGGGTTCGAACATCGCGGCTCCATCGACGCGAGCGCGCGGACCGTTCCGCGCGCCGTCCTCGGACACTACGCCGGGCGGAGTCGGCGCGGAACGGGCTTGCGGCGGCGCGCGACCTCTAGCCGCAGGTGGTGAGCGAACGCACGGTGTAGTTCCGGGACGTGGATGTGAACGCTCCGCCCTCGATACAGCCGCTGCCGGAGGCGTAGTCGAGGACCGGAGACGGGCCGCGGGGTGCGGTGATCCCGATCGAGCGGTCGAGCATCGAGGTGAACGTGATCGGCTGCGACACCGTGCCCACTGCTGCGATCTGACCGCGGAACCCGACGCTCTGGCCGATCCTGACCACCACTCCCGGCTGCACGACCAGCGTGCCGTCGACGTGCCAGTACTCGGGCCAATCGGTGACCAGGTCGTAGACCCATCCCGCACCGAGGGTCAGGGAGTCGGTCGCGAGCGTGCCGTCGAGAAGCATGTGGGGATTGGTGATGCCGGGAGCGGTGTTGCCCGCGACCGCTGTGGTCGTCTCGAGAAGTGCCTCATGGATCTCGATCGGCGTGGTCGTGAGACCCGGGAGCCCGGTGAAGACGTTGTTGCGGACGATGACGGGGTGCTCCGGCGGCAACCAGTCGTCCATCCGGGGCGTTCGGGTCGGGACGGACACGTGCACCCGCCCCCGGACGAACTCGTTGTCCTGCAGATCGACCGATGTGCCCCACACCCGTACGCCGCCCCAGATCTGCGAGTGCGAGATCCGGATGAGGCTCTCGTCCTCAGAGCAGAAGACTCCCGTCTCGGCGTACTTCACGACGAGGTACTGCGCATCCATGCGGCATCTCCTCGATTCGTACGGGTATTCGTCGTAGATGTAGTGCTGCTCGAAGACGTCGATCCCCTTCCACGGAGTCGCGGTGGCGGGCAGGGCCGCCGAAGGACCGTCCGTGTCGCCGCCGACGGTGTCGTCGTGGATCGATGTGACGACGACGGGCGAGGTGGAGGTGCCGGACGCCTTGAGCGGAAGATTCGCGGCGATGCCGTCGTGGACCTTGACGATCGTGCCCGCGTCGGCGGTCCACCTCACCGGCTCCTCCCCCTCTCTGGTGTCCTGGAGATCGAGAGTGCGGGAGATCGTGTAGACCCGCGCCCCTCGCGGCGAAAGGGCGTGCGCGGCGCGGTAGTCGATGGTCGAGAGATCGAAGACGTCACGCGGTCGGATCGCCGTCGTCGCCGCGCTCTCCCTCACCACGGGGGCGTAGCCCGCCAGTGTCCCCGTCACCCGGACCGTGACCCGCGCGCCGGACTGCGCGACATCGGCCATGAGCGTCGGCCCCTCCGCCCACCAGCCGCCGCTGTCCTTGATCGGGATCCCGTTCGCGTACCACTGGTAGTCCAAGCGCGTGCCGGGGGTCCACTCGCCGGCGTCCGCCGTGAGGGTCGAGTACACGGTGGGCGTGCCCGAGACGGTGGGCGTCGGAGCCACGAGGACCTTCGGCGCCAGGGTGACGGAGCGCGCGGTGGTCGGCCCGCTCCCGACCGCGTTCACCGGAGTGACCGTGAGGCTGTAGGTACCGCCGGGAACCAGGCTGATGTGCGTCACCGACCGCTTCTCCGGACCGTAGAGGTGCGACCACGCGCCCTGACCGGTCGAGTCGACGCCGTCCCGGGTGAGCCGGTAGCCGGTGATCGCCGAGCCGCCGGTCGTGGCCGGCGGCTGCCAGGAGATCGTCGCGGTCGCCGCCGCATCGTCGACCACGGCGACGGCACTCGTCGCCGCGCCAGGAGGACCGGGCTTGATCGTGGCGGTCGGAGCGGAGGTCTTCGGGGTGGTCGTGTAGCCGGTCCTGCTGCCCGTGACGGTGACGGTGAGCGTCCGTCCGGAGTCGGCGGTGACGGCCTTGTAGGTGGCGGCGGTGGCGCCGGTGATCGCTGTTCCCGAGCGCTTCCACTGGTAGGCGTACGAGGTGGGCACGGGGCTCCAGGTGCCGGTCTTCGCGGTCAGCACGGAGCCGACTCTCGTGGTGCCCGTCACCGTCGGGGCCGGCGCCGTGGTGAAGGCGCGCGGGGTGGTGATCGTGGCGGTCGGAGCGGAGGTGCGGGGAGTGGTCGTGTAGCCGGTCCTGCTGCCGGTGACCGTGACGGTGAGCGTTCGTCCGGAGTCGGCGGTGACGGCCTTGTAGGTGGAGGCCGTCGCGCCGGTGATCGCTGTTCCGGAGCGCTTCCACTGGTAGGCGTACGAGGTGGGCACGGGGTTCCAGGTGCCGGTCTTCGCGGTCAGCACGGAGCCGACGGCTGCGGTTCCCGAGATCGTGGGCGTCGGCGCGGTCGTGAACGCTGTCGCGGCCGATGCCGGAGCTGCGGGGAGTATCGCCAGGAGCAGCGCGGCGACGACGATCACGGCGAGGCGCGCGAGGCGCGGAGTTCTGGGGGGCACGAGGAACCGATCGGTCGGGTGGCGGGTGTCGGTACGTCGCTGAGGAGTTCCGGAGACGAGGGACTGGAGCTCGAGGGACGAAGTCGCTCATTATCAGCACGGCATCGGAAGACGCACTATCCCCGGGGCGGGGACACAGGATCGGCGTCCTCCGCAGGGGTGATCGGTGGTCCGCCGAATCGGTGCGATAGGTATTTCTCCGTCCTGCACGAGTCGTTCGTGACGACCGGTCCGCAGCGGCGCTCGGAGCGGTTCCGGCGCCCCTCATCGCCGGCGCGGCCTGGAGAGACGTGCCGTCCTGACAGCGCGACGCCGGCCGCACGAGCGGTCGGCCTTCTCTGACCGACGTCGATCGGCCTCCGGTGTCACGGCGGGAACGACAACCCAGAGAGCGCTCACAGGAACGGCCGAAAGGGGGGTCAATCGTCCTCGCTTCCCGCCGATAAGTTGTGCCTCGCGCGATCGGAACGCTCGCCTCTCTCCTCGAGGTCCGTACTCCGATATCCGCGTCCCCACCCTCTCGCCTCCCGCTGATCACCCGATCGCAGCGGACGGCGCTCACCCGATGACTCGACGGCGCGCAGAGATGCGCCGCTCGTCGCGCACGCCGATTTGGAGACGAACCCATGGAGCGGAAGCCCCTCATCCCGCGATGGCTCACCGCCGTCGCCGCCGCCGCCGCGCTCGCGCTGGCGGCGCCCTCCGCGGCGGTCGCCGCCGAGGTGGAGCCGACCACGCTCAGCACCGCCGCCGTCACGGCTCCGACCGAGGCGGCCACGTCGGCGGCCCGTGCCGGAACGCCGTGGGAGCCGCTGAACGTCTACGCCACGGCCGACGGCTCAGCGCGCTCTGCGACGCTGTACTGGGATGAGCCGGAGTACGACGGCGGTTCCGCCATCACGGGTTACCGAGTGTCGCGCAACGGGACGGATGCCTCCGGCGCCGGACCGTGGTCGACCATCGTTCCGGCATCCGCCCGATCGCAGAAGTTCACCAACCTCCAGTCTGGTTGGGAGTACTCGTTCACGGTCGCAGCGATCAATGCCTACGGCACCGGTTACTCATCGTGGACCGGCACCTTCGTTCCGAACGTGACCGCGCCCGATACTCCTGCGAACGTCACCGCGATCAAGAACGACGCCGAGCGCACCGCCATGCTGACGTGGAACGCCCCCGAGTACGACGGCGGCGGAGCCATCACCGGCTACGAGGTGTCCCGCAACGGCGTCGACGCGTCGGGCAACGGACCGTGGTCGATCATCGTCTCGGCGTCCACCCGCTCGCGCACGTTCTCGAACCTCGCGCTCGGCTCCACCTACACGCTCTCGGTCCGCGCCATCAACTCGGCCGGCTCCAGCATCGCCTCCTCCAGCTCGGTCCGGATGGGGAGCGCCGCTCTCACGGCCGCCACCCCGACCATCACCGGCACCGCGAAGGTCGGAT
The DNA here is from genome assembly GCF_003044275.1 of Rathayibacter caricis DSM 15933. Classification (NCBI taxonomy): domain Bacteria; kingdom Bacillati; phylum Actinomycetota; class Actinomycetes; order Micrococcales; family Microbacteriaceae; genus Rathayibacter; species Rathayibacter caricis. The sequence goes on along the minus strand of NZ_PZPL01000001.1, from coordinate 701,519 downwards.
CGACCCTCACCGCGAACCCGGGCGCCTGGGGTCCGGCTCCCGTCACCTACGCGTACCAGTGGAAGGCCGACGGCACGGCGCTGAGCGGCGCCACCGCCTCCACCTACAAGCCGACCAGCGCGACGCTCGGGAAGCGGATCACCGTCACCGTCACCGGCAGCAAGACCGGCTACACCGCCTCGACCCGCACGTCCGCCGCGACCGCCGCGGTCGCCTCCGGCACCCTCACCGCCGTGAAGCCGACGATCACCGGCACCGCGAAGGTCGGCTCGACCCTCACCGCGAACCCCGGCGCCTGGGGCCCCGCTCCGGTCTCGCTCGTCTACCAGTGGATGTCGAACGGCACGGCGATCAGCGGCGCGACCGCATCGACGTACAAGCCCACGAGCGCCGTGCTCGGCAAGACGATCACCGTCACGGTCACCGGCAGCAAGCCCGGGTACACCCGGGTGACCCGCACGTCCGATGCGTCGGCCGCGGTCGTCGCCGGCACGCTCGTCGCCCCGACGCCCACCGTCTCCGGCACCGCCAAAGTCGGGTTCACCCTCACGGCGAACCCCGGAGCATGGGGTCCCGCTCCCGTCACCCTGACGTACCAGTGGAAGGCGAACGGCGTCGCGATCAGCGGAGCGACCTCGTCGACCTTCAAGCCGACCAGCAGCACCGTCGGCAAGAAGGTCACCGTCACCGTGACGGGCAAGAAGACCGCCTACACGACGGTCTCGCGCACCTCCGCGGCGACCGCCACCGTCGTCAGGTAGCCGTTCCGGGCCCGCGGTCCTCCTCCCGTCCCCGCGGAGGAGGACCGCGGGCCCGCGTGCGCCGCACGACCCCGCTCCGTTCCACTCCGATCTCGATGCGCCGGCCCGTGCGGCCGACGTGGAGGCACCCGTGCGCTCGCTCCCCTTCCTCCGCCGCGGACTCGCCGCGCTCGCCGCGGTCGTCCTCGTCGCGACTCTCGCTCCGGCCGCGCCGGGAGCCGTTCCCGCGAGCGCAGCCGTCTCCGCGAGCACCTCTGCCCCCACGGCCGCCTCCGAGAGCAGCGCCGTCGCCGCGGACGTCTCCGCGAGCGCCGTGATCCCGGCGAAGTTCACCGACACCCTGGTCGCCGACGTCCCGTCTCCGACGGCGCTCGCCTTCGCCCTCGACGGGCGGGCGCTCGTCGCCTCCCGCGGCGGTCCCATCCGCATCGTCGAGAACGGGGTGCTGCTCCCCACTCCGGCGATCGACCTGCGCGCCAAGATCTGCGCCAACGGCGAGCGCGGCGTGCTCGGGCTCGCGGTCGACCCCGACCCCACGACCCGCGCAGTCTTCGTCTTCTACACGGCACGCGGATCCGATGCGGCATGCCCCACGAACGCGAACGGCACGAAGATGCCGACCGGAGCCCCGCGCAACCGCGTCTCGCGGTTCGTCCTCGGCGACGACGACCGGATCGACCCCGCCTCCGAGACGATCCTCCTCGACGGCATCTACTCCCCGGCCGGGTACCACAACGCCGGCGACCTCGCCGTCGGCAAGGACGGCCTGCTCTACGTCAGCATCGGCGACGGCGGCTGCGACTACCGCGGCGGCGTCGGCTCGACCGGCGGCAGCGGCTGCGGCGGCAAGAACGACGCGGCGCGCGACCGCAACATCCTGAACGGCAAGATCGCGCGGATCACCACGTCCGGCGGCGTTCCCGCGAGCAACCCGTTCCTCGGAACCGGGACCGCGTCGTGCCGCCTCGCCCCGGCCGCGAGCGGCACGGTCTGCCGCGAGATCTTCGCGCAGGGCCTGCGCAACCCGTTCCGCATGGCGTTCGATCCCAACGCGACCGGCACCGTGTTCCGCATCAACGACGTCGGCCAGGACGCGTGGGAGGAGATCGACGCCGGCATCAAGGGCGCCGACTACGGCTGGAACACCCGCGAGGGGCACTGCGCGCAGACCGGCTCGCCGACCAACTGCGGAGCGGCGAAGCCCGCCGCGTACACCGATCCCGTCTTCGACTACTCCCACGCCGACGGCTGCGCCTCGATCACCGGAGGCGCGTTCGTGCCGAACGGCGTCTGGCCCGCCGCGTACACGGGCGCGTACCTCTTCGGCGACTACGTCTGCGGCAAGATCCGGACGCTCAGCCCGGGCGGCACCGCGACCGACCTGGTCAGCGGTCTCGGCACCAGCAGCGCGGTCGCCCTGGCGTTCGGACCCTCGCGGGGCACGCAGGACCTCTTCTACACGACCTACGCGAACGGCGGCCAGCTGCGCCGGCTCGCCTACACCGGCACCGCGAACCGCGCACCGACCGCCGTCCTGACCGCCTCGCCGGCGTCCGGATCCGCGCCGCTCGCGGTGACGTTGAAGGGCGCGGGGAGCAGCGACCCGGACGGTGGCGCGCTCGCCTACCTCTGGTCGTTCGGCGACGGAACCGCCTCGAAGACCACGACGGCGTCCAGCTCCACCCACACCTATGCCCGGGGCGACTGGACGGCGACGCTGAGGGTCCGCGACTCCGCGGGCGCCCTGTCCGCTCCGGTGACGCAGCGGATCTCCTCCGGGAACCGCGCCCCGACCGTCTCGATCACGTCGCCGGCCGCCGGAGCGACCTTCACCTCGGGCACCACCTACCGGCTGCGGGCCACCGCGACGGACCCGGAGGACGGCACGCTGCCCGCGTCGTCGCTGTCGTGGACCGTGCAGCGCCGGCACGCCGAGCACACGCATCCGTTCTTCGGGCCCGTGACCGGGAACGACGTCCCGTTCACCGCGCCGGGCCCCGAGGATCTGGCGGCGGCCGGGAACAGCGATCTGCTCGTCACCGTGACGGCGACGGACTCGAAGGGCCTCGTGCAGACGTCGACCCGAGTGTTCGCGCCGAAGAAGGTGTCGGTCACGATCGCGACGAGCCCCGCCGGTCGCACCGTGCTCGTGAACGGCACGCCGTTCACCGGGCCCGCCACCGTCGTCTCGTGGGCGGGGTCGCCGCTCCAGCTCGAGGTGCCGGCCCAGTCGACCGCGTCGGGCACGCCCTACGTCTTCTCCCGCTGGTCGGACGGCGGCGCCGCGGCGCACAGCATCACGACACCGGGCGCGGCCGTCACGTACACGGCGACGCTGCGGCCGGCCGTGCTCGCGGGCCCGCCGACCGCGGTGACCGCGACGGCCTCGGCATCGGGGACGGCCGTGCTGTCGTGGGCGCCGCCCTCGGGCGGGCCGACCGTGACGGGGTACCGGGTGTCGCGCGACGGGGTCGACGGGAGCGGCGCGGGACCGTGGGCGGCGGTGGTCGCCTCGACCAAGCGCTCGCAGACCTTCACGAACCTCGTCCCCGGGCGGACCTACCGGCTGTCGGTGCAGGCGGTCACGGCCGACGGCGCTGGGGCAGTGGCCGGCGCGACGGTGCTCGCGAAGTAGCGGGCGTCAGCGGCGCAGCGTCTGCCGGGGCAGCTCGCCGAAGCGCTGCGCGTAGTGCTGGGCGAAGCGGCCGGCGCCGACGAACCCCCAGCGGGCGGCCACGTCTCCGACGACGAGCTCTCCGGGGGAGGCGGCGCCCAGCTCGTCACGGGCGCGGTCGAGGCGCACTCCGCGCAGGTAGTGGCGCGGAGTGGTGCCGAAGGAGCGCTGGAAGGCGAGCTGCAGTCCGCGGATCGTGAGGCCGGCGGCCTCGGCGATGTCGGCCACTCCGAGGGGCAGATCGGCGTTCGCGTGCACGAACTCGACCGCGCGGCGCAGGCGCCGGGCGCTCACCGACGGCGGGGTGAGGGGCATCGGCACGATGCGGTGGGCGAAGGTGCGCAGAGCGGCCTCGGCCGCGAACCTCGACGCGGAGTCGCGCTGCAGCTCGGAGGGGGCGGCTGAGACGGCGAGGGTGTCGCGGAGTCCGCGCACCGCGGCCCACCAGGGAGCCGGATCGTCCGCCACGGGAGAGAAGCGGATCGGGCCGGGCTCGCAGCCGTGGAGCTCGGCCGCGGCGCGCTCGAGGTAGGCGGCGTCGAAGTGCACGAGCGCATCGCGGTACTCGAGCGCCTCGAAGCCGAAGGGCCGCCCGGTCGGGAACATCGCGGGCCGCCCGACGACCAGTCGGTTCTCGTCGCGCCCGAGGTCGACAGACGCGCGGCCGGCGGTCAGCCACAGGACGACGTAGACGCCGGCCGGATCGACCGAGCCGCGCACGTGCCCGAGGAACGACGCGGAGTGGAGGCTGACCGGTCCGCCGCCCGTCGAGGCGTAGCGGTACTCGAACGGGGTCGTCGTGCGCTCGGCGCGGAAGCCCGAGCCGTTGTACCCGCGCTGGTAGAAGTCGCGGGCCTCGTCGAGATCGGCGCCGCGCCGCTCGCTGCGCCAGACCGGGAGGCGCGCCCCGCGAGAGCCGCCGGAGGGGGCGCTCGGAACGGCGACGGGACTCATCGATCCAGCGTGGCAGAGACCACCGACATCGACCGTCCGGAGCGAGTGACGGCTCCGGAATCGGGGCGGATGTGCAGCTCGGGAGCCGATCCCGGCGCCGATCCGCTCACGGGACCAGGCCGCGGTCCATCCAGAAGAGCCCGAGTGCCGCGACCGCGGCCGTCTCGATCATCGCGCCGCCGCGGATCAACTCGGCGACCTCGTGGTCCGCGAACCACCGCTGCACCATGTCGGACTCGGTGGCCTCACGGGCGTGCTCGCCGTGCTCGAGCTCCTCGGCGAGGAAGACGTCGACGGACTGGGCGACGAAGCCGTACGCCTCGCTCAACCGGCCGAGGTGCCGGAGCCGTCCCGCCCGCAGACCCGTCTCCTCGCGGAGCTCGGCGCGTGCCAGCGCGAGGGCGTCGCCGCCTGCGGAGCCGTGCGGCCAGCCGCCCGCCGGGAACTCCCAGGCGCGACGACCGATCGGGTAGCGGAACTGCTCGACCAGCCAGAATCCGTCACCCTCGCGGGGGAGGACCAGGGCGTAGTCGTCGCGCTCGACGACCGAGTAGACGCCCGTGCTCCCGCCGGGCCAGAGCACCTCGTCCTCGCGGACGCGGATCCACGGCGTCTCGTAGGCGACGCGTGTGGACAGCTGCTCGACCACTCCGGAAACGACGTCGGGGCCGCCCGAACCGGACGACCCCGACGACGACGATGCGTCACGCACGCTTCTGGTGCTGCTCCTCGACGAAGTCGGTGTCGTCGCCGTCGTCCTCGGCGTCGATCCACTTCGAGTAGTCCGGCTCGTCCGGGTGGCTGAGCTCTCGCTCCAGCGCGCTGTAATCGACCGCCGGGCTGAACGACTTCAGCTCACGGGCGATCTTGGTGTTCTTCGCCTTCTGACGGCCGCGCCCCATGGGTGACCCCCTCACGATGACAGGCCAGACGGGCGATGAAGCCGGCTGGGGAAGTGGTTATCAACGACGTGGTTACGAACGATGAACTGAGAACAGTGAAATCTACCCGGTAGTTTAGCAGACGGGGCACACGCCACTCCGGGCCCTGGGCATCCGGATCGAGGCGGCCCCTCGACGACGGGGGGAGCAGCGTGGACCGTGCCTCCGCGCAGCGCTCCGTCGTGGTGATCGGCGCCGGTCAGGCCGGTCTCGCCGTGGCCTACTACCTGCGGCGCCTGGGGCTCGAATCCGGCCGTGACCTGGTGGTCCTCGACCGCGGGCCCGAGCCCGGAGGTGCGTGGCAGTTCCGCTGGGAGGCGCTGCGGCTGGGGTCGGCGCACCGCGTGCACGATCTGCCCGGCATGGACCGGATGGGCCTCTCGTTCTCGACCGCCGATCGGCGCCGTCCGGCGCGCGACGTGGTCACGGAGTACTACGGCGCCTACGAGCGGGCCTACGAGCTGCCCGTCCGGCGTCCCGAGGCGGTGCGGAGCGTCACGAGTGCGATACCGGGCGACCGTTCCTCCGCTCTGGTGATCGAGACGGACCGCGCCGTCGAGCACGCCCGCCTCGTCGTGAACGCGACCGGGACCTGGGGCTCGCCGTTCGTGCCCTACTACCCGGGCCGCGACCGCTTCAGGGGCGTGCAGATCGACACCACGGAGTACGTGCGGGCCGAGGACTTCGCGGGCAAGCAGGTCGTCGTCGTGGGCGGCGGCACCTCGGCGATCGGCTTCCTGCTCGAACTCGAGCGGGTCGCGCGCTCGGTCACCTGGGCGACGCGGCGCCCGGTCGAGTTCCGCGACGGCGAGCAGCTCGCCTTCGAGTCGGCGGTGGAGGCGGTGGCCGAGCAGGACCGCGCGGCGCGGGCCGGCCGTGCCCTGCCGAGCATCGTCGGCGGCACCGGTGTGCAGCGCACCCGGAGGGTCGTGGCCGGGATCGAGCGCGGGGTGCTCCGCGAGCGGGGCGTGTTCCGCTCGATCGAGGAGGACGGCGTGCGCTGGCCCGACGGGAGCTTCACGCGCGCCGACGCGATCATCTGGGCGACGGGATTCCGACCGGAGCTGCGCCACCTGGCGCCGCTCGGACTGCGCGAGCGCGAGGGCGGAGTCGCCGTCGCGAACGGCGCGTCCCTCACCGACCCGCGGGTGTTCTTCGCGGGCTACGGACCGACGGCCTCGACCATCGGAGCGAACCGTTCGGGGCGCACCATCGCGCGCGCGGTGGTGGCGCGGCTGCCCTGACGACGGCTGCCCTGACGGCCGAGGCTCAGACGCGCCCGTCCCAGTCCACCGCCACGACGGACCCGCGGTGGCGGATCCCGTCGACCCGGATCGGCCCGGCGAGGGCGGGCGAGATCGGAGCGACGACGAGCGTCTCCCCGCCCGGCGCGAGCCCCAGCGCCGCCGACAGCACTCCCACGGCCGCGGCCGCCGACCAGGCCTGCGGACGGCAGGCGGCGGGGTAGGGCACCGGCGCGGGCGCCTCGGCGGCGGAATCGCCCGAGTGCAGCTCGGGCATCCGGTAGTCGAAGCCCTCGGCGGCGGCGAGCAGGCCCCGCGCGAGCGTCGTCGCCTCGGCCCCGAAGCCGTCGCGAGCCAGCCCCGTGACGGCGATGGCGGTGTCGTGGGCCCAGACCGTTCCTCCGTGGTACGAGAGCGGCCAGTAGCCGTCGGAGTCGGTCGACATGGTGCGCAGGCCGTAGCCGGAGGAGAGCTCGGGCGAGACCAGCAGCTCGGCCACGCGCGCGGCGCGGTCGGGCGGCAGGATCCCGGTGCCCAGAAGGTGACCGATGTTGCTCGTGACCGTGTCGACGGGGCGCTTCCGCGCATCGAGGGCGATCGCCGGGTAGCCGCCGTCGGCCGTGTCGATCCAGAACGACCGGGCGAACCGCTCCTTCAGGTCCGCCGCCCACTCGCGCCACGCGGCTCCGTCGCGGCCGAACCGCTCGAGCAGCGCCGCGCCTCCGATCGCCGCCTCGTAGGCGTAGGCCTGCACCTCGCAGAGCGCGATGGGGCCCTCGGCCAGGGTGCCGTCGCGCCACTGGATCGAGTCGCCCGAGTCCTTCCAGCCCTGGTTGGCGAGGCCGTGCCCGGTTGTGTCGACGTACTCGAGCAGGCCGTCGCCGTCGGAGTCGCCGTCGTCGCGGAGCCAGCGCAGCGCCGCCTCGAGCGCGGGCAGCAGGGCCTCGACCTCGGAGTCGGGGAGCCCCCAGCGCCAGGCGTCGTGCAGCAGGCAGACCCAGAGCGCCGTGGCGTCGACGGTGCCGAAGTAGAGAGGGGGGAGCGAGACGCCCTCGCCCGGGATCTCGAGCGTCGTCGAGCGCAGCTCGTGCATGATCTTGCCGGGCTGCTCGGCGGTGCCGGCCACGTGCTCGGTGCCCTGGAGCCCCGCGAGCACGCGCAGGGTCGAGCCGGCGATCCCGGTGCCCAGCGGGAGGAGCATCCGCGCCGCCCAGATCGAGTCGCGGCCGAAGAGGGTGAAGAACCAGGGCGCGCCGGCGGCCAGGAACGGCTCGTCCGGACGGTCGACGGTGACCATCCGCAGGGCGTCGAGGTCGTCGAGGGCGACGCGGCACCAGGACGCGAGGCGGGAGTCGCCCGCGTCGACCGTCGTACCGCTCCACTCCGCGGGGCCGGGGGCTCCGGCGACGACCGCGGCGGAGTCCTCCATCGCGATGCTCCACTCGACCTCGACGGTGCCGCGGGCCGGGACCACGACGTCCCAGGAGAGCGTGGTGCTCGCTCCTGTCGCGATCGCGGCGCCCGGGGCGCGCACCTCGGCGCGGGCGCTGCCCGAGGTCCACACGACGGATCCGTCGCCCGCCTCGGTGCGGACGTCGACGTCGTCGCGCAGGCCGGCCTTCACGACGTGCACGAGGGAGAAGTCGGGCTCGAGCGCGAGGTCGAGTCGCGTGGCGACCTCCTCGGCCAGGGCCGACTCGAGGCGGATGCTCTCGCGGAGCGATCCCGCCGAGACGGCGCGCGTGCGGACGACGCGGAACCGGGGATCCGCCGACGCGTCGTCGAGGCGGCGGGCCAGGCCGGTGAAGCGGGCGGAGGAGGCCCCGTCGCGTCCGGCCGCGATCGGCTCGAGGGGGAGCCCGCCGACGAGAAGGGACGCTGCGGCGAGCACGCGGACGTCGCCGTGGTAGAGCCCGTGGATCGGCTGCGCGCCGAGCTCGCCCGTCTCGTCGCACCACAGCTGCGAGGGGGCGCGGAGGAGGACGACGGCCTCGTGGAGGAGGGGCTGGAGGGGCGTGCTGCTGCGGTCGTCGCGCTCGGTCGTCACGGTCGACTCCTCACTGAATCGTCGGTGCGGGCCGCGTCGTGCAGCGCCTACGGGATCGGGCCGTCGGTGGCTGCCGGTTGACAGCACCGCGGTCGGAGGTAATGTAGCACTCGCATTTGATCGATCAAATCGGCGCTCGCCGCCGTGTTGGAACGATCGAACCGCACCCGGACCCGTCGAGGAGGACGCATGGCACTGCCGACCGTCGAAGACGTGGCCCGCGCCGCCGGAGTCTCGCGCCAGACCGTCTCGAACGTGCTCAACAGCCCGTCGATCGTGCGTCCCGGCACCCGCGAGCGCGTCGAGAAGGCCATCGCCGACCTCAAGTACCGGCCGCACGCCTCCGCCCGCCGCCTGCGCACCCGCAAGTCGGGCACCATCGGCGTGCGGATGGACCGCGTGCTCGACGGTATCTCCGGCAGCCTGCTCGACCGGTTCCTCCACGCCGTGACCGAGCAGGCGGATGCCCGCGGCATGCGGATCCTGCTCTACACGGCGAGCACCCCCGAGGACGAGATCGCGCAGATCGGACGGCTCCGCGACGGGGCCGACGTGGACGCCTTCGTCCTCACCTCGACCTTCTACGGCGACCCGCGCACCGCGTGGCTCCGCGAGCAGGGCGTGCCCTTCGTGACGTTCGGCCGCCCCTGGGGGCTGGACGACCAGGGCGATCCGCAGCACCTCTGGGTCGACGTCGACGGCGCCTCCGGAGTCGCGCAGGCCAGCCGGCACCTCGCCGACGAGGGGTGCGCGACCGTCGCGTTCTTCGGCTGGCCGAGCGGATCCGCGACCGGCGACGACCGCCGCAACGGCTGGGAGCGGGTCATGGGGGAGCGGTTCCCCGGAGTCGCACTGCTGCGGGCCGAGGCGGAGGACGACGTGCAGCAGGCCCGGTCCGCCGCGATCGCGTTCCTCGAGGCGAACCCCGCGGTCGACGGTCTGGTCTGCGTCTCGGACTCCCTCGCGCTCGGCGCCTCGATGGCCGCCGTCGCCGTCGGCCGCCCCGACCTCTCGATCGTCGGCTTCGACAACACCCCGGTCGCCGCCGCCGTCGGCCTCTCGAGCGTCGAGCAGGACCTCGGCGCGGTCGCGGCCGGCGCCCTCGAGCTGCTCCTCGGCGAGCGCGGCGACGACATCGTGCACCGCGAGCTCGCCTCCGGAGAGGCCCACCGCCTCGTCGAGCCGCACCTCGTCGTGCGGACTCCCCTCCACCTCTGACTCCCACAGCCCCGAGCACCTCCCGGTGCACCTCCCGATCACGAAAGGTCAGGCCATGACATCCACCTCCACCGCGGCACGCTGGGGTGCCGCGATCCTCGCGAGCGGCCTCGCGGTCACTCTCGCCGCCTGCTCGAGCGGCGGCTCCTCCTCCGACTCGTCGTCCGACGCCGGACTCACGGTGATGATCGGCTCGTCCGGTGACGCCGAGACCACCGCGGTCACCGACGCCGTGAACGCCTGGGGCGAGGAGAACGGCACCACCGTCGAGGTCGTCGCCGCCAGCGACCTGACGCAGCAGCTCGGCCAGGGCTTCTCGGGAGGCAACCCGCCCGACCTCTTCTACATGAGCTGGGACCAGTTCCAGACCTACGCGAGCAACCGCTACCTCGAGCCCTACGCGCAGGACGCCGGGAACGCCGACGCGTTCTACCCGGCGCTGCGCGAGGCGTTCACCTACGACGACCAGTTCTACTGCGAGCCGAAGGACTTCTCGACGCTGGGTCTCGTCATCAACACCGACCTCTGGGCGGCCGCCGGTCTCACCGACGCCGACATCCCGACCGACTGGGCGGGCCTCGAGTCGGCTGCGGCGAAGCTCACCGCGAGCGGAGTGACCGGACTCTCCTTCGGCGCCGAGTACGCGCGCATCGGCACCTTCATGAACCAGGCCGGCGGCTCGCTGCTGTCCGAGGACGGCGAGACCGTCACCGCGGACACTCCCGAGAACGTGGCCGGGCTCACCGAGGTGAAGAAGCTGCTGACCGACGGGACGCTGAAGTTCCCGGCCGACCTCGACTCCGGCTGGTCCGGGGAGGCGTTCGGCAAGGGCGCCGCCGCGATGGTCATCGAGGGCCCGTGGATCAACGGCGCGCTCGAGGCCGACTACCCCGACGTGAATTACACCGTCGCCGAGCTCCCCGCGGGCCCCGGTGGCAAGTCGACCTTCACCTTCAGCAACTGCTGGGGCATCCCGGTCGGCAGCGAGACCGCGGAGCAGGCGCAGTCGCTCGTCGAGTCCCTCACCGCCGACGAGCAACAGCTCGCGTTCTCGGACGCGTTCGGAGTGATCCCCTCGACCGAGACGGGCGCCGCGGAGTACGCGACGAAGTACCCCGAGAACGCCGCCTTCGTGTCGGGCAACGACTACGCCGTCAGCCCGGTCGCCTTCGCGGGCGCCGCCACCGTGATCACCGACTTCAACTCCGCCCTTGAGGGCCTGGCGTCGGGCGACCCGGAGGCGATCCTCGCCGACCTGCAGACGAACCTGCAGGACGCGCTCGACACCGCGAACGCGAAGTAGCCGCGCGCCGGAGGCGGCGGGACCCGACCTGTCGCCTCCGGTCGCCTGCACGATCTGCAGGCCCCCGTCCGATTTGCAGGCATTCGCACCGTCTGCAGGCACCTGTCCGATCTGAAGGCATCTGCACGATCTGCAGGCGCTCGCACGATCTACAGGCATCTGCACGATCTGCAGGGGATCCGCGAGATTCCGACTCCTGCGAGCGGAGGAACGCGCTCTCCCGCGAGGATCCCCTGCAGATCGCACGTCGATCCCCTGCAGACGGCGCGAAGTCCTGCAGATCGGCACCCCTGCAGATCGAACCGTTACCTGCAGAGCGAACCCCGCGCCCCGCCCCAGCTCAGCCCGACACGTCGAAGGAGACGCATCGATGACCGCCCCCGCACCCGCCCGCAGGCGCCGCTCCGGCATCCGCGGGCACGAGGCCCGCTACGGCTGGCTCTTCACCCTCCCCGCGATCCTCGTCATCGGCGTCTTCCTCGTGCTGCCCATCGGCCTCGCGCTGTGGGTCAGCGTCAGCAACTGGAACGGCCTCGGCTCGCCGCTGGGTCCGACCGCGCAGTTCGTCGGCGCCGACAACTACCAGGCGGTGCTCACCGAGCCGGGCCTGGCGCAGAAGGACTTCGGCACCTCGATCCGCAACAACCTCTACTACGTGCTGCTCGTGGTGCCGCTGCAGACGGCTCTCGCGCTGTTCCTCGCGGTGCAGGTGAACCGGCGCATCCTGCGCGGGCGCGGGTTCTTCCGCACCGCCTTCTACTTCCCCTCCGTCACCTCGTCGATCGCGATCACCGTGATCTTCCTGTTCCTCTTCAGCGCCTCGGGCGTCGTGAACGCGGTGCTCGGCTGGTTCGGCGCCGACGGTCCGACCTGGATGGCGGACCCCTCCGGGATCCTGCACAGCGCCCTCGGCGCGGTCGGACTCGACGGCTCCGGCCCGCTCGCCGCCGCCGCTCCGCTCGGCCTCACCTGGTGGGACTGGCTGTCGGGCCCCTCCGTCGCCATGTGCGTGCTGATCACGATGGCGATCTTCACCACGTCGGGCACCTTCATGCTGCTGTTCCTCGCGGCTCTGCAGAACATCGGAGCCGAGATCGACGAGGCGGCACTGATGGACGGCGCGGGGCCGCTCCGCAAGTTCTTCTCGGTGACCCTGCCGATGCTCAAGCCCACGCTGTTCACGGTGCTCACCCTCGGCCTCATCGGCACCTGGCAGGTCTTCGACCAGATCTACCTGACCGGAGGCGGCTCTCCCGGCAAGACGCTGCTCACGCCCGCGTTCCTCGCATACGAGTCCTCGTTCACGGACCTCCGCTGGGGTCAGGGCGCGGCCATCGCGTTCATCCTCTTCTTCATCATCGTGGTGCTCACGCTGCTGCAGCGGGCACTGCTGCGCGACAAGGGCGAGCCCCGCAGCCGCCGACGTCGTGCGGCCCGCGCCGACGCCGCCACGACCCTCACCACGGGAGGTGTGCGATGAGCACCCTGATCGACTCCGGCACCCGGGCCGTCGACGAGACGCCCGCCGCACCGCTCCCGCGCCGCCGCGTGCACCTCGGTGCCCGCGGACGCGCCTCGCTGATCGGCGGCTACCTGCTGCTGATCGCGCTCGCGCTGGTCTACATCTACCCGTTCCTGATCTCGGTGGCGTCGTCTTTCAAGACCGATGCGGATGCGACGTCGAACCCGCTGTCGCTGCTCCCCGCGACCTGGTCGTTCGCCTCGTACGAGCGGCTCTTCACCGATGTGCCGCTGCCGCTGTGGACCCTGAACTCGGTGATCGTGACGGTGTTCGTGACCATCGGGCGCGTCTTCTTCGACTCGCTCGCCGGCTATGCGCTGTCGCGGCTGAACTTCCGCGGGCGGGGCTTCCTGTTCGCGCTGTTCATCGGAGTGATGAGCGTGCCGGCGGTCGTCCTGCTGATCCCGCGGTTCCTGATCCTCAAGCAGCTCGGGCTCTACGACAGCTACGCGGGGATGATCGTGCCGCTGATCGTGGACGCGGCGGGCATCTTCATCATGAAGCAGTTCTTCGACTCGATCCCGCTGTCGATCGAGGAGGCCGCGCGGATCGACGGGGCCGGCGTGTTCCGCACGTTCCGCTCGATCGTGGTGCCGATGGCGCGGCCGGCGATCGTGACGCTGTTCATCCTGTCGTTCCAGGGCTCGTGGAACGAGTTCTCGCACTTCGTGGTCTCGCGGCAGTCGCCGGAGCTGAACACGCTGACGACGGGAGTCGCCTCGCTCGTCTCGGGGCAGCTGGGCACGGGCAACCAGTACCCGCTGCAGCTGGCGGCGGCGGTGCTGATGTCGATCCCGGTGGCGGTGCTGTTCTTCGTCTTCCAGAAGCGGATCATGAACACGACGGAGGGCGCCGAGAAGGGCTGACGCCGCTACTGCGGGCGCTGGCGGATCTCGATACGGCCGCTGCGCGGCCTCCTCGATCAGCAAGGGTGCGGCCGGGCCCGCCGCTCCCACGGAAAGCGCAGGCAGCCTTGCTGGTCGAGTAGCCCCGGAGGGGCGTATCGAGACCCACGGGCTCCGGGAGCGGTGGATCTCGATACGGCCGCTGCGCGCCCTACTCGATCAGCAAGGGTGCGGCCGGGCCCGCCGCTCCCACGGAAAGCGCAGGCAGCCTTGCTGGTCGAGTAGCCCCGGAGGGCCGTATCGAGACCCACGGGCACCGGGCGGTGGTGGATCTCGATAAGGCCGCTGCGCGGCCTACTCGATCAGCAAGAGGGGGGAGAGCGCCGCGCTGCTCGATCAGCGGGGAGGGGACCGGCGCTACTTCGCGAGGAACTCGAGGACGCGGGCGTTCCACTCCTCCGCGTGGCTGACGTTGACGCCGTGGGGGCCGCCCTCGACGACGTGCAGCTCGGAGCCGGGGATCGCGGCGTGCGTGCGCGCGCCCGAGCCTTCGAACGGCACCGTCGCGTCGCTGTCGCCGTGGATGACGAGCGTGGGGACGGTGACGAGCGGCAGGTCCTCGCGGAAGTCCGTGGTCGCGAACGCCGTCATGCAGGCGAGCGCGGCGACCTTCGACGACTGCTTCGCGAGGGCGAGCGCGTCCTGGCGCTGCTCCTCCGAGACGACGAGCGTGCCCTTCGCCGAGAAGAACTGCGTGGTGAAGTCGTCGTAGAACGCGTCCTGGTCCTTGGTGAGACCGGCCGTCATCTCGGCGGCCTGCGACTTCTCGAGCGGGCCGTCCGGGTTGTCGGAGCCCTTCATCAGGTACGGCGGCACCGCGGAGGCGAACACGACGCTGCGCAGGCGCTCGGTGCCGTACTTCGAGAAGTAGCGGGCGACCTCTCCGCCGCCCATCGAGAAGCCGACCAGCGTGACGTCCTGCAGGTCGAGCTCGGTGAGGAGCGCGTGCAGGTCCTCGGTCAGCGTGTCGTAGGTGTAGCCGGTGAGCGGCTTGTCGCTGCGGCCGAATCCGCGGCGGTCGTAGGTGACGACGCGGTAGCCGGCGGCGGTGAGCGCCGGGACCTGCTCCGACCAGGACTCGCCCGAGAGCGGCCAGCCGTGGATCAGGACGATCGGGCGGCCCGAGCCGCCGGTGTCGTCGACGTGGAGGTTCGTGTCCTTGAAGAGGCCGTGGTGCGCGGTGATCTCGGTCATGCGGGTTCTCCTTCCGGCGCCGTCCGTCGGCGTCGATGGTGGTTCGAAGGAGACTAGGCAGCCGGATGGGGAGAGCGCCCGGACGGCGGGGAGGCTTGACAACGGCCTCCCCGCTCCGTCGGGGATCAGGCCAGGTCGTCGACCGCGGCGAGGATCTCGTCGGTCTCGGTGCGGGTCGTGTAGTCGACGTGCACGTCGGCGAAGCGCACGACGCGGCCCGCGTCGACCACGAGCACGGTCGGGAACGGGATCGCGGGGGTGTCGTCCGCGTTGGAGTCCTTCACCGCGAAGCCGAGGGACGTGTGCGCGTCGATCGCCGCGTCGCTCGGAGCCGTCACGATGCCCAGGCGCCCGGCGAGGGTGTTGCCCGGGTCCGAGACGACGGTGAAGCCGAGCTCGCCGTCGCCCGTCGACCGCGAGCCGTCGGCGGTCTGGGGGCTGATCGCCACGAACGCGACCCCGCGCTCGCGCAGGGCCGGCGCGAGGGTGGCGTCGTAGTGGCGGAGCGTGAGGTTGCAGTAGGGGCACCAGGCGCCGCGGTAGAAGACGAGCACGGCCGCGCTGTCGCCCAGCACGGAGGACAGCGCGACGGAGTCGCCGTCGACGGTGAGGACCGTCGCGTCCGGCAGTTCGTCGCCGGCGGACACGGCGTGGTCGGGCACTCCGGCCGAGACGAGGTCGGCCTGCTCGCCGGCGAAGACCGCCGCGAGGTCGTCGCCGATGGCGGCCGTGAATCCGGTGGTGAACTCGGTGGACTGCTGGCCGATCGTGGGGGTCGCGTTCGTGGTGGGCATCGTCGTCTCCGTCCGGCGCCCGCTGCTCGGCCGCTCCAGCGGCGATCGTAGGAGGGGCACCTCGACACCCGCAGGGGGGACGTCATGGTTCGTCACAGGCGGGGCGGCCGGGAATGACGGACGCCGCCCCGGCCGAAGCCGGGACGGCGTCCCTGAGGGGTCGTGCCTACTGGAATCCGCCGCCGCGGTCCTCGTGGTCCTCGATGGGGTCGGAGTCGGGGGCGTCGAGGGTGAAGGTCACGTGGACCGACTCGCCGACCTCCTTCGCGGCGACGGCGGTGTAGACGAGGTGGGTCTCCTGGCCGTCCACGGCCGCGTAGACGTCCACCTCCTTCTCGTAGCCGCCGTCGGTGCTGACGCGGGTCTCGGTCTGCCCGTCGAAGGGGCCGCCCTGGAAGAAGGCGAGGTAGCTCTCGCCCTCGGCGAGTTCGCGGATGTCGTTGCTCATGGTCCAGGTCTACCACTCGCGGTCGGGCGTCCGCCGGGCCTTGCGGTGGCGACGGAGGAGCGGGCAAGAGTGCGCGAGGCTCACGGGCGGGCCGAGGGCGGCGCTCGGAGGCGAGAACGTAGGATGTCGGGGATGACGATCGGACGCCGCACCTTCCTCTCGGGAGCCGCCACGGGGGTCGGCCTCCTGGTCCTCGCGGGCTGCACGCCGCCGCGTCCGACGCCCACCCGCTCGGTGACGAAGGCGCCCGTGCCCACGCCGAGCACCACCGCCGTTCCGACGCCCTCGGCGTTCGTGCGCTCCGCCTGGGGCACCGATCCCTTCGCGCTCGGCAGCACCTCCTACCTGCCCGTCGGAGCGACTCCCGAGCACCGCGACGACCTCGCGCAGAACGTGCTCGACCGCGTCTTCTTCGCCGGGGAGGCGACCGACTCGTCCGAGCCGGGCACCCTGCAGGGCGCCTGGAACTCGGGCGTCCGCGCTGCCGGCGAGATCGCGGCGGTCGCGGGCGACGGAGAGCGCATCGCGATCGTCGGAGCGGGGCTCGCGGGGGCGATCGCGGCGCGCCGCCTGGTCGACGCGGGCTACGACGTCACCCTCGTCGAGGCGCGCGAGCGCACCGGGGGCCGCATCGCGACCACGCAGCCCGACGGCTGGCCCGTCGCGGTCGACAGCGGAGCGTGGGCGCTGGCCGGCGCCGGCCCGGCCCTGCGCGAGAGCGTCCTGGACGCGGGAGTGGGCACCACTCCGATCGACCTCGCGGCGATCCGCTCGGTCGCGCCCGACGGCTCCGTCCTCGACGTCGGCACGACCGGCGCCGACGCTCTGACCCGGGCGCTGGAGTGGGGGGCCGAGCAGTCCGAGGACGTGCCGCTCGCCGAGGCCTTCGCCGGGTCCGGTGCCGCCGACCCGGCCGAGGCGGAGGCGGGCAGCGGCGACGGCGAGCCCGAGCGGGTCGCCGCCTTCCTCGCGGGAGGGGCGGCGCTCACGACCGGAGCCGCCCCCGCGGAGCTCTCGTCCTGGTACGGGCTCGGCGACGCCTCAGCGGCGACCACGGCCCAGGAGCTCGACGACGACTCCGAGCGCGCGGACGCCGTCCTCACCGACGGCCTCGCTCCGCTCGTCGCGTCGCTGCTCGAGGACGTCGAGGTCTCGCTGCGCGCCGTCGTCAGCGGCATCGGCTACGACGAGGAGGGCGCCAGCGTCCGCCTCGCCACGGGGGAGTCGTTCTCGGCCGACCGCGTGCTGGTCACGGTGCCGATCGGCGTGCTCAAGACCGACGCGATCGTGTTCGATCCGCCCCTGCCGTTCGCGCACCGCACCGCGATCGCGGCGATCGGCTCCGGTGTCGTCGAGACGCTGTGGCTCCGCTTCGACGAGTCCTTCTGGGATGCGGACGCCGACGCGGTGTCGGCCGTCCGGTGGTCGCTCGTGGGCTCGGAGGCGGGCATCACGGAGTGGGTGAACCTGCAGCCGGTCACCGGAGAGACGGTGCTGATCGGCCTCGTCGGCGCCGATCAGGCGCTGTCGCTGCAGGCGCTCAGCGACGACGAGCTGCTCACGGTCGCGGTGACGGCGCTGGAGCCGTTCGCCGTCGTCCCCGGCTGACCAGCTCGCGCAGCCTCGCGAACGGGCCGCGCCACTCCGCGGTGTGCGACTCGCCCAGCGGGCGGACTCGACTGAGCGCGACGACGAACGCCGCGATGCCCGAGATGAGCCCGAGCACGATCACGTCGTAGACGACGTACATCACCGGGCCGTCGACCTGGTCGGGGTCGAGGAAGAAGTACGGGTACCAGCCGATGAGGGCGCCGCGGACCAGCGTGATCACGCCCCAGACCACCGGGAAGCCGAGCACGGTGAGGGTCGAGCGCCACGGCACGGGGCGCCGGCCGGGGCCGAGGATCCAGTCGAGCATCGCCAGCGTCGGGATCACGAAGTGCAGCAGCGCGCTCGACCACGGCACGTCGACGCGGACGCCGCGATTGCCTGCCTCCACGGCGATGAGGCCGAAGACGATGCCCGAGACCACCATGTACGTCAGCACGAGGGCCCGCACGGTGCTGAGCCAGCGGGGCTCGCGGGTGCGGGCGAGGGCGACGAGCCCCGAGAGGCCGAGCAGGACGACTCCGGCCATGTTCGACTGCGTGGTGAAGTAGGCGAAGAAGTTGTCGATCTGGAACGCGCGGAAGCCGAGCGTGTAGAAGAAGTCGGCGACCAGGCCCACGACGCCCAGACCCGCGAGCGCGAGTCGGAGGATCGCGAACGCCTTCCGCACACCCGCTCCGATCCGTCGTCACCTGAGTCCGGCGGGCCGGACGTCCGTGCGATTCTACGGTCGCGCTCCTCCGAGCTCCCCCCGCGCGGGTGGTCCGGCGCGGGACCGGCTGTCGCTTCCCGACGCCCGCCGTCGCCGTCGGGATACCGTGGAGCATGCCGTTCACTCCGAGCCACGCCGTCGTCGCTCTGGCCTTCAGGAACGGCCGCATCCCCGCGAGCGCCGTCGCCTCCGGCGCGGTCATGCCC
The DNA here is from genome assembly GCF_003044275.1 of Rathayibacter caricis DSM 15933. Taxonomy (NCBI): domain Bacteria; kingdom Bacillati; phylum Actinomycetota; class Actinomycetes; order Micrococcales; family Microbacteriaceae; genus Rathayibacter; species Rathayibacter caricis. The sequence continues at coordinate 682,988 of NZ_PZPL01000001.1, read as the reverse complement.
GACATCGGGATGTACCTGCCGTGGGAGGGTGCGCGCACCGCGACCCACTCGCTCCTGGGCGTCGTCACGGTCGACCTGGCGCTCGGCGCCGTCGGGCTCGCCCTCTGGTTCGTGCTGCTCGAGCCCGCCTGGCGCGACCTCGCGCCGCGGATCGTGCGGATGCGCTTCCGTCCGCGTCGACCGTCGCCCCGGGGTGCGCGCGCGTGGGTCACGGCGCTGCTCCTGACGGCGGCCGGCATCGTGATCGGAGCCGCCACGCACGTGGTCTGGGACGCGTTCACCCACCTGTCCGGCGCGGGGGTCGTGGCGATCCCCGCGCTCGAGCGTGAACTCGGGCCGTTCCCGGTCTACAAGTGGCTGCAGTACGGCAGCGGGGTGCTGGGGCTCGTGGGCCTGGGCATCGGTGCGCTGGTCTGGTACGTCGCGCACCGGCCCCGCCCCCTCGCTCCCGACGGGCGCACCGCAGTCCGCCTCGCGGCCTGGTCGGTCGTGCTCGCGGCGGCCGTCGTGCCCGTCGGGATCGTCCTCGCGGTCGCGGGCTTCGATCCGCTGGCCCCCGAGTACCGCTCCTCGGTCGTCGACGCGGCGATCCTCACCGTGATCTGCACGGGAGGCGCGGCCCTCGCCATCGCGCTCCTGCACCGGCTCGTCGTGTCCCCGGCCCCCCACCTCACGGCGGGTGGGGATCCGTCGTGAGGAGGATGCGCAGGTCCATAGCCCGCCGATAGCGTCGAGATCGGCCCGTTGGGGCGGGCCGCCTTCGGGGGAAGGCACAAGGGGAAATCGAGGGCTCGCGGCCGATGGCCGCGGGCCCTCTATCCGTTCACGGGGCGGCGCCCGCAGAGCCTCAGCGGCGTCGTGCCGCAGAACCTCAGCCAGGAGACCCGCTCGGCCACGATCGTGGCCGACGCCCCGTCTCGGCAGAGGTTCTGCGCCGGATCAGCGGCGCTTGCCGCCCTTCTTGGTGCGGACGGCTGCTGCGGTGCGGGAGTGGCTGCGCGGCGCGCCTTCACCGGCAGCGCCCTTGGGCAGCACGGACGCCGGAGGGATCGGCCGACGGGTCACGGGTCGCACCGGCTCCCCACGGCGGGCCTGGCCCGGGATCGGCCGCGAGCGGCGGCCGTAGATCAGCTCGGACGAGTCGAGCAGCCACGGCACCAGCGCCACGGTCACCCCGTGCACGAGCAGCAGCTTCTGGCGGATCCGGCGCGACTTGTGGTTGTGGAGGAACGACTCCCACCAGTGGCCGACGATGTACTGCGGCATGTACACGGTGGTGATCTCGGATCCGTGCTCGAGGCGGTGCGCCTTGATGTACTTGATCAGCGGGTACGAGATGTCGCGGTAGGGCGAGGCGACGCAGCGCAGCGGCACCTGGATGTCCATCCGGTCCCAGTCGGCCTTCAACTGGGCCGTCTGGGCGTCGTCGATGGAGGAGTGGACGGCCTCGAGCGTCTCGTGCCGAGCGGCGATCGCGTAGTCGAGCGCCTTCAGCGTCGGCTTGTTCATGCGGCCCACGAGCACGATCGCGTGGTCGCCGTTCGCTCCGAAGGTCGTGGTCGGATCGACCTCGATCTCCTTCTCGACGTCGCGGTAGTAGCGGTAGACGCCGGCCATCAGGACGCCCAGGATCGGCATCACCAGGTAGACGAGCCAGGCGCCGTGCGTGAACTTGGTGATCGTGACGATCACGAGGACGACGAAGGTCAGGGCCGCTCCGAAGAGGTTGATGCCCAGGCTCGTGTAGACGGTGCGGGAGCCCTCGCCCTGCTTGATGAGCCGGATCCAGTGCTTCACCATGCCGGTCTGCCCGAGGGTGAACGAGACGAAGACGCCGATGATGTACAGCTGCACCAGGCTCGTCAGCGAGGCCTGGTAGACGAGCAGGATGATCGCGGCGACGAGCGCGAGGATGATCACTCCGTTGGAGTAGATCAGGCGGTCGCCGCGGGCGTTCAGCGACTTCGGGGCGAAGCCATCGCGGGCGAGCACGGAGCCCAGCAGCGGGAAGCCGTTGAAGGCGGTGTTCGCCGCGAGCAGGAGGACCGCCGCGGTCGCCGCCTGGATCACGAAGAAGAGGATCGAGCCGTTGCCGAAGGTCGCGGCGGCGACCTGCGCGATCACGGAGCGCTGCGGAGTGTCCTCGCAGCCCGCGAAGCCGACGAGGTGGCAGGCGTCCTCGGCGTAGTGCACGTCCGAGACGAGGGCGAGCGCGGTGAGTCCCACGAAGAGCACGATGGCGATGGAGCCCATCGCCACGAGGGTGCGCTGCGCGTTCTTCACCTTGGGGGCCCGGAACGCGGGCACGCCGTTCGAGATCGCCTCGACGCCGGTGAGGGCCGCGCATCCGCTGGCGAACGAGCGCAGCAGGAGGAGCACCACGGCGGCCTGGGTGAGCTCCTCGGCGCGGACGGTGTAGCCGGCCGACTCCGCGACGGGCGCGTCGCCCAGCAGGGTGCGGACGAGGCCGACGACGACCATGACGAAGACGCTGACGACGAAGAGGTACGTCGGGATCGCGAACGCCCTGCTCGACTCCGAGACGCCGCGGAGGTTCACCGCGGCCAGCAGCACCACGAAGAGGATCGCGAGCTCGACCCGGAGCGGCGCGAGCTCGGGGACCGCGGAGATGATGTTGTCGACTCCCGAGGCGACCGAGACCGCCACGGTGAGCACGTAGTCGACCAGGAGGGCGGAGGCGACGGTGAGGCCGGCCGTCTCGCCGAGGTTGGTGCGGGCGACTTCGTAGTCGCCGCCGCCCGAGGGGTAGGCGCGGATCAGCTGCCGGTAGCTCAGCACCACGACGAGCAGCAGGACGACCACGCAGGCCGCGACCCACGGAGCGAAGGTGAGGAACGAGAGCCCGCCGAGCAGCAGGATCATCAGCAGCTCCTGCGGCGCGTAGGCCACGGAGGAGAGCGGGTCGCTGGCGAAGATCGGGAGCGCGAGCCGCTTCTTGAGGAGCTGGCCCTCGAGCTTGTCGCTCGAGAGGGGCTCCCCGATGAAGAAGTGCTTCGCCGTCCGCAGTTCGCCGGCGTCGGAGGCGGAGGCCAGCGCGTCGGACCCGGGGCCCTCTTTAGTCACGAGCGACGACATTACTCCGTGCGCAAGGCGAGTCAAGCCGTCGGGAGTGCAGCCGTGAGCGGGCTGATCCGTCGCTGTGACCGGGGATTTTCCGACAGTCGTCGGCCAGGGGCCAGGCGGGCGTCGGCCAGGCCTCAGGGGCGGGACGCCGCTCCGATGAGGCGGGTGAGGGAGTCGCGGATCGCGACGAGGTCGTCGAGGGGCAGATCGAGGCGCTCGACGATCTGCGGAGGCACCTGCAGTGCCTCCTCGCGCAGCGCCGCCCCGGACGGGGTGAGCGCGACGTCGAGGCGGCGCTCGTCCTCCGTGCTGCGGGTCCGGGTGACGTGGCCGTTCGCCTCCAGCCGCTTCACCAGGGGGCTGAGGGTGGCGGGCTCGAGGTGCAGCGCGTCGCCGAGGTCGCCGAGCGAGCGGGGGCTGCGCTCCCAGAGGGCGAGCAGGACGAGGTACTGCGGATGCGTGAGGCCCATCGGCTCCAGGACCGGGCGGTAGAGGCCGATGACGGTGCGCGCGGCGACGGCGAGCGAGAAGCACACCTGGTTCTGCAGGGCGAGCGGGTCCGGTTCCACCCGCTCATCCTGCCACTCGTCGCAGCACGAATGATTCGTGCCCTCACGGATTCGCGCGGCCCATCCGGGTGGCCACGAGGCGCACGTCCCCGTTCGGGGGTCACCGGTTCTCGTGCGGGGAGGAACAGGATGAGCCCATGAACCGTCTCCGCTCCGACTCCGCCCGTGTGGTCCAGTACTCCCGCTTCGGCGGTACCGACGTGCTCGAGGTCGCGGAGGTCGAGAGGCCGGTGCCCGGCCGGGGCGAGGTGCTCGTCGAGGTGCTCGCCGCGGGCGTGAACCACATGGAGGCGTTCATCCGCGAGGGCCGCTTCGACTCCGACCACTCCGCGGTCTTCCCCATGCGCCAGGGCACCGATCTCGCCGGCGTCGTCGTGGGCCTGGGCGAGGGGGTCACCGACCTCAAGCTCAAGAGCGACGTGGTCGGTCACGCGCTCGTGGGCTCGCACGCCACCCACGTGGTCGTGCCGCGCGAGAACCTCGTGCCCAAGCCCGCCTCGGTCAGCTGGGAGGTCGGCGGCGCGCTGTTCCTCGCCGGCGTGACCGCCTGGCGCGCGCTCGAGGCGGTGCACGTCGCCGCGGGCGACACCGTGGTCGTCTCGGCCGCGGCGGGCGGGGTCGGCAGTCTCGAGATCCAGCTCGCGAAGCTGCGCGGGGCGACCGTCATCGGCACGTGCGGCGAGCGCAACTTCGACTACCTCCGCCAGATCGGAGTGAAGCCGATCGTGTACGGCGACGGCATCGCCGAGCGCATCCGCGAGGCCGCCCCGGGAGGCGTCACGGCGTTCCTGGACAACTTCGGCGGCAACGACGAGCTCGCCGCGTCGCTGGGCATCGAGGGCAGCCGGTACCACTCGAGCGACGACCGCAAGGAGATCGAGCTCCGCGCCGTCTGGCCCGACGCCGAGACGGCGGCGCAGGACACCGAGATCCTCGGCGAGCTGGTCGGCCTCGTCGCCGCGCAGAAGCTGCGCGTGCTCGTCTCGGGCTTCTACCCCTACGGCTTCGTGCAGGACGCGTTCGACGACCTCGAGAAGCGGCACTCGCGCGGCAAGATCGTGCTCGGCATGAACCCGGTCGACTCGGCGCGGGTGATGAAGGCGCGCGACGTGCACGACGCGCAGCGCTGAGGCGGCTCGGCTGATCCTCGGGCGCTCCTCCGCGGGTCCGCTCCGCGCGCCATGATGGTGCCCGGAGGCGCGCCGTCCGCGCCCCGGGGAGGGGCCCTGTGGAGGAGCCGGTCGTCGCGATCGTCTGGATCGTCTCGTTCGTCGTCGTCACCGTCCTGGTGACCGGGCTCTCGGGCCGGGTCAACTGGTCGGCGCCCGTCGCCCTCGTGGCGGTGGGCGCGCTCGCCTCGTTCGTGCCCGGGATCCCCGAGGTCGTGGTCGAGCCCGACGTGGTGCTGTTCGGGATCCTGCCGCCGCTGCTCTACGCGGCGGCGATCCGCACCTCCGTGCTCGACGTCCGGGCGCGCGGCGACAGCATCCTGCTGCTCTCGGTCGGCCTGGTCGTCTTCACGGTGCTCGTGGTGGGGGCGGTGGCCTGGGCGGTCGTGCCCGCGATCTCGATCGCCGCGGCCCTCGCGTTCGGGGCGATCGTCGCTCCGACCGACGCGGTGGCGGTCACCGCGATCGCCGGACGGCTCCGCCTGCCGCGCCGGATGCTCACGGTGCTGGAGGGCGAGAGCCTGCTCAACGACGCGACCGCGCTCGTGGCGCTGAATGCGTCGATCCTGGCGCTGGCCAGCACCGTCACTCCGGGCGGCGTCGCCCTCGACTTCGTGCTCGCCGTGGTCGTCGGCGGAGGCGTGGGCATCGTCGTCGCCGTGGTGCTGGGGGCCGTGCGCAAGCAGGTGCAGTCCTCGGTGCTCGACACCAGCCTGTCGCTCGTGACTCCGTACCTCGCCTTCATCCCGGCGCAGCTGCTGCACGGCTCGGGGGTGCTCGCGGTCGTGGTCGCCGGGCTCTACCTGGGCTTCCGGGCGCCGGTGATCCAGTCGGCGCAGGCGCGCATCGCGGAGTCGCTGAACTGGCGCACGATCCAGTTCCTGCTCGAGAACGCGGTGTTCCTCTTCATCGGGCTGAGTCTCGCGTCGGTCGTCGAGGCGACCGCCGACTCCGGGATCGGGCTCTGGCAGACCGTGGGCATCAGCGCGGCCCTGCTCGCGACGCTGATGGGCAGCCGCGTGCTGTGGATGATCATGACGACCGTGCTCTACCGGCACGGTCCCCGGCGGCTGCAGCAGCGCGGCTGGACCTGGCCGACGGCGATCGGCGTCTCGTTCGCGGGGATCCGCGGCGTCGTCACGCTGGCCGCCGCGTTCCTCCTGCCCGAGGAGACGCCGCAGCGGGAGTTCCTGCAGTTCCTCGCCTTCGTGGTGGTGGCCGGCACGCTCGTCGAGGGGCTCGCGCTGCCGAGCCTCATCCGCGTGCTGAAGCTGCCGCCGCCCAACGACATGCAGGAGCACGTCGAGAAGCAGATGCTGCTCGCCGAGGCGCAGACGGCCGGCCTGGCCCGGCTCGACGAGGAGCCGCAGGACGGAGTGGAGGAGCGGGTGCTCGACCGGCTGCGGCGGAACGCCACGTTCCTCGCGGACGCGCTCGAGAACCCGCCGGCGGCCGAGGACTCGGAGCCGCTGACCCACTCGTACAACCGGCTCCGGCGCGTGATGATCGCCGCCGAGCGGGAGGCGGTGCTGCGGGCGCGCGCCGAGGGGCGCTACCAGGAGCCCGCCGTGGTGAGCGCGCTCGCGTTCCTCGACGTCGAGGAGGAGGCGCTGGCGGTGGGGCGGGAGTAGGCGCGCCTTTTGGCGCGTTCGAGGGCGGAGAATGGGGTGTCCCGCGCGTGCGGACGCGGAGGAGGAGCATGACGGGCCCGGAGGCACTGCCCGAGACGACCGCGGTCGTCGTGCCGACCCCCGCCGACCGCCTGCGCTCGGCGGTCGGCGACACCTACGAGCGCGGTGTCCTGCTCATCGGGCTCGGCGTGCCGATCAGCATCCTGGTCGTCCTGGGCAAGATCGCCCTCACGGTCGCCGCCCCGTCGCTGTTCCTCTTCGCGAACGTGCTCGTCACGGCCGCGGTCGCCGTCTCGCGGGTGCTCGTCTTCCGGGCGCACCACTCCCGGCGCGGCGTGCGGGTCGACTTCGCCGTGCAGCGACGGCTCTACCGGGTGATCGGGCGGATGATCGCGATCAGCGCTGTCCTCTACACGTCGGCCTCCGCGTGGGAGTTCGTCGACGACTCGCCCGAGGCGACGTTCCCGCAGCCGATCGCGCTCGCCCTGGCGGTCATCGCGCTGACCGAGCTGACGTTCGCGATCGTCGGGACGATCACGGCCCGGCGGCAGCGGGCCCTGCTGCTCGAGGCCGCGCGCCTGGCGAACATCGCGGCCGCCCTCGTGCTGCTGGTGCTCGCGCAGACGGCGCTGCTGAGCCTGGTGCACGCGGAATCGCAGGGGCGGATCGACGCCGTGAGCGGCATCGTGATGGGCTCGGCGGCCGCGCTGATCGGCCTCGGGATGCTCGTGCGCTCGCGGATCCCGCGCGGACGCTTCTCGCCGGATCCGCTCGAGCGGGCGCGGCTCGACGACTGAGACGTGCTGAAGGGCGGGGATCCCTCACGGGTTCCCCGCCCTTCAGCGGTGTCTTGCGGGTCGTCCCGGTGTCAGTTCAGGGTCGAGCGGACGGAGGCGCGGGCCTGCTCGAGGGCCGACCGCAGCGCGTCCACGCTGGCCGGCGTGACGGAGCCCTGCGAGGCGGCGGTGCGGAGCTCGGCCCGCAGCTCGTCGCGGAACTCGGTGAGCAGCACCTCCGCGTCGCGCAGGGCGAGGCGGGAGGCGGTGCGCGCGTCGGTCGGCGCGGGGGTCGACTCCTGAGCGGGCGCGGCGGCGGGCTCGTCCTGCGTGCGCGGGGGCTGCTCGGCCGAGTGCTCGGGGGTGCGGTCGCCGCGATCCCCGCGTGCGTCGCGGGCCGCGCTGGCGAGGTCGGCGCGGAGGCTCTTCATCGCCTCCGCGACGCCCAGGCGGACCTCGTCGGCGAGGCGGCGGACCGAATCCGTCAGCTCGTCCTCGATGTCGCCCAGATCGGTGGCGCGGTTCGCGAGCTCGGCGCGGCCCTCGTCGGTGATCGAGTAGACGGTCTTGCGGCCGTCGGCCTCCTTGGTGACGAGCCCCTCCTCCTCGAGCTTCGCGAGGCGCGGGTAGACCGTGCCGGCGCTCGGAGCGTAGGTGCCGCCGAAGCGGTCGCTGAGGGCCTGGATTAGCTCGTAGCCGTGCTTGGGCGCCTCGGCGAGGAGGCTGAGCAGGTAGAGGCGCAGGCGTCCATGCGCGAAGACGGGGCTCACAGCGCGCCTCCGTCCATCGGGCGCTGGTCGTCGGTCGACGAACCGGCGTCGGGCGAGCCCCAGCCGGCGCTCTCGCCGACGGAGGCGGGGGCGGATGCTCCCGCGGTGCTGCGGCGCACGACGACGACGTCGCCGGTCACCGAGTTGGCGGCGATGTCGACCCACTTCGAGTCGAGGGATCCGGTGGTCGAGGTGTAGCCGCGGCCGAACGTGCCGCGCACGACCGAGCCGTCGAGCTGCAGGGTGCCCGAGACGGTGTTGATGCGGTAGCGCGCGCCGAGGCCCTCGTCGATGCGGACGGTGAGGTCGCCGCTGACGGTGTTGGCCTGGATCTCGTCGGGGGTTCCCTCGGCGTCGACGAAGACGCTGCCCGAGACGCCGTCCACCGTGAAGCGGGTGAGGGCGCCGGCGGCGGTGACGTCGCCCGAGACGGTGTGCGCGGCGACTCGGCCGGTGTGGTTGCGCACCGAGAGCTCGCCGTGGACGGTGTTCACGTCGATGTCGCCGTGCAGGCCGTCGATCACGACGTCGCCGCCGACGGTCGAGACGCGGGCGTCGCTGTGCAGGCCCGAGACGAGGCCGTCGGCCGAGACGGTGTCGAACTTGAGCGCGACACCGCGGGGGACCAGGAGGCTCACATCGGCGCGGTCGCCGCGGCGGCCGAGGCCCTTCACGACCTCCACGATCGAGTCCCAGCGCAGCTGGATGTGGTCGATCTCGAGGCGGTCGCCGTCCATCGAGACCTTGAGCGGGCGTCCGCCGACGCTGTGGACCTCGACGCGGGCGGTCGGCTCGTCGTGCGCGATGACGTCGATCTGACCTCCGACCAGGGCGATCTTGACGGAGCGGACGACATCGAGGTCGATGACCTTCGATTCGCCCGCCTGCACGAGCCATTTCTCGAGCGACATGCTGTCCTCCTTCTTCTTCTCGCCCCGGAGTGGAGCGGATGCGTGTGACGCGATATATCGCGAGTGGTGAGAGTCACGATATATCGCGTTTTGCGCACGCGGCAAGAGTGCTCAGCGATTCCGAAGGCTCGTCGCTCCCGGCTCGGCCGAATGCGGGCCTTGCGGTTGACGCAGCGTCAAGCCGTACGGTCGCTCCTGTCGACGGATCGCGGTGAGGGAGGAGGGCGTCGTGGAGCAGGAGTGGTCGGTGCAGGAGGTGGCGCGGCTCGCGGGGACGACGAGCCGGACGCTGCGGCACTACGGGGCCGTGGGCCTGCTCGCGCCCAGCCGGGTGGGGGCCGGCGGCACCCGCTACTACGACGCCGCGGCGCTCGTGACGCTGCAGCGGATCCTGCTGCTGCGCGACCTCGGCCTGGGGCTCGCTGAGATCGGGCGGATCCTGCGCCGAGACACCGAGCCGATCACCGCCCTCGAACGGCACGTTGACGTGCTCGAGGACGAGCAGCGGCGCCTGCGCCGTCGTATCGCGGCCGTCCGCCGCACCATCACGACGATGAGAGAAGGGAACGGGCCGATGGCCGAGGAGATGTTCGACGGTTTCGACCACGCGGAGTACCGCGAGGAGGTGGAGCGCCGCTGGGGTGCGCCGGCGTACGCCGAGGGCGACCGCTGGTGGCGGTCGATGAGCGCGGAGGAGAAGGAGCGGTGGACGCTCGCGCAGCAGGACCTCGCGGCCGACTGGATCGCCGCCGCCTCGAGCGGAGCGGATCCCTCCGGCGCCCGGGCGCTCGCCCTCGCCGAGCGGCACCGCGCGTGGCTGGCGGGGATCCCCGGCACTCCGCGCGGCGCCGACGGCGGGCCGAGCGACGAGTACCTGCTCGGGCTCGGCGGGATGTACGTCGCCGACGAGCGCTTCGCGGTGCACTACGGAGGCGTCGAGGGCGCCCGGTTCGTGCGCGACGCCCTGCAGGCGCTCGTGGAGCGGAGGGGGTGAGCGGCGGCTCCGGTCTCTGGTAGACCGGGGTCATGGATCCGATCGCGGCGCTGCAGGAGATCGCGACACTGCTCGAGCGCGAGCGCGCGTCGAAGTACCGCGCGAAGGCGTTCCGCAAGGCGATCGCGGTGCTCGAGGGCTTGCCTGCGGCGGAGCGCGAGGACCTCGGTGCCGTGCGTCGCGCCGCGGGCATCGGCGACACGACCTTCACCGTGATCAGCCAGGCCCGCGACGGGCGGGTGCCGGACTACCTGGCCGACCTGCGCGGCAGCAGCCCCCTGCCGACCAGCGCTCTCCGCGCCCGGCTGCGCGGCGATCTGCACAGCCACAGCGAGTGGTCGGACGGAGCGACTCCGATCGCCGCGATGGCGGACGCCGCTCTCGCGCTGGGTCACGAGTATCTCGCTCTCACCGACCACTCGCCGCGCCTGCGCGTCGCGCACGGTCTGAGTGCGGAGCGGCTCGAGGAGCAGCTCGCGCACCTGGCGACCCTCGAGACGGGCTCGCTCCGGCTGCTCAGCGGGATCGAGGTGGACGTGCTCGAGGACGGCTCGCTCGATCAGACGCCGGAGCTCCTCGACCGCCTCGACGTGGTCGTGGCGAGCGCCCACTCGAAGCTGCGGACCCCGCGACGCGAGATGACCGCGCGACTGGTCGCCGCCGCCTCCGATCCGCGGACGGACGTGCTGGGACACGTGACCGGGCGGCTGGTGAGCGGGGAGCGCGGCACGCGGCCGCCGTCGGAGTTCGATGCGGGGGCCGTCTTCCGGGCCTGCGCCGATCACGGGACCGCCGTCGAGATCAACTCCCGCCCCGAGCGGGAGGATCCGCCGGACGAGCTCATCGCCCTGGCGATCGAGGCGGGCTGCCTGTTCTCGATCGACAGCGACGCGCACGCTCCGGGGCAGCTCGGGCTCCTCGACTACGGGGCCGAGCGCGCCGAGCGGCTCGGCGTCCCCGAGGAGAGCATCGTGACGACGTGGCCGCTCGGGCGACTGCTGGAGTGGACCTCGCGCTCCTGAGCAGGCTCGCGCGCGTGGAGGATGCGGATCGGAGCCGGTACCCCCTTGACAGTGCGCACATCGTGGGGGTCTGCGCAAGTGGTGAAATCCCAGGACCCGGCGCGGCATGCTCGTACTCGGTCCGCCGACGCCGCGATCCCGGGAGCCCGACGGCTCCGAAGGACTCCCGGAGTGGGCGCGCTGCTCCATCCGTACCGACGAGACCAGGTGAACCGTGGCCACCCAGACCGTTCTCGATGCCGTGCGCGGCGCACCGACGCTGCTCGAGGCCGTCCGCGCCGCTGACGAGCTCACCATCGCGGCCGTGAGCGACGGAGGCGGACGCGCCGTGCGCCTGCTCACCCGCGCCGCCCTCGATCCGTCGGACCAGCTGACCGCCATCGCCGCCGTGCACTCCCTGGCGCAGGTCTTCGACGAGGAGGCGGACCTCGCCCTCCTCCGCCTGCTCGCCGACGAGCGGGCCTTCATCCGCGAGCATGCCGCCTGGGCGTTCGGCGGTCGGCTGCCGAGGCCGAGCGCGATCGGCCCGCTCCTGCGGATGGTCGGGGCGGGCGGCTTCGTCGGGATGCTCGCGCAGCGCACGCTGCTGCTCTGGGGCTCCTCGACTCCGGAGCCGCTCTCGCTCGCCCTCGAGGGCGCACTGATCGGCGAGCGCGATCCCGGTGCCCGCTCCCGGTTCGTCGAGACGCTCGGCCTGGTGCCGGGCCCGATCGCCGAGCGCACCCTGCTCGAGCTCGCCGCCGACGAGGCGGAGGGGTTCGACGCCCGGGCCGCCGCGATCGACGCTCTGGGCGAGCGCCGCTCGGACGACGCCGAGCTGCTGCTCTCGCGCCTCATCGCCGTGGAGGGACCGCTGGGCTCGATCGCCCGCGTCGCCCTGCTCGACCACGCACCGGCTCCGGTCGCCGACGCCGGCCCCACGATCGCGCAGCTCTTCCTGCACGCCGACATCGACGGCACCCTGACCCGGGTCGGCGCCGGCGACAACGGAGGCATCGCCACGCTGCTCGTCCGCCTCGGCGACGCCCTCGGGGGAGAGGACGGGATCGAGCGCGTCCTGACCCTCTCGCGCGGCACTCCCGCGGAGGCGGAGCGCGCTCTCGCCGACCTGCCCTCGGCCGGGCACGGCTTCGCTCCGGTGCCCTTCGCGGGCCCGGCCGTCCCGATGCCCGAGGCCTGGCCCCGCCGGATCGCCGCCGAGCGCGGCATCCGCCGCATTTTGCGCGCGGCGGGCCGGGTCGACGTGCTGCACCTGCGCATGGCCGACGTCGGGTCGCTCGCCGCCGCCGCGGTCGCCCGCGAGCTCGAGATCCCGGTGGTCTTCACCGTCGCTCCCGACCCGCACGCCCTCATCGCCGGCCTCGACGCCGCGGGGACCCTCTCGCGCGCCGACTTCGGCGACCGCGACTCCGCCGAGCACTTCTGGTTCCGCGTGCGGCTCGTGCAGCGCCTCGCCGCCGACGCCGCGCACACCGTGCTCTTCCCCCGCGCCGACCTGGCGCAGAGCATGCGCGAGCTGATCGGGATCGACATCACCGCGCATCCGGAGCGGCACACGATCGTCCCGGAGGGAATCGACGTGCGCCTGGTGGAGCGCGGCGAGCAGGCCGCCCGCGCCTCCGCGGCGGGCGAGGACGTCGCGATCGACGTCGGCGACGACCTCTCGGCCCTGGACGACCTGCTCGCGGCCCTGCCCCGCGACCGGCGCGAGCTGCCCCTGCTGCTCAGCGTCGGCCGACTGCACCGGGTGAAGGGCATGGCGGCGCTCGCCGAGGCCTGGGCGGGCGACTCCGCCCTGAGGAGCCGCGCGAACCTCGTGCTCGTGGGCGGCGACCTCGCCGACCCGAGCCCCGACGAGCGCGAGCAGCTCGACCGCATCCTCGCCGCCGGAGGGGCGGAGGACGGACTGCTGCTCGCCGGTCACCGCCCGAACGGCACCGTGGCCCGCTGGCTCGGCGCGGTCCGGCACGGCCGCCCCGGGCTCGCCGCTCCTGGAGGCGCGTACGTCTGCGCGAGCGTCAAGGAGGAGTTCGGCATCGCCCTGCTCGAAGCGCTCGCCGCGGGCCTCGTCGTCGTCGCTCCCGCGACCGGCGGCCCGGTGACCTACGTCGAGGACGGCGTGACCGGCTTCCTCATCGACACCGCCGACGCGACGGCGCTCGCCGGAGCCGCGACGTCGGCCCTCGAGCTCGCCGCGGGCCCGCTCGCCGAGCACGCCGCCGAGCGCGGCCGAGCGATGGTCGCCGAGCGGTACACGATCGAGGCCATGGCGCGCGCCCTCGCCGGCGTCTACGCGCACGCGACGGCCGACCAGGAGCGGCCGCTGCGCTCGGACCTCGTGCTCGGAGCGTCATGACCCTGCTGATCGTCAGTCCCGACTACGCCTCCCACCTGCTCCCGCTCGCGACGCTCGGCACCGCTTGGCGCGCGGCCGGCGAGCGCGTGGTGGTCGCGACGGGCGACGCGACCCGCGCGATCGTCGACGACTTCGGCTTCGAGCACACCTCGCTCCGACTCGGACGCGGCTCGAACCCCGGCACGATCCGAGCCGAGGAGCAGGCTCCCGACGAGGGGGAGTCGCTCCGCGGCTTCTTCGCGGCGACCCGGCGGGGCATGGTCCCGACCCTCGCCTACCAGGCGCGCGAGCGGCTGACCGACCTGCTGTGGGACCCGGCCGGAGTCGCGGCCCGGCTGCGCGAGATCCTCGACGAGGTGCAGCCCGACGCGATCGTCGTGGACCACCTCGCCTTCACCGCCCGCGTCGCGCTGCGCGCGCTCGGCGTGCCCTACGGCGACGTCGTGCTCGGGCATCCGAGCGCCCTGACGGTGCCCGGCGAGGTCTACGGGTTCCCGCCCGTCTGGCCAGACGCCTTCGCGCCGGACCCGGACGACCTCACCGCCCTGCGCGCCCTCTGCGACGAGGTCCGCGACTCGTTCACCGCCGAGTGGAACGCCGCCCTCGCCTCGCTCGACTCCGCCGCCCCCGCCAGCCAGGACGCGTTCGCCGAGTCGGGTGACGTGCTGCTGCTGAACTACCCCGGCGAGCTGCACGACCCGGCCCGCACCGCCCAGCTGCCTCCGCACGCGTTCCTCGGCTCGGCGGTCCGCTCCGAGCCCGTCGACGCGGAGGTCGAGGAGTGGCTGGCCGCCTCGGACGACCCGGTCGTCTACGTCAGCTTCGGCAGCTTCCTCTCGGTGCGCGACGACGTGCTCGCCCGCGTCGCCGCCGCCCTCGCCACGGTCTCGGTCGACGGCCGCCCGGTGCGGGTCGCCCTCGCCTCCGGAGCGACGGACCGCGCGGCCCTCGGCGACGTCCCGTCGTCGTGGCTCGTCCGCGGGTTCCTCCCGCAGGTCACGCTGCTGGGACGCGCCGCGCTGGCCGTCACCCACGGCGGGAACAACAGCGTCACGGAGTCGATGACCGCGGGGGTGCCGCTGGTGGTCCTGCCGTTCTCGACGGATCAGTTCGCCGGGGCTGCGGCGCTGGAGGATGCGGGGGTCGCGGAGGTGCTCGACCCCAACGTGGCACCTGCGTCGGCTCTTGCCGAGGCGGCCGCGCGGATGCTCGCGCTGGGCGGACCGGCGAGGGAGCGACTCGACGCGCTGGCGGAGGAGCTCACCGGCACGACCGGTCCGGAGAGGGCATTCGCCGCCCTATCGGGGCTGGTGTCGCGGCGCTGAGCCGGGGCTGGACGTGGGGAGCGACGGACGTGACTGACGAGGACGACGAGCGCTGGCTGGTCGTCGGCGGGCGCCGCTGGCGGCGCACGGATCCGATCCTGCCCGCTGATCTCGTCGCTGCGCTGACCTCGCATCTGGGGAGGGGGCGCTCGGGAGTGCGGTCGGGGAAGCGTGCCGGAGATGAGGACGCGGTCGCGGCTGCGCGCGTTCGGGTGGGATTGGCGAAGCACGGGCTCGGCGAGCGCGGGCCGGCGTGGTGGGACGAGCCGGAGGAGGCGCGGGTGGCGCGCGCGCGGGGGGCGCTGCGGGAGCTGTCCGCGCTGGACGAGGACTGATTTCTCGTCGGGCGCTGCTCGTGGAGCCTGCGAGCCCCCGGGGTTCTGCCTCTGGGCCGCAGGCTGACGATCAGCGAAGCCGTAACGATGAGTACGTGTAGATCGTCCTCGACCGACTACGCGGTGATCGATCGACCGCAGAGGAGGGGCCGGACTCGGATCCACCGCCGACGCTCGTGCAGGAGGGTCTCCGGCACTGCCCCGAGCATCGTCGGCGTCTCAGCCTGACGGATGCGCACGAGAGGCCGTAGGTGCACCAAGCGGAGCTCGACGGTGGCATCCCGCTCCCTCGGCTCGACCGCGCTGCGGCGCCCAAGGCTCGATTGACATAATCTCGATTACAAGACATCGACGAGCCCGGATTCCGGGTGTCCCGGGCTCGTCTGCTGCTGAGTGTCTACGGGCGGATGAGCACCTTGAGGGCTTCGCGGGAGTCCATCAGCCGGTAGGCCTCGGCGATGTCGGCTAGCGGTAGTTCGCGGTCGAAGACCTTGCCGGGCTCGATGGTTCCGTCCAGGACCTGGGGGAGGACCGCCTCGAGGTAGGCGCGGACCGTGGCTGGGCCGCCGGTGAGTGTGGCGTTCTTGCCGAACAGCGAGGCGAAGCCGACGGCGGCGTCCTCGTACTGAGGGACGCCGACGCGACTGATCGTGCCTCCGGGACGGACGATGCCGTATGCCTGCTCGTAGGCCGGCATGTGGCCGACGGCTTCGAGGACGATGTGTGCGCCTTCACCGTTAGTGATTTCCATCACCTTCGCTACTCCTTCATCACCTCGTTCCGCGACGACATGAGTGGCGCCGAAGGTGCGGCCGAGGTCGGTGCGGTCGGTGTGCCGGCCCATGAGGATGATCGTCTCGGCGCCGAGCTGTTGTGCGGCGAGGACTGCGGAGAGGCCGACGGCGCCGTCGCCGATGACGGCGACGGTCTTTCCGGCTTCGACGCCACCGCGCACGGCGGCGTGGTAGCCGGTGAGGTAGACGTCGGACAGGGTCAGCAGGGATGGCATGAGAGCCTCGTCGGTGCCCGGCGGGATGACGACTGCGGTGCCGTCAGCGTAGGGGACGAGGAGTTTCTCGGCTTGGGTGGCGGAGGGGGCGCCGTCGAAGAAGCCGCCGTGGACGCAGGAGGTTGTGATGCCGTCGCGGCAGAATGCGCAGGTCCCGTCGGACCAGGCGAACGGGATGATGACGGTGTCGCCGATGGTCAGAGTGGTGACGTCGTCGCCGATCTGCTCGATGATGCCGATGGCTTCGTGGCCCATTCGGCGTCCGCCGGGGGTGTCCGGAAGGTCGTGGTACGGGTGGAGGTCGGAGCCGCAGACGCAGGCGTAGGTGACGCGGATGATCGCGTCGGTGGGGTTCTGGATGACAGGGTCGGGAACGTTCTCGACACGGACGTCGCCGGCTCCGTACATGAGAGTTGCCTTCATGGGTGGTCCTTTCTTGCACTCCCTCGGGGGGGTGTGCTTCTTTTCTGTGGTTGGCCGTCAGGCGACAGGAGTGATGCGGATGGTGGCGCTGGCCGGCCGTCCTGCAGCATGGGTGGGAGGTAGGGGCTGCTGGCGTATTTGCGCTCGTAGGCGGCGCTGACGGGTGTCCTCATTGAGGGGTTCGCTTGCTCGAATCGCACCTCGTGTTCGGTGCCTGCAGCGCGGATCCGGCCGGCCTGTTGAGTGACGGCGGCTCGGTACCACCGTGAACGGCGCCCGTTCCAGGGGCGGACGTAGAGGCTGCCGTCGATGACGACCGACCAGATCCACGTCGGGGTGCCGTGTGTGATGCCGTCGTCCCGGAGAGGCGACACATGGAGGTCGTCGCTCTCGGCGATCGCGGCCAGGACCGCCGACGGCCAGTTCGATGGCGCCGTCGTCTCGGTCATGCGCCGTCGTAGTGAGCGTCGGTGATGTGCTCGAACCAGGTGGTGGTGGAGGACGCGTCGTCTCCGTTCTCGGTCATGGCGATGTGCTCCATGAACGCGCCGGGAGCGGCGGCGTGCCAGTGCTGCTGCCCGGGTGGTGTGTAGAGCGTCTGCCCGGGGTGCACCTCGATGATCTGTCCGTCTCGCGTGCCGAAGCGTCCGATGCCCTGAGTGACGCGGAGGTACTGGCCTCGTTCGTGCGAGTGCCAGGCAGTTCGGGCGCCGGGGGCGAAGCGGACGAGTCCGACGGTCATGTGCTGGGAGTCCTCGTGGGGGATGGCGATCATGTCGAGCCGCACGTCACCAGCGAACTGCTCCGGGGGGGGTTCTTGATGGTGGGAGGGGACGGTTCGATGTTCACTTTTGTTCCTCCGTCTGTGGAGCGAGAACTTCCTTAGCGACGGTCATGGCGCCCATTCCCTTCGGCCAGCCCGCGTAGAACGTCACGTGGGTGATCGCTTCGATCAGCTCGTCGGAGGTGACGCCGTTCTCGATGGCGCGGCCGAGGTGGAAGCGCAGCTGGTCGAGGTCACCGCCGGCGGTGAGGACGGCGACGGTGATGAGGCTTCGGTCTCGAGCGGATAGCTCTCGCCTGTTCCAGAGATCGTCGAAGAGGACGTCGTCGGTGAGGGCGGCGAGTTTGGGCGAGAAGTCGCCGAGGGTGCGGCGGCCGCCGCCGACCTGTCGTGGTTGTTCGGTCACGAGATGCTCTTTCCGGTCGGGGTGCGCGGTGCAGACGGGGGCTTGATCCTGCGGGGATGGTCGATGTGCTGTGCCGTCACCGGACGGGTTCCTTTGTCGCTGGGAGGTGCGTTCTGGTCGTGGTGTGCGTGCGGGTTCGGAGAGCGAGAACCGTGAGTGGAAGGAACATCAGCACGCCGGCGGCGATGCCGACGCTGACGGGCCCTGACGGACCAAGAGGGCCGCTCAGGGAAGTTGCGGCGATGCCAGTGCCGATTGCGGTTCCGAGGTTGAAGGTGGACGTCGGCATGGCTGTGGTGAGGTTCGGGGCGTCTCCGCCGAGGTTGGTTGCGAGGGCGACGAGGATCGGGTTCGCAGAGAGTCCGACCAGGCCCAGCACTCCGAAGCAGAGGAGGACGCTGACGGCACTGGTCGAGGTGAGGGCGATGGCGATTGTTGCGGCGAGGGTGAGGACTCCGACGGCGAAGGCGGTGCTGAGGGGTCGGTGGTCGCCGAGGCGGCCTCCGACGAGACTGCCGATGACGGAACCGACGCCGAAGACGACGAGCGCGATCGGGATGGCCGCCTCCGGCAGACCGGCTCTCTCGGTGAGTAGCGGGCTGATGTACCCGTAGGTGGAGAGGACGCCTGCGGTGATGCACGCACACGTTGCGAGGACGAGCCACAGCTGCGCGGATCGGAGGCCCCGAAGCTCTGCCCTCAGGGACACCTGTGCTGTCTCGGCCGTCGGTTCCACGGACCGCCAGACCGGGACGACGAGGAGCACTGCGGCGGCGGCGAGAGCCCAGAAGACGACCTGCCAGCCGACCAGGAATCCCGCGACGGCTCCGAGGGGTACTCCCAGGACGGTGGCGATGTTGCCTCCACCCATGACGATGCCGAGTGCTCTTGCGGCGCTTGAGGGCCCTGCGGCGCGTGCAGCGACGACGGATGCGACGGCCCAGAAGGCACCGGTGGCGAGGGCGGTCACGAAGCGTGCGACGAGGAACACGCCGAACCAGGGTGTCGTCGCGGCGAGAACCTGTCCGAGAGCGAAGACCAGTAACGCCGAGATGAGTACTGTCCGGCGGGAGACACGCAAGGTCGCGAGGGTGATGACGGGCGGGCCGATGACCATTCCGATAGCGAAGGCGGTGATCGCCAGGCCCGCGTGTCCGACTGGGATGCCGAAGGTGCGTGCCAAGTCGGGGAGCAGACCCGCGATGACGAACTCGGTGGTCCCCATGAGGAACGTCCCCGCAGTGAGCGGGTAGGTCAGCCGGGGGAGCGGCACTGTGAATTCCTGAAGGATAAGAGGGGGGGGTGGGGACGACCGGTAATCCACTCAACGGCACCCTGGCGCTGGAAGGGAGTCCCTCCTGGAACGTGCCCTGAGAGGGCACGGATAGCAGTTGCACGGCAGACCTACGCTGGCGGCATGGATAACAGGGCGGAAGTGCGCGAGTTCCTGATCACCCGGCGGGCGCGGCTCACGCCGGAGCAGGCCGGGCTTCCTGGCGGCGGCCGCCGCCGAGTAGCCGGACTTCGGCGCAGTGAAGTCGCGACCCTCGCCGGTCTCAGCGTGGAGTACTACGGACGCATCGAACGCGGCCAGATCGCCGGGGCGTCCTCGGCCGTGCTGGAGGCGATCGCGAGAGCGCTCCAGTTCACCGAGCCGGAGCGCAGCCACCTGTTCGACCTCGCCCGCGCCGCGGACGGGAACACCCTCGCCGCCCGCCCGCGAGGCCGCCGCTCATCCCGAGCCTTGCAGCGGCAGAGCCTTCGCCAGGTGCTCGGCGTCATCCACGACGGCATCGCCGTCGTCCGCGACCAGCGTCAGAACCTCCTCGCCGCCAACGAACTCGCGAAAGCGTTCTACACGCCGGTGCTCGGCGACGGCACGGGAACCGCGAACCTTGCCCGATTCCAGTTCCTCGACCCGGCGTCCCGGGACTTCTACCCCGACTGGGATCTCTTCTCCGAGATGTGCGTCGCGGTGATGCGCGCCGAGGCAGGTCGCGACCCGCACGACCCCGAGATGCAGGAACTCGTCGGCGAGCTCTCCACCCGCAGCGACGTGTTCCGGCGGCTGTGGAGCGCACACGACGTCCGACAGCACGGCTCCGGAACCAAGCGCTTCCACCATCCGGAGGTCGGCGAGCTGATGCTCTCCTACGAGGAGCTGATGATCACCGCCGACCCCGGCACCGTGCTCATGGTCTACACCGCAGAACCGGGCACGGTCACCGCTGAACGGCTCGCGCTGCTGGCCTCGTGGGCGGCGGCTCCCGGAGTGGTCCCCGCGGATCTGGAGTGATCAGCGTCGCGGTAAGTGCACACCCGTCGCCGCGCTCAGCGTGCGCAACAACTCGGCCTGGAACCCCGAGTCGGTCGCCGACGGGTGCGGAGCCTGCTGGTGTCGATGGAACCAGTACCCGCCGCTGACCGTAGTGTCGGGGTCGGTGACGAGCCATTCCTGGGTCTGGTGGCCGAGCGTGAAGTCGTCGGGCGCGCCCGCGCCGCCCATCTTCGTCGCCACCCAGCCCGGGTCCACCGCGTTCGACCGCACCTGGGGCCATTGCGCCGCGAGAGCGCAGGAGAGAGCGGTGACGAAGAGCTTGCTGTCGGAGTAGCTGCTCGAGGACGTCCGGCCCGACCAATCGACGGCGCCCAGGCCTGGGGAGCCGCTACGGTGCATGCTGCTGCTGAGGAATACGTGCCGCACTGGGCGGCTCAGCAGCGCCGCGAAGAGGTACGGCGCCACCACGTTCACCGGGATCACCGAAGCACCCGAGATGACGCCGGCGTTGTGCACGACCGCATCGATGGGGGACCCGCCCTCGAGCTGCTGAGCCGCGGCGATGACCTGATCGTGAACTGCGAGGTCGGCGATGATCAACCCCGCGCCCTGATCGACGAGATCGGCCACCGACTCCGCACGCCGAGACGAGCGGGCGTGAACGATCACGTCGTGTCCGTTGCGGAGCAGACTCTCGGCGGTCGCCCGCCCCAACCCGTCAGTGGAACCTGTGACCAGAATGCGTGACATGAGCCCATGCTTCCGCCGGCCACCGTTCCTATCGGTGCCCTGAGAGGGCATCGCTTCTTCGCCAGCGCTGCCGTTAGCGTCGCAGCACGAACGAGCCCGGCGCAGGTCCATCGGATCGCGATGGCTCAGCACCCAGGGGCCGCAGTGAGCCCGGAAAGCGAGCGCTCGATGAGGTATTCCGTTCTTGGGCGAACCGGGATCAAGGTCTCCCGGATCTGCCTCGGCACTGCCACCTTCGGCGTCGCCCCCCTTGCCGATGCGGTCGATGACATCGTCGGCGCCGCGCGGGACCTCGGAGTCAACTTCATCGACACCGCCGACGTCTACGGCAACATGCCTGTCTTCGATCGGCCCGGCGCACCCGCCGCCTCGGACCGGGAGCCCGCCGAGCAGATTCTCGGGCGTGCGTTGCGCGGGCGCCGCGACGAGATGGTCATCGCCACCAAGTCCAACGGCATCGTCGGACACGACATCAATCAGCGAGGCCTGTCGCGGCGACACATCGTCCGGCAGGTCGAGACCAGCCTCCGACGCCTCGAGACCGACTACATCGATCTCTATTACGCCCACGACCCCGACCCCGACACTCCCCTCGAGGAGACGCTCGCCGTCTACGACGATCTGATCCGTCAGGGCAAGATCCGCTCCTTCGGCCTGTCGAACCACCCCGCCTGGCAGCTCGTACACGCGCTGTGGATCGCGCACGATCGACGCTTCCACGGTCCCGTCTCCGCGGAGGTCAAGTACAACCTCATCGACCGTGCCGCAGAACGCGAACTCTCCGCCGCGTGCGAGCGTTTCGGGGTCTCCCTCGTTCCGTACGCGCCATTGCACGGCGGGCTTCTCGCTGACCTGGCCATCCTCGACCGCAACATCTCCGGCG
Organism: Rathayibacter caricis DSM 15933; assembly: GCF_003044275.1. Classification (NCBI taxonomy): domain Bacteria; kingdom Bacillati; phylum Actinomycetota; class Actinomycetes; order Micrococcales; family Microbacteriaceae; genus Rathayibacter; species Rathayibacter caricis. The sequence goes on along the minus strand of NZ_PZPL01000001.1, from coordinate 661,513 downwards.
ACGAACGGTTCGGGCAGGCCGGTTTCACCGATTCGGAGATAGCGATCGCCCGCGAGGTCGATCGACTCGGCCGCTCCTGGGGACTGCAGCCCTACCAGGCGTCCCTCGCTTGGCTGCTGTCTCGGCCCGCCGTCGCCTCGGTCATCATCGGTCCCGAGAGTTCCGGCGAACTCCGCGCGAATGCCACCGCAGCAGACATCGAACTCGACACCGACCAGCTCGACGCACTCACGGCCCTCGCCGACCAGGCCCCCGCATTCCTGCATCGCGCCGGCGGCGGTCCCGCCTGAGCGACTCGACCACCATCGCCCATCACCGACCCTGAGGACGACCCGCCATGCCCCGCGCCGGCCAGCACACCATCGACTTGCTCACCGATTACTTCGCTGCCATGGAAGCGAAGGACAGCGCCCGCTTCGGCGCTTACTACGCCGAGGACATCACCTTGACCTTCGCCAACGCACCCGTCGTCACTGGCCGCGCCGCGGTCCAGCAGCAGATGACTGACACCCTCGACCTGGTCGACTCGCTCGCACACCCGCTGATCAACGTCTGGCAGGAGGAGGACGGCGTCGTCATCTTCGAGGTCGACAGCGTGTGGCGGTTTCACGACGGCACCGAGAAGATCGTCACCGCGTGCTCGATCTTCACCATACGAGACGACAAGTTCACCGACCAGCGCATCTACGTCGACAACAGTCCCCTCGCACGGCACCTGAGCTGACCGGGCCGAGGACGCGCGCGAGAGCCTCCCCTCGTCAGGAGCGCGCAACCGCACCCGGCGCACGGACAACTCTCCGCGCCAGGTAGGCATCGGTCTCTTCGCGGACGACCGCAACCGTTCGGCCGCTCCATCGAGCGATTGCCTCGTCGATGTGATGACGGACGACTCCCTCAAGATCGATCCCCGAGTCCGTCAGCCAGCCGAGCTCAACGCCGTCGAGGACGCCGATCATCAGTCTGACCTCGCGCTCGATGAGCTCGGGCGGCAGGGGAGCGATGGTGCCGTCGTCTACGACTCGCTGGAGCTCGCGCAGCATGATGCGGTGCGTTCGCTGCTGACGCGCCCGGATGAACGATCGCGCCGGGTGGTCTTCCTGAGTTGCCTCGGTGGACATCGTGAGGAAGAGCTGAATCAGGCCGGGGTGTGCGACGTGGTAGCGCATGAGCGGGATGTTGGCGCGGAAGTAATCGAGCCCCTGCTCACCCTCGGACTGCGAGCTGACGACGTTCCAATGCTCGAGGACGGCGACCAGCAGCAGTTCCTTGCTGGTGAAGTAGCTGACCAGGGTCGCTGGCGTCGTCCCGACCATCTCTGCGATGGTCCGCAGTGAACCGCCGTGGTAGCCGTACTGGCCGAAGACGACGGTGGCGGCCTCGACGATCTCGCGCCGACGTTTGAGCCCGTTCTTGTAAGGACCCCTCGGCTTCGTTGCTCGATCCTCGTGCACTGTCATCCGCTGCCTCCAACGTGATTCTATCTGGCCGTTGCTTAAACCTGAACGCGCGTGTATGTTTCAGGGAAATACGACCGGCCGGTCACGTTTGGCGCGGTCACTCGATGATGAGGAGAACTGATGCTGAGCCCCACCACCGTGCCGGGATCGCCGAGCACACTGCTCGCTCGTCTCCGACGCGGATCTTTCCGTCGGACGCTCGCATGATCGGGGTCGGCATCCTTGGAGCCGGCCCAGTGACGCAGGCCATCCATTTGCCCGCGCTCGCTCGGCTCACTGACACGTTCAAGGTCGTCCGGATCATGGATGTGAGCCCCGAGGTCGCTCAGTCCGTCGCGGCACGGGTCGGTGCGGCGTGGACAACTGACGTGGAGCAGCTCCTGACTGATCCCGCGGTCGAGGTCGTCGCCATCTGCTCCCCGCACCGCTTCCACGCGGAGCAGGTCATCGCCGCCTGCCGCGCCGGCAAGAAGGCCGTCTTGTGCGAGAAGCCGTTCGCGATGACCACCGAAGAAGCCGAGCAGATCGCAGCCGTGAGCGCCGAGACGGGTGTGCCGATCCTGGTCGGTGCCATGCATGCTTACGATCCCGCTTGGCTCGCCATTTCCGATCGTGTCGCCGCCGGCGACGTCCACACGATCCGCTCCTCGATCGTCCTGCCGCCCAACCCCCGCTTCGAAGACTTCGCCACCGAGGTGGAGGGACGCCCCGCGGAAGGGGAGCGGCCTCCCATCGGCAGCCTCGAGGAAGCGGCCGAAGCGGTGATCGGCGGGGTGATGGGTCTCGCGATCCACGACCTCCCTCTGATCCGTGCGCTGATCGGACCGGGATGGGACCAGATCCAGGTCCATTCGGCAGAGATGCTCGAGCCGTTCGGCTACCTCATCGTGCTGTCGGCTGGATCGGTTCAGATCGAGCTGCACGCCCTGATGGGTGAGAACTGGGCTCCGAACTGGCGTCTCACCGCGATCGGCAACGACAAGATCGCCGACATCGAATTCACTCCCTCCTACGTTCAGGCAGGTTCGGGGACGGCGTCCCTCACCTGGGGCGGTGTCGTTCAGACATTCCTTCCGGCCGACTACAACGGCTACGAGGGGGAGTGGCGCGAGATCGCGCTCGCTGTCGACGGGTCCGCGCCTCGGATCTCATCGAAGGTGCTGATCGACGACCTCCGCTTCGCCTTGGAGATCGCCCGCCATTCGGGGGATCGTGTGCGCGCGAGCGAGGGAGTTCTCGCATGAGCGCCCTGAGCCTCGCTACCACCGGTGTTGCACGCCAGGCGGGAGCGGTCGATGCGATCGTCTCCTCGCTTCCCGTCTCGCTGACGTTCGGCCGGGGATTCGTCGACCTCATCGCAGTGGATGGCGCACCCGGTTGGAACGACGAGGTGCTTCGCGCTCGCGACGCCGGCGCCCGAGGAGTACTCGTCGTCGGACCTCTCGCGCCTGAATTCCGCGGGCTCTCGAACTTCGATCTGCCTGTCGTCCTCGATCGCTCTTTCGCGGGAAATCCGGGACTCGACAACGTCAAGGCCGAGCTCACCGGCTTCGACGCGCGCGCGCTACTCGAAGTACGGGTTGTCGTACCGACCGGTGCTGATCTTCAGGAGACTCTGCTCGATCAGCTCGCGCTCGTCCGTGCTGTCGACTCGGCTGTCGACTCGGCAGCTCTCGTTCTCCGCTCGACCCACGGGTACACGGTGCGTGGACGGCTGCACAGCGGCCGTGCCGTCCTCCTCACCGCGACCGTGACCGACGCCTTACCGCGGTCGGCGTCCCTGCGTGCCGTGGGCTCGGACTCGATCATCGATGCCCTGATCCCTTCTCCAGTAGCTGCTAGGCCGCTGCGGATGACAGTCACCACAGCATCGGGGGAGACCCTCCTCCCGACCCGCTTCGAGACGTCGCACCGACACAACTGGCGACGCCTGATCGATCTCGTGAATTCCGAGAGGTCCTCCTCTGACCTCGAAGATTTCGAGCGCGACATCGGCATCGTCGCCTCCCTCGCTCCGCTTCATCACTGACCCGACCTGCTCCACAGCTTCCTTCCCTCACCTCATTAAGGAGACATTGCAATGACGCAAACACACATCTTCCAGAGCTCGGCCTTCTCTCGCCGCGGCTTCCTCGGCGTCGCTGGTGGCGCTGCAGCGCTGGCGACCCTCGCCGCGTGCTCCTCCGGTGGCGGCGGCTCGTCCTCCGGCGCCCTCAAGTTCTGGGACATGCCCTGGGGTCCGGCCGAGTACAGCACGGCCGCCCAGAAGCTGACCGAGGCCTACAAGCCGAGCAGCTCCCTGCCGGCCGCCGAGTACCAGGTCATCCAGTGGTCGAACTTCTCCCAGACCTTCTCCTCGGCCATCGCCTCCAAGACCGGCCCGGCGGTGTCCACGGGAGGCGGCTTCCAGGCGTTCCAGTTCGCCGAGCAGGGCGCCATCGCGTACGCCGATGACCTCCTCGAGAAGTTCAAGGCTGACGGCACCTACGACGACTTCCTCCCCGGCACCGTGGAGAGCCTGAAGACTCCCGAGGGTTACGCGGCGATCCCCTCCGCGCTCGACATGCGCGTGTGGTGGTACAACAAGCGCATCTTCGACGAGAACGGCCTGACCGTCCCGACGACGTGGGACGAGTACTTCACCGTCGCCCGGGCGCTCAAGGCGAAGGGGCTCTTCGCCTTCGGCAGCGGAGCCGGCGCGAACAACAACATCGGCCTGCACAGCATGCTCGTGATGATGATCAACAACGGCGGCGGCCTCTACAACCCCGACGGCGAGCTCGACGTCGTCAACGAGCGCAACATCGAGGCGATGGAGTTCGTCCGCCAGCTCGCGCAGGAGGGCATCATCGACCCCGCCTCGCCGAGCTACTCGACCGACAACCTGACGGCGCAGTGGGCCAACGGGACGATCGCGATGGGCATCAACACCCCGGGGCTCAACGCGACCCTCGGCGACACCAACGCCGACGTCTTCGTCGCCGAGCCGATGGCCTCGCCCAGCGGCGAGCAGGGCACGCTGCAGTTCGTGAACAACCTGATGATGTACAAGAACACGCCCTCTCAGGAGGGATCGGAGGAGTTCCTCACCTACTGGATCAAGAACATGACCCCCCTGTTCCAGCAGAACCTCCAGTCCAACCTGCCCATCCTCAAGTCGCTCACCGCGCTGCCGGAGTTCCAGGCCGACACCGAGAAGACGAAGATCATCAACACCTGGCAGCCGGTCGCCAAGACCTACGCCGCCCGGTCCTCGTTCGTCGACGCGCGACTCGCCTCCATCGACGGCGGTCAGGGTCTGCGCGCCTTCGCGCAGACCATGCTCGCCGGCCAGACCGACCCCAAGGTCGCCCTCGAAGCGCTGGGTACCTCGCTCGGCGAGCTGTAGGCGATCTCGATGACATCCACCAGCGTCACGTCGTCGCTCAAACGAGCGGCGACCGGCGTCGGCGCGAGCGGGCGAGGGGCCTCCCAGCCCCTCCGCCCGCGGCGCCGCCGCTCCCGCGGAGCACTCACCCTGGTGCTCCTGGTTGCACCCTCGGTGTTCCTGCTCCTGCTGATCAACGCCTACCCCGTCATCTACGCCGGAGTCCAGTCCGTGCACAACGGATCCCTGATCGCCACGGGTGACTTCGTCGGCCTCAGCAACTTCACCGACGTCCTCCAGGCGCCGACGTTCTGGAAGGCGGCCGGCTTCACTGTCGTCTTCACCGTGGTCGGGGTCTTCGGATCATGGATCATCGGGCTCGCGCTCGCTCTGCTGCTGCGCAGCAAGGTCCCTGCCGCCGGCACCTTCAAGGTCCTGCTCCTGCTCCCGTGGATCATCCCGGTGGTCGTCTCGACGACGGCCTGGAACTACCTGGTCGCGACCCCCGACTCCCCGGTCCCCGCCATGTTCGAGTCGCTCGGCTGGGGCACGCCTCTCTTCCTCGCCGATCCCACTCTGGCGGCGGTCATGGTGTGCGTCTTCAAGGTGTGGGTGTCGTTCCCGTTCATGATGCTGATGACCTCCGCGTCGCTGGCGGCCGTGGACGAGAACGTCTATGAGGCGTCCGGCATGGACGGGGCTTCAAAGTGGCAGCAGTTCCGGCTGATGACGCTTCCGCTGATTGCGCGGTCGACCTACATCTCGTGGATTCTCATGACGATCTTCTGCGTCAACGACTTCCCGAGCATCTACCTGCTCACCGGCGGCGGTCCGGTCGACGCGACGACCTCGCTCGTCGTGCTCGCCTACCGGCGGGTCTTCCAGGACTTCCAGACGGGACCCGGAGTCGCGATCGCCTTCCTGATGACGATCACCCTCGTCATCGTGTCCGTGGTCCTCTACCGCCAGATCAGAAAGTCGGCCATCGAATGAGCACGTCGATCCTGCACGAGAACGTGCGAGCAGCGCCGACGCCCGCGCCTCGACAGAAGGCTGCCGTCGCGCAGGGAGAACGCGGGAAGTGGGGACGGTTCGCACTGCTGGTCGTGGTCACGGCGATCGTCCTCATCCCGATCCTCGTGACTTTGGTTCTCTCCGTCCGACCGGGTACCTACTCCAGTGGAACCGAGTTCACGCTCGAGAACTTCAGCTACATCTTCACCACGACCGCCACCCTCACCTGGCTGGGCAACTCGGTCGCTGTGACGCTGGCGTCGGTGCTGATCTCGGTCGCGGTCGCAGCTCCGGCCGGCTACGTGCTCTCGCGCGGCCGCAACAAGCTCGTCTCGGGATACTCGCTGCTGCTGTTCGTCGTGCAGTCACTGCCGGTCATCACCTCCGTGGTGCCGCTGTTCATCCTGTTCGCGAACTTCGGCCTCGTCGACAACCTCGTCGGCATCACGATCATCTACGTCGGCTCGGCCATGTCGGTCGCCACGTGGATGATGGCGGCCTACTTCGACACCATCCCCATGTCACTCGAAGAGGCGGCGTGGATCGATGGCGCCTCCGTCTTCGGCGGCTTCATCCGCGTCGTCCTCCGCAACTCCCTGCCCGGGATCCTTTCGACCGCGATCTTCACGTTCCTGCTCGCCTGGAACGACTACCTCGTCGCGATCGTCTTCCTGCGCTCGACCGACACCTTCACCCTGCCGATGGGCGTGCAGTCGTTCTTCCAGCAGAACGCGACCGACTGGGGTTCCGTCATGGCGGTCGCCGTCGTCATGATGCTCCCGCCGGTCATCATGTTCGCCTTCCTGAACAGGTACTTCTCCGTCGGCGGGATCGGCGGCTCGCTCGCGGGCCGCTGATCCACTCGCAGCGCACCCGCCGGTCGCGCTGCACGTCACGACGACCACCTCAGGACGAGGGGATCGAGCAGAACCGCTCGATCCCCTCGTCCTGTTGCCGTCTGGGCCTTCGACACCCTCGCGCGGTGGAAGGCCTCTTCTTCGAGTCTTATCGATGCTGCTCGCGGACGTTCTGGCCGCCTGTCTGGAGCTCCGTCGCGCCTCCGACGCGAATGCTCGCGACATCTTTTTTCTTCTGCCGTTTGCCTCTTGCCGAAGAACGAACGACCGTTTATGTTTGGCGAAACCGAACCGCTCGGTTAACTTTCGAGGCGACGTGTACAACTCTCAGCGATGAGGGCCGCCGGCCGTCTGTGCTGGTGCACCGCCCGCCACAGCGTCAGAACGCTGTAGGTGATTCGAAAGGCAAGGTCAGTGCCGACCGAAAGTGAGTCATCAGTCCGATGAAATCGCCCACCACCCCACAGATCCGCGGAAGACGCCGCGGTCTCGCCGTCGTGGCTGTCGCTGTCGCCGCAGCCTTCGCCGTCACACCGCTCTCGCCGGCTCAGGCCGCGCCTTCGTCGGTGAGCGGCGTCCTCGCGGCCCGCCTCGCGGCGCTGCGCGACGCCGCCTACCAGAGGCCCCTCGGCGACATCGGAGGCACTCCCTGCAGCCCCCAGGACTGGCAGCTGTGCGCGGGAGACACCACCGCCCCCAACACCTCGCCCTACCAGCTGGGCAACCCGATCGCGCAGAACGGCCTCGGGATCCCGCTCGGCGGGCTCGGAGCCGGCTCGTTCATGATCAATCAGGCCGGCACCTTCGGTCCCTGGAACATGGGCGGCTCCTCCAACACGAACTACGAGAACCGCATCCTCTCCCAGGCCGCCATCCATGTCCGGGAGCAGCAGTCGGGCCAGGCCCCGACCACGAAGACCCTCGCCGTGAACACCGACGAGTTCGGCTCCGTCCTCCCCGCCTGGTCGACCCTCGAGGAAGGCAGCGGCACCTACAGCGCGCTGTACCCCTTCGGACGGATGGACTACGACGACCCGGTGCCCTCCACCAAGGTGTCGACGACGTTCTGGACGCCGATCGTGGCCGGTGACGACGAGTCCTCGTCGCAGCCGGTGGCCTACTTCGACGTCGAGCTCACGAACGAGACGAGCAAGAGCACGAAGGTGTCGACGATGTTCACCTTCCCCAACGCTCCCGCCCACGTCGCCAGCACCGTCCAGAACACCCCGAGCGGCGTGCCGAGCGTGCGCACCGGCTTCACGAGTGAGAAGTCGGAGGATCGCAGCAACAAGGTCACCGGCATCACCCTCGGCGCCTCCAGCCCCGAGAACACCGCAGACTCTCAGAACAGCGAGTGGACCACCGCCGTCCGCGCCGAGCCCGGCCAGAACGTCAGCTACGCGACGTCCTGGAACGCCGACGGCGACGGCTCCGACATCTACGCACCGTTCAGCGACACCGGACGCCTGCCCGACAGCGCCCTCGACAGCAGCAACTCCGCCAGCGCCCTCGCGGTCGACATGAACCTGCGCGCCCACGAGAAGAAGGTCGTCCGCTACATCCTCGCCTGGGACTTCCCGCAGATCACGTTCGGCACCGAGAGCGACACCTCCTGGATGCGCCGCTACACCTCCTTCTACGGAGGACGCGAGGACGAGCAGAACAACTACATCGCGGGCAGCTACCCCGGCAACCAGGGGTTCGAGATCGCAACGCGCAACCTCACGCGAGCTAACAAGGCCGCCCTGAACGTCGCCCGCTGGTGGGCGCCCGTGGCGACCGATCCTTCGATCTCGCCCTCCATCCGCATGGCCGCGCTGAACGAACTCGGCCAGCTCCCCTTCAACGGCTCCTTCTGGGAGTCGGGACTCGTCTCCAGTCCCTACAAGACGGATCAGCCCAGACCAGGTTCGAAGCCCGGCACGCACCTGTTCCACAGCCTCACCGGAGGCGGCTGGGCTGACGCCGGAGAGACCGACGTTCAGGGCCAGATGGCGATCGCGCTCCGCGAGCTGTTCCCCTCGACCGAAGCCTCCTGGGTCCGCGCCACCTCCGACATGATCAACCAGGACCCGAACGGATTGGTGCCCGGCAGCCCCGGGTTCAACCCGCCTGTCGAGGGCTACATCTGGTGGCAGCTCGAAGCGCCGTGGCTCCTCTGGGAGAAGTCCGCTGCTCCCGCCGCTCCCGAATCGACGTTCTTCGACCGCCCCATCAAGTACCTCATCCGTGCGTACGCCACCTACCAGAGCACCGGGGACAAGTCCCTGCTGCGGGACGCCTACCCGGCGATGCTGCGCCTCTGGCAGAACGACGTCCAGCCGCGGATCCCCGCAGGTGACACCCTCCCGACCGAGGCCGCCGTCTTCGCCAGCACGTACGACATCATGGGGCAGTCCGGGGGAGTGCACGGCGTCTACAACTCGGGCCTCTACATCCTCGGCACCGAGATCATGGCGGCCGCGACGAAGGACGCCCAGCGCCTCGGGATCCCCGAAGCAGCTGGTGTCGACGTCGGCGCCCTCAAGCAGACAGCAGTCGCATCACGGGCCGCCTACGACAAGGCGTTCTGGACCGGGAGCTACTACTCCTTCACCGACGCCGGAGAGCGAGCCACCGACGTCTTCGTCGACGCCCTCTGGCCCCAGCACGTCGCCGAGCAGCTCAAGCTCCCCGACGTGAACCCCCGCGACCGAGTGGGCACGCACCTCACCACCGCCTTCGACCAGCTCGCGCAGGTCAAGGACTCCTCCGGGCAGCTGCTCGGCGCGCCGAACCTCGTGCCGATCGGAGGAAAGCCCTACGGATACATCCCCAACCGTCCGCGAGAAGCCGGCTTCCAGGCAGCGGAAGTCTGGACTGGAACGAACTTCGAATTCGCCGGAACACTCATCCGCGAGGGCCGACGGCTCGGACTCCCCGACCTGGTCACCAAGGGCAACACGCTCGCAGACGGCGTCGTCCACCAGATCTACAGCCCCGACGCGGCCGCGGAAGGTGCTTTCGCCTTCAACACCCCCGAGGCGTGGAACGGCTACGACACCACCACCTACCGAGCGGCCTACTACTCCCGAGCCCTCGCCGCGTGGGACATGTACGCCTCAGCCCGCCGCCAGTGACACAGCACCACTGACCAGCACATAGCCGTCGAGGACGCAGGCGCCCACAAGGTGCCTGCGTCCTCGGCGCGGTCAGCACTTCGACCACTTGCAACTACCCGCCCGCACTTGAACCGACGTCAGGCCGGTTTCGATGACGAGGGGGATGCACTACCCGCCCTACGCCAATTCAAGGAGCACTCCGGTGGCCTCACCCACAGACCTCTCTGTCCAGCTCTACTCGGTCCGCGAGCCCCTCGCCGCCGACCTGCCCGCCACTCTCGACCGCCTCGCCGGCATCGGCTTCGCGAAGGTCGAGCTGTTCGACTTCGTGACCCTCGCCGAGGACTACCGCGCGGCGCTTTCCGCGAGCGGGCTGACAGCTCCCAGCGCCCACGCGCGGCTGCTTGGCCCGCAAGAGGGCACCTCCGTCGACGAGATCCTCGACATCGCCGCCTCGCTCGGCGTGCAGACCGTCATCGACCCCCACGTCGACGCTGCCCGCTGGACCAGTGCCGACGACGTCAAGGCGATCGCCGACGAGCTGAACGCCCTGGTCGACTCCGCCGAGACACGCGGACTGACGCTCGGGTACCACAACCATTGGTTCGAGTTCGAGAACCGCGTCAACAGGCTGAGCGCCTACGAGCACCTTGCAAGCCTGCTCGACCCGCGCATGCTGCTCGAGCTCGACACCTACTGGGCCGCCGTCGGCGGCGACGACCCCATCGAGGTACTCGGCCGGCTCGGCGAGAAGGTCCGCTTCCTTCACGTCAAGGACGGACCCGTCTCCAGGGACACCCTGGCGCAGCAGCCAGTCGGGTCAGGTGCGATGAACATTCCTGCAGTGCTCGCCGCAGCACCGCAAGCTCTCCCAGTGGTCGAATTCGATGCCTACGCCGGCGACATCTTCGAAGGGCTCACCGCCTCCTACGCCTACCTCACCGGCAACAACGCATGACCGGTCACGGCCACGCCGAGCCCTCTCACGCCCGGTCGACGACCACTGAACCGATCAGCGCTGGCCAACCGGCGCCACTGCGCGTTGGCGTGCTCGGCGGCGGGTTCATGGCCGCCGTGCACAGCCGGGCGGCCCGGAGCGCCGGCGCGGTCCTGGCCGGCGTCGCCTCCTCCAGCCCCGAGAAGGGCGAGAAGGCGGCGGGCGAGCTCGGCTTCGAGCGCGCCTACGCCGACGCGCGGGCGCTGATCGAGGACGACGACATCGACGTGATCCACGTCTGCACGCCCAACGCGTCGCACGCCGAGCTCGCCCTGGCTGCGATCGCAGCGGGGAAGCACGTGGTCTGCGAGAAGCCGCTGGCCGCGACGGTGGCCGAGGCGGAGTCGCTCGCCAGCGCCGCGTCCGCCGCGGGGATCGTCGCGACGGTGCCGTTCGCCTACCGGTTCCACCCGATGGTGCGCGAGGCGCGCGCCCGGGTCGTTGCAGGAGAGACCGGTCGACTGGTCACGGTGCGCGGCAGCTACCTGCAGGACTGGCTGCTGGGCGCGTCCGAGGACAATTGGCGCGTGGATCCGGCCGCCGGCGGGCGCTCGCGCGCCTTCGGCGACATCGGCTCGCACCTGGTCGACCTGCTCGAGTTCGTGACGGGCGAGCGGATCGAGGCTCTCGCGGCGATCACGAGCACGATCCACGCCGAGCGGGGCGGCCGCGCGGTCGAGACCGAGGACGTGGCCGGGGCGATCGTCCGTCTGGCGGGTGGCGCCGTCGGCACCCTGCTCGTCTCGCAGGTCACCGCCGGGCACCGGAACGAGCTCGTGCTGGAGGTGTCGGGACTCGAGGAGTCGCTGCGCTTCGAGCAGGAGCTGCCCGAGACACTCTGGGTCGGGCGCCGCGACAGCGCGGTGCTCGTGCCGCGCGACGGCGCGATCCTCGCTCCCGACGCGGCCCGCCTCTCGATCGTGCCCAGCGGGCATCCGATGGGCTATCAGGACGCGTTCACCGCGTTCGCCCGCGACACCTACGCTGCGATCGCCGGAGCCGAGGTCGAGGGTCTGCCGACGTTCGACGACGGACTCCGCGCCGCCCGCATCACCCAGGCCGTGCTCGACGCGGCCGACTCCGGCGCCTGGGTCACCGTGCCCGACGCGCTCTGACACCCAGTCGAGGAGACACCACCATGAGTGAGAAGACCTACGCCGCCACCCACCCGGTGACCCTGTTCACCGGCCAGTGGGCCGACCTGCCCTTCGAGGAGGTGGCGCGCCTGGCCTCCGAGTGGGGCTACGACGGCCTCGAGATCGCCGCCTCCGGCGACCACCTCGACCTCCGGCGCGCCGACGAGGACGACTCGTACGTCGCGTCGCGGCTCGAGATCCTGGACCGCCACGGACTCGAGGTCTTCGCGATCTCGAACCACCTCACCGGACAGGCCGTCTGCGACGACCCGATCGACTTCCGCCACAAGGCCCTCGTCCGGGACTACACGTGGGGCGACGGCGACCCTGAGGGCGTGCGGCAGCGGGCGGCGGAGGACATGAAGCGCTCGGCCCGCGTCGCCCGCAAGCTCGGCGTCGACGTGGTCGTGGGGTTCACGGGATCCAAGATCTGGCCGTACGTGGCGCAGTTCCCGCCGGTGCCCGCCTCGGTGATCGAGGAGGGCTACGAGGACTTCGCGACGCGCTGGAATCCGATCCTGGACGAGTTCGACGCGCAGGGCGTGGTCTACGCGCACGAGGTGCACCCGTCCGAGATCGCCTACGACTACTGGTCGAGCGTGCGGACGCTCGAGGCGATCGACCACCGGAAGTCGTTCGGCTTCAACTGGGATCCGTCGCACATGATGTGGCAGAACATCGACCCGGTCGGGTTCCTCTGGGACTTCAAGGACCGGATCTACCACGTCGACTGCAAGGACACGCGGATGCGTCCGCAGAACGGCCGCGCGGGCGTGCTCGGCTCGCACCTGCCGTGGGGCGACCCGCGGCGCGGCTGGGACTTCGTGTCGACCGGGCACGGCGACGTGCCGTGGGAGGACGCGTTCCGGGCGCTCGAGGCGATCGGCTACTCCGGCCCGATCTCGATCGAGTGGGAGGACGCGGGCATGGACCGCCTGCACGGAGCGGCCGAGGCCGTGGGCTACATCCGCTCCCTGCTCTGGACGAAGCCGACCGCGGCGTTCGACGCAGCGTTCTCGAACCAATAGAGCGCTGCAGTCGGTTCCCCACGAACGCCGGATACCACGATCACGGCGACAGTCCACGACGACCGCGCGGCCGGGACGAATGCACCCAGACCATCAGAGAGGGAACTAAGTGACCAGCCCAGCCGTGCCCGAATCGATGTTCTTCGAAACCAGTGACGGAGTGAAGATCGCCTACCGGCGGTGGGGGGACCGCGGCGGGCCGGTCACCGTGCTGCATCACGGCCTCACCTCGGACAGCCTCGCGGAGTGGAAGACCCCACTCGTGCTGGGAGTGCTGATCGACGCAGGACACCATGTGCTCACCCTCGACGCACGCGGCCACGGCGCTTCCGATACGCCGCATGAAATTTCTTCCTATGGACTGTCACGCATGGTCGCTGATCTCGTCGAACTCCTCGACGAGGTGGCGGCGGATGTCGAGATCCGCCTGGTCGGATACTCGCTGGGTGCGGTCGTCGTTCTCCATGCCTGCGCAGAACTCGGCCAGCGCGTCAGTCGGCTCGTGCTTGGCGGAGTGGGAAGCGGCATTGTGGAGATGGATGGGCTGGACACCCGAGTCCTCAACCTGGCTGGTTTGGCCGAGGCCTTCAGTGCAGATGATGCGTCAGAAATCGACGATCCAGAACTCGCCGCATGGCGTACTCAGGCATATTCCGCCGGCGCAGATCTCAAGGCGATCAGCGCAGTAGCAGCGGCGCTGCGGCCCGAACCCGCTCCGCTCGCAGAAATCACAGTGCCGACGCTCGTCATCGCGGGCCTTGACGATGTTCTCGCGCAACGCCCTGAGGTCCTCTCCTCGGCACTCCGCCGAGCAGAGTTGGTTCTCGTGGGCGGTAGTCACAGCGGGGCCCGATTCGATCCGGACTTCGCAGAAGCGATACGCCACTTCCTCACTCGATCTGCAGAGTGAACGCTGAGCGAGCCACAACGACGGTCGCATCGTCCACTGTCACTCGGCAAGCCGACCTGGCCCTTTCCGGAGGATCCGCCAGAACGTCTTGGGGTGCACCCGGGTCGACGGCTTAAACACCGTCCCTTCAGCTCAAACTGACATAATATCGATCATCGGAGGAATCCTCGGGTGCAGGGGAGGGTGCGCTGGCTTGTTCCGATGGGCATGAAGAGGTCGTTGCTAGCTGACTGACAGACCGTTGGACAACTGCTTCAACCCTTGCGCTACCCCTCGGCGCTTTGCCCTTGCTCCAACGAACTGCACAGGGCTCCAACGAACGACCAATCGGGCACGCCTTCCCTCTCGCGCAACGAGACATCTCCCATAATTGAGATTATGTCAGTTTGCCGATCGATACAAATGCGCCATGCTGCCCGGGTCACGTGCTCGGCGGTGAGCGAGGCGCACGAGGGTGACGCCGTACCTGCTTGCGCGGATGGTTCCGTGCGGGCGGTCGTTGTTCCGGCACCTCCTGGAACGATCAGATAGAGGGAGGGACGCGGCTTCGCGTCCCGCGTCCCTTCCCGTCTTTGAGTGCGCAGCGCTCTGGTCTTGTCACCTCCAGTTGCGGAGGGACTGAACCAGCGTTGTCGTCGGCCGGGCTATCAGCCGGGCGAGGTCGCCGGTGGTTGAGGCCTGGGTGCCCTCGCGCAGGCCGGTGTTCAGCATTCCGATGAAGCTGACGGTCTGCTCGTCGAGGCCCGCTTCGGTCAGCATCTCTCGCTCCTGCTCTGGAGTGAGAGCGTCGTAGCGGACTGGCGCACCGAGTACCTCCTTCGCTGCCTCAGCGAACTCGGTGTAATCCCACGCGACGTCACCCGACAGCTCGTATGTCAAACCTTCCTGACCCGGGGTGGTCAGCACGACGGCGATTGCTTCTGCCATGTCGCGGCGTGGCGCGGTCGCGAGGCGCCCGGCGCCGATGCTATTTGCAATGACTTCGCTAGCGCGGGCGCTCTCGAAGTCCTGCTGCAGATTCTCTGTGTACCAGCCGACGCGGACGAATGTCGGCGGGATACCGGAGGCGATTACGACCTCCTCCGTGGCAGCGTGTTCGGAGGCGAGAACGAAGGTCGTGGTCGAGGCCTGTAGCGCGGAGGTGTAAACCAGGTGCTTGACTCCTGCTACCTTGGCGGCATTCACGGCAGCAGTGCGCAGGGCGAGGCCTTCACCCGGAGCTCCGATGGAAATCAGAAGAAGCGTGTCGACTCCGGTGAGGGCGGTCACGGCGACCGTCTCCTCGGAGATGTCGATGGCGGCGGTCCTCAGACCGCGGCTTTGGAGTTCGTCGAGGCGGTTGCTGTTTCGACCTAGGGCGAGCAGTTCAGGGGGATCGACTCCGCGTGCGAGGAGGGCGTTGATGATGTCGCCGCCGAAGCTGCCGGTGGCGCCGATGATCGCAATTGTCATGAGTTGTTCCTTCCGAGAGGTGGGAGCGCGATGGTGGTGGCGTGGCGGATATCGGGGTTAGCCGGTGACGGCGTGGCGGATGGCAGGTGCGACGATGTCGCCGAAGCGGGCGATCGAGTCGGAGACCATCTGCTGGGGTATGCCGCCGAGGTCGACTTGTCCGAGGAAGCGGTCTGCGCCGAGCTCGCTGCGAAGGTCGAGGATCTTCCTCGCGATCTGCTCCGGACCGCCGACCATGAGAGCGCCGCGGCGGGCGGCGACCTGAGTCATCTGGGCGCGGTCCACGTACCAACCTCGACCGCCGTTCGTGTCGGGTGATAAGTAGCGGTGGTAGTAGGGATGGAAATCTTCGAGCGCTTGCTCCTGGGTCGCTCCGACGTAGAAGTGACTGCTGATGCCGACCTTGAGGGTTTCGGCGGAGTGGCCTGCATCCTGGCCAGCGGAGCGGTACAGATCGACGAGGCGCTTCGCGTGGTCCAGAGTCCCGCCGATCAGGCCGAGGATCATCGGGAGGCCGAGGCGTCCGGCGCGGAGCACGGAGGACGGTGTGCCGCCGACTGCGATCCAGATCGGCAGGGGACCGACGGGTTGCGGGTTGGCCTCAGCATCGTGCAGAGGGGCGCGGAAGTGGCCCTGCCAGGTGACGGTGTCCTCGTCCCTCAGGCGCAGAAGGAGATCGAGCTTCTCAGCGAATAGCGCGTCGTACTGAGCGATGTCCTGGCCGAAGAGCGTGAAGGGCTCAATGAATGCGCTGCGGCCGGCGCTGATTTCGGCGCGGCCGTCGCTGATGAGGTCGAGAGTTGCGAAGTCCTGGTACAGACGCACCGGATCCAGCACGGGCAGCAGCGTCGAAGTCGTTGTCAGCGTGATCCGGCTCGTGGCTCGAGCGATCGCTGCATGCACGACCGCGGGTGACGAGACGGCGAATGCCCGGGTGTGATGCTCGCCGATGCCGAACACGTCGAGCCCGTGCTGCTCGGCGAGGATGCCGTAAGAGATGATGTCCCTCGTTCGGCTGGCCGCCGTGTCGGGACCGTTCGAGTAGATGTCGGAGAGCGAGAAGACGCCGAGTTCCATGAGGGTGCCTTTCGAGCAGTCGCGGGGGCCGTTCAGCCCCCGTGACGAGTGCGTTCTAGTCGATGGCGATGACGAGTTTGCCAAGAGTGCCGGAGGCGAAGTCGCCGAACGCCCGACCGGCCTGGTCGAGCTCATAGACACGCTGGACGGTGACCGTGGTGTGCTCCTCCGCGTGGCGCTGGGCAATGCGGCTGAGAGTGTCGGCTGTCGGTGAGGCGTAGATCGAGACGACCTCTACGCCCGGTGCAGGGACGTCCGCTGGGTTCTGAACCATGGTGGAGATGAACTTCCCGCCGCGCTTGACCAGCGGAGCTAGTGCGAGCGGGTCGCCGGCGAAGTGGAGAACGACGTTCACTCCCCCGAGGTGGAGGGTCGCGAGTTGCGTTTCGAGGTCTCCCGTTGCTTCCGAGTTGTACAGGATTGCGCTCGCACCCAGTCTGGTGATGAG